>JAAWSW010000014.1 GCA_022801735.1 Bacilli bacterium | reverse complement strand
CCCCCCCCTACATAGTCAAGAAAAACAACTGATGAGGTCTAGTTTTCTCGTAAATGATTGTAAAGTTATTTAGGTATAAAAAAAGAAAACACTGGTATGTTTATCTTGTTTTAGGTGTATCGTCTATATTAAAGAAGAGCGAATCATCAAAAAGCGTTTCTTGTTTTGGTAATTGTGTTTGTGCTAGTTTGACTTTGGTTTCTGGAACTTTTACTACATCTAATTTTATAGATGGTTTTGGTCTTTCTAGTTCCATTTCTCTTTCATATTCTCTTCTCTCTTGATATGACCATATTTTTTCTCTAGTAATTTCAAATAATATATCATCTATTTTCTCTGTTAGCATACACCAAGCACGTAAGTTATGATAACGTGAAAGTGGTCCAATGGTACCATCTTTTTCTTTTATATCTTTCATTAAACCTTGTCTTTGGATTTTTATAAAGGTATTTATTAAATCTTGTCCAAAATATCTATTTTTATAATCTGTCATAAATAATCTATATTCGGCTTGTGATAAACCTGTTGTCCAGCGAGATATAACATCTTGTCTAAATTCTTCCACATACTTATTGTCATGTGGGAAGTGTTCTTTTACTTCGCTGTTATTTATAAAATCAATTAATGTATTTTCATCACTATATACTGGTTGAGGTCGTTGATTAAATTCTCCTGGGCCTATATATTCTATAGAAAGATACAACTGATTATAATCTATATTTGGAAGTTTAGCGAGTTCATGTTCTTTTACATAATCTAGTAATTCTTTTTTATCTTTAAATTGGGTTGTAAAGGCATCTATTGCCATAAGATAAGTGTTTTTACCGCCTACTGTTTGCTTTTGAACACCTCTTTTAGTTTCTGGAATTTCAATTATTCTTGTTATATTGTGACTTTTAACTACTAATCTAAATGCTTTAGGGTCTATTTTGGTCTGTTTTGCCATGGTATCACTTCCTTAATTGTATTATACCTTTTTTATACGTTTTGTCAAAAAGAAAAGTAACTACTTTGTATAATCGCAGTTACTACATTTTATTGTATTCTTTTTTTCTGTTAACATATTCCCACATTCTGGGCATTTTTCACCTATTGGTTTATCCCAATAAGCAGTTTTACATGCTGGATAATTATTACATCCAAAGAAGATTTTTCCTCTTTTACTTCTTTTTTCTATGATTTTACCTTCATCACAATTTGGGCAATCACAAATTACTTGTTCTTCTCTTGGTTCTTGTTTTATATATTTACAATTTGGGAAATTTGAACAAGCCACAAATTCTCCATATTTACCTTTTCTAACAACTAATGGGTGACCACATTCTGGGCAGTCTTCACCTGTTTTTTCGGCTTCTTTTTTAGGCATTTTTTCTAGTGCTTCTTCTACTGATGGTTCAAATTCTTTATAAAAATTATCTAATACTTCATACCAAATTTCTTTTCCTTCAGCAATTTTATCTAAATCGGTTTCCATATTAGCAGTATATTCTACATTAATTATATGGTTAAAGTATTCTTGTAATTTATCAGTAACTTCAAAGCCAATATCAGTTGGAATAAATTTTTTGTCTGTTAGATTTACATATCCTCTATTTTTAATGTTATCCATAATTGTGGCATATGTACTTGGTCTACCAATACCTAATTCATCCATTTCTTTGATTAGTTTTGCTTCTGTATAGCGGGCTGGTGGCTGCGTGAAGTGTTGGTCTTTAGTTATATCGTTTGATACTATAATATTTGATTTATATGTATCAAGTGGTGGAAGTGCTTGATCTTTTGTATCTTCATAATCTTTATAAGCTTGTAAATATCCATCAAATACTATAATTTGACCTGTTGCTTTAAACTGATAATCATTGTTGTTTAGTATAGCGGTTGTTGCTTCCACTTTTGCTTCTTTCATAAGACTGGCTAAGGCTCTATAATAAATTAAACGATATAATTTAAATTCGTCATCTTTTAAATATGGTTTTACACTTTCTGGAGTTCTATTAATACTAGTTGGTCTTATTGCTTCGTGTGCATCTTGAACATTTTCTGTTTTTTTGCTTACTTTTACTCTACCTATGTACTTATCCCCATATTTCGTTTCAATAAACTTATATGTTTCTTTGATAAATTCATCTGCTAATCTAATTGAGTCTGTACGCATATAAGTAATAAGTCCAACTGTTTCGTTTTCCAAGTCAATTCCTTCATACAGTTTTTGCGCTACTGACATTGTTTTTTTAGCACCAAATCTAAGTTTACTTGATGCTTCTTGTTGCATTGTACTTGTTGTAAATGGTGCTTTTGAACCTTTTTGTTTTTCTTTTTTTTCTACACTTTCAATTTCAAAAGCATTGGAAAGTTTATCTAATATATTGTTGGCTTCTAATTCTGTTTTTACTTCTATTTTTTTGTGTTTATATTGGAAAAGATCGGCTTTAAAATCTTTGAATGCAGCAGTTATTGTCCAATATTCTTCTGGATTAAAGGCCTGTATTTCTCTTTCTCTATCAACTATTAATTTTAGGGCAACGCTTTGAACTCTCCCTGCACTTGTACCATCTGTTTTTGATTTTATTAGTTTGCTTAATCTAAATCCAATTATTCTGTCTAAGATTCTTCTGGTTTCTTGGCTATTAACTAAATCTTTATCGATTTTACCTGCATTATTTATTCCCTCAGTAACTCCTTTTTTAGTAATTTCTGAGAATAAAACACGATTATAGTCTTTGTCAGTAAGTCCTAGAACATCGTATATATGCCATGCGATAGCCTCTCCCTCACGGTCAGGGTCGGTTGCAAGATATACAGTATCTACATTTTTTGCTTCTTTTTTTAATTCGTCTATTACTTTTTTCTTACCGCTTATTGTTTTATAATCTGGTTTAAAATTATCTTCAATATCAACACCTAATCCAAATTTACCTTTTGTTGATAAATCTCTAATATGGCCTTTACTTGAAGATACAATATAATCTGATCCTAAATATTTACTGATTGATTTTACTTTTGTAGGCGACTCCACTATAACTAATTTTTTTGCCATAATCCACTTCCTTTTCGTTAATATATTTTATACACCATTATTAATTTTATGTCAAATAGTTATTAACGATAAAGAAATTAATTTTATATAATAATTTTTAAAATCAATCCTAATACTATAATAAGGGTTATAATATTAACTACCTTTTCTATATATGGATATTTTTCGTAAAATTTAAAAAAACTTATTTTGGATAAAGTCACGATTAATATTATTATGCTGGATATTATTACACAATTTAAAATATTCATAATTTTTAGTTTATTCATCTTTGTATCACGCCTTTTAATTAGAATTATACCCCCCCCCCCCCATACTTTTTCAATACTTTTATTAATGTTTTTGGGAAAGTATACAAAATTAGACATTAAAAAACATCCTTGTTGGATGTCTTAAAATTTTCCGCATTTACTTCCCCATGAATCTACTAATTCATTATTACGATATATTTTTAAAAGTTCACAGTTGTTTGAACATCTATTACATTCGGTTGCTTTTGTATCGAAGGTAATTTCTTCTAGTTCTAATGAATAGGTTTTACCTATTTTATTTTTTCTGGCTAAAACGGCTATGCCTATTGCCCCCATTAAATGACTATTTTCATCTACTATTATATCTTCTTTTAATACTTCTTTAAAGTATTTTACAACACCTTCATTTTTGGAAACGCCACCCTGGAAAATAATTGGTCCTTCTATTTTTTTTCCTTTTCCGACATTATTTAAATAGTTTAGTACAACACTTTTACATAGACCAGCGATTATATCTTCTTTTGGATATCCAACTTGGGCTTTATGAACTAAATCTGATTCAGCAAAGACTGTACATCTTGCGGCGATTTTTACAGGATTTTTTGATTTTAATGCATATTTACCAAATTCTTCTGGTTTTAGTCCTAAGCGTTTAGCCTGACTTGATAGGAATGAACCTGTTCCTGCAGCACATAATGTATTCATGGCATAGTTTGTAATAATACCATTTTTTATTAATATTATTTTTGAATCTTGACCACCTATTTCTAGAATTGTTCTAACGTTTGGATAAAATGTTAATGTGCCTACAGCGTGAGCAGTGATTTCATTTTTTACGATATTTGCTTTTAACATTAGTCCGATTAGTTTTCTAGCACTTCCTGTTGTTCCAATTCCTTTTACTATATAGTTTTTTGGAAGGTTATCTTTTAATATTTTTATTAAGTTTCTAACAGCGTTTACAGGGTTTCCTTCTGTCCATATGTATTCTTTAGAAATTATATTATTTTCTTCATCTATGATTACTCCCTTTGTTGATATTGAGCCTATATCAACGCCTAAATAGCAATCTTTCATTTATCTCTCCTCATTTCTAACATATCATAAAATGCTTCTAATCTTGTTTTTATTCCAGTTTCTGAAGTATTGGCATCAAAACTAAAGAATAAAACTGGTATATTATATTCTTCGGCGATTTTATTTATTATTGGCATAGCGCCTATTTCTGGTGTGCAGAATGATGATTTTATGTGAATAATTCCATCATATCCCTCTTCGCAAAGATATTTTGTTCTGGCTATATTGTCTGCGGCATCGGCTCCCATTGGATATTTAATATACTTTTGGGTATATTTTAAATATTGTTTTATACTTTTTCCTTTTTCAAATAATAGATAGTGAACGTTTGTAAATCTTTTGATTTCTATTTTGTTTTGAGCAAGATTTTTTTCTAAAAAGTAATTGGAAAAAGGTTCCATTATGGTATATAATTCACCTATTATTCCTATTTTTAGGCAGTTATCTGGTTTTCTTATTTGTATTTGGGTAAATTCTTTTATATATTTTTTATATAGTTTTCTAAGGCTTTTATAATTTTTTACTTTGCCAAAGTCATTTAACATTTTTAGTTTTAATATTTCAAAGGAACCTTCATTTACCTCAAAGCCTATATTTTCTCTTATATAGTCATCTATTTGGTCCATATATTTAACCATTTTTATGGTGATGAACCCATAATAAATGGCTTTTAGTTTGCTATATTTAATTCCTACTTTTTTTAGTTCAGTGCATATTCTTTTGATATTTGCTTTTCCTTGGGTTACAAGGTTTACTAGTTTTACATCATAACCTAAGTCTTTTAATATTTTTTCTTGAACTTCACCATAATAACCATATCTACATCCTCCACCCATTTGGATTAATATTTCGGCGCCTTTTTCGATAGATTCTATCATGGTACCTAGTGTATATTTAAAAGGGGTACAAACAAATTCTGGACTATATTTGGTCCCTATTTCTATTGTTTTATTAGTTATTGGTGGTGGCATTATTATTTCTTCTTTAAATACGTGAGTTAAAAGGTATTTAATTGGTACTTCGTAATCTCCCATTATTGGAAAGGATATTTTAGTCATTATTTAACCCCCTAATCATATCAATAAAACTTTCTAATCTTGTTTCGGTTCCTGTAAATGATGAGGTATCATCTAAAACTAAATTAATATGTGGTAATTTTATTTTTCTCATTACTAGTTCATTTACTAATGAATCTGGTCCACATGGGAATGCAGATATGAATATGACTCCATCTACTTTGTCTTTAGCGTATACTAAGCTGCCTATATTTTCTTTTGGATATTTAAAATATAAATCTTCTGATAATTGTTTACTTAATTTATTGGTTATTTTTGCATCGAATTTATCACTAAAGATAACTTCTATATCATTTTTATTTAAGTATTTTAATATGTCTTTTCCTATTAAATCGTCATATGTATTATAAGGATGACTTACTATAAGTATTTTTGTCTTATCAGAGTTTAGTTTGTTTTCGTTAATTGTTATTTCTCTTTCTTTATTTTCTGTATATTTTTTTATGGCATATTTATAGGCTTTTTTACATTCTCTTTTCTTTTTATTTAGGGCTAGTCCGATTTTTATTAGTCCTTTTTCTTCAGTTTCGTTTTTGGTTAAATCGATATTATAGTTTAAAACTTTTGTTTTAAATGTATTTTGTACGATGTCATAAGTACTTAAAAAATTGGTACATGTTTGATTATCTAAGCCATAATTATCGATTCTAGGGACTAGTATATAATCGCATTTATTTTGAAGATAATGAACATGTCCTAAATATGTTTTTAGGGCTAAACACATTTCGTCATTTGAGTATTTTAATCCATGAGACATTATTTCCTTATTTGTATTGGGACTTACTATGTAAGGTATTTTTAAATAATCAAAATAATATTTCCATATATCCCCATAATAATAGTAAAAGATACTTCTAGGTATTCCAACTTTGTCCATTCTATCACCTGTATAAATATATTAAGGTTTTAATTATTTTATGAATATTAATTATTTAATAGCGTATTTTGGTTAATTATGGTATAATTGGTTTACTAGTATATCTATTATGAAAGGAGGAATTATATGGTACTTAAACAACTTACAAACGCTGAATTTAAGATGTTTAGTCAAAACTTTAAGCCATCTTCAATTTATCAAACTACTGAATATGCGTTTACGATGAATGAAGAAGGTTATGATTCTTTCTTTTTAGGTCTTGTCGATGATAGTGGTATTAAGGCAGCAAGTTTAATTTTAGTTAGAAAAATTAATGGTTTTAAATATGCTTTTGCACCTAGAGGATTTTTAGTCGATTATAATAATTTTGAATTGGTTAATACTTTTACAAATGAAGTTAAAAAGTTTTTAGGTAAAAGAGAGATTGTAGCAATTAAAATAAGTCCAATTTTGGTTAAAAAAGTTTATAGTGCGGATTATAAGTTAATTGGTACTAATCCTAATTATGATGCGATTTTTGATAATTTAAAGAAAAATAAATTTTATCATTTAGGTTATAATAATTATTTTGAGGCTTTAAAGCCTAGATTTGAGGCAATTGTTAATATTGATTTACCTTATACACAAATTTTTGCGAATATTAATAAAAATTTCCGTACTAAAATAAGAAAGGCAACTCGTGATGGTATAAAAGTTTATCATGGTAATATTGAGAATCTTGATTATTTATATTTACACACTAAGGATAAATATCCAAGGGATTTAGAATATTTTAAAGATTTATACAAATTTTTTGATAAGGAAAATTTAATTGATTTTTATTATAGTAAATTAGATACTACTGAATATTTAAAGATTACACAAAATCTATATTCTAAATATAGTAAAATGAGTTTAGAATTAAATGATATGTTAATTAAAAATAGTGGTAATAACGATAAAATAATTAATCGTAAATTAGAGGTTGACCAAAGGTTTGAGGAATATAAAAAACAATTAGTAATAGCAACTAATTATTTACGCGAATATCCTGATGGTATTATCCTCTCTTCTGCTTTAGTTATTAAATGGTGTGATGAAGTTCATTTAGTAATTGATGGATATGATAAAAATTACAAAAATTTTAATGCGAAACATTTATTACTATGGAAGTTAATGGGAAGATATTCTAAACTTGGTTATAAGAGATTTAATTTAGGTGGTATTAGTAATATTCAAAAGGAAAGTTCTTATAGTGGACTTAATGAGTTTAAACTTAATTTTGGAGCCAGGGCTAGTGAATATGCTGGTGATTTTGAACTTATTACTAATAAACCTTTATACTTTATGTATAGTCAAAGTTCTAATATTAGTAACATGTGGAAAAAGTAAAAACACCTTTTGGTGTTTTTTTTATACTATAATATTTATATTTTTTATTCTATTATCCCCACTTATCAAATTCATTCTTTTTTATTATAAAAAAACACTTTTCAGTGTTTTTCTTAATAATTTTCTGCTCTTAATTCAAAATATGCTTTTGGGTGAGCACATACTGGACATACTGCAGGTGCTTCTTCACCATAGTGTACATGTCCACAGTTACGGCAAACCCACATTTTTGGTGCTTCACTTTTGAATACTTTTTCTTCTTTTACTGATTCTAATAGTTTTAAATATCTTGCTTCATGTTCTTTTTCAATTTTTCCTACTTCTTCAAATAAGTATGCGATATGGTCAAATCCTTCTTCTTTAGCAGTTTTTGCAAAATCTGCATACATATCAGTCCATTCGTAGTTTTCTCCTTCAGCAGCCATTTTTAAAGCTTCTTTAGTATCTACTTTTAAACTATCTTTAATATCTCCACCAAATAATAGTTTTAACCACATTTTAGCGTGTTCTTTTTCGTTGTTTGCTGTTTCTTGGAATATAGCAGCAATTTGCTCATACCCTTCACTTTTTGCAGTAGATGCAAAGTATGTATATTTATTTCTTGCTTGGCTTTCACCTGCAAATGCAGTTAATAAATTGGTTTCTGTTTTACTTCCTTTTAATTCCATGTAAATCTCTCCTTCTTTTTCAGTAAGTTATTAATATTGTTAATAATTACTACGTTTTTATTATAACATAAAATATTTATTTATTAAAGATGATTTAAATGAAAAAAATATGAATAAAGCAATAAAATTAAAGGAAAGGATATGATTTTATGAATGATAAGTTTGGATGCAAATCATGTACAAATGGTAATTATGGTTTGACAAATATTAATGAATATGGAATTGGAACTAAGTGTGAAAATTTTATGGTTGGTGCGCCTAGTCAACATCAAAATATTCAACCAGGGATGGAATATATGATGACTCCCCTACCTATTTTTGATAATCCCAATTATATTGGTAGTAATAAACTAAAAGATAAGGTAGCAATTATTACTGGTGGTGATTCTGGTATTGGTAGATCTGTTGCAGTTCATTTTGCAAAGGAAGGCGCAAATGTTGTTATTGTTTATTTAAATGAACATGAAGATGCTGAATATACTAGAAAGTATATTGAGGCATTGGGAAGACCTTGTTTACTTATATCTGGTGATTTAAAGGAACCTTGTTTTAGTGAAAATGTTGTAAATCAAGTAGTTAATACTTTTGGGAAAATTGATATATTAGTTAATAATGCTGGAGTTCAATATCAGCAAAAAAAGTTGGATGATATTTCTAATGAACAATTTGATTTTACTTTAAAGTCTAATATTTATTCTATGTTTTATTTAACTAAGGCTGCTCTACCTTATATGGAAAGTGGATCTATAATTAACACTACTTCTATAACTACTTTTTATGGTGAGCCAGAACTTATTGACTATGTTACAAGTAAGGGCGCTATTGTTGGATTTACTAGAGCCTTATCTACTAATCTTGCAACTAAAGGGATTAGAGTTAATGCAATTTCACCTGGGGTATTTTGGACTCCTTTACAACCAGCGTGTTGGGAACCGAATAAAATTCCTACTTTAGGTTCTGATTCTGATATGAAAAGAATGGCAAATCCTTATGAAATTGCACCTGCATATGTTTATTTAGCCAGTGATGATTCTTCGTATACAACAGGCCAAGTAATACATGTTAATGGTGGACAGTTTAAAGGGTAAAAAAACAGTGAATTAATCACTGTTGTTGTTATCCTAATTTATTACATAGTTCGTTATATTTATTTAATGTAGCAGTTTCTTGGAATACTATTTTTCCGTTTTCAATTTTCCATTTACCTTTATTGGCAATTAATAAATCTATTACTTGCTCTTCAACATTTAAAAGATTATTCATTTGATTGCCTGCTGTTTGTAAATATTGTTTTGCTGTTTCGAAATCTTTTTCGGCAATTCCATTAAGCATTAATTCTTTATATAGATCGTTATAATATTTGTCTAGTTTTTTATCTTCAATATTTTTCATGACTGTTTCAGTACTGGTCATATTTGATAGTTTTGTTAATCCTTCACTTAATGTTTTTTTAGTATTTGTTAAGAATTCTTTACTTGTTTTAAAGTCTGGACCATCTTTTTGATAGTTATCTGCAGTTAACATATTTATTATTGTTTTGTCTTCAATGATTTTCATTACATTTTGTAATGTAACTGCATAGTCGTCTAAATATTCTTTAATCGCTTTTTCTACTACGGCATAATCTTCTTTAGTTTTTATAGGATTATTATATCTATCTTTTGTTACATCTTTTTCAGATATAATTTTTATTTCATTTCTTAGGATATCCTCTTGTTTTAAATCTCCTATTACGATATAACCTATAAAACCTATAATTAGTAATACTACTCCAACTACTGTACCTATTATGATATTTCTATTTTTATTTGATTTCTTTGCATTCATAGCCATGCCTCCTTATCATTATTATACCACTTCTAATATTTATGTAAATGACTAATACGTAATTTGTATTAATGATTTATGCTTACTGGATTGCTCATAATATCTATTATCAAATCCATATTATCATCTTTAGCCATGATGTTTTTCTTTATAGTGCTGCATTTTTGGCACTTATATATTATTTTATATGTATTTTTAAAATTTTCAATCGCAATTGGTTTTAATATTCCATGGCATGATTCTCTTCTATCACCTGGATTTATATCTACATGTTTTGATGATAAACATTTTGGACAGTGATCTCTGGCTGTATAACCTAATGGATTCACATCTTCATTACAAACTTCACATATAAAATGTTCATCTTTCATAGTAAATTGTTTTGCCTCCATTTTTCATCACCATTTTTATAATAACATATATACTTTATTTTCTTCAAGTTAAACTTTATTTATTTTTATAAATAGTCTATAATTATATTGGTGATTTTATGAAAAAACCTGAACTACTATGCCCCGCTGGAAATATGGAGGCTTTAAGAGCAGCAGTTAATAATGGTGCGGATGCTATATATATTGGTGGAAATAATTTTGGGGCACGTAAATTTGCAGATAATTTTAATAATGATGAAATAATTGAAGCAATTAATTATGCTCATTTATTTAGTGTTAAGGTGTATATTACTGTTAATACTATCATTTATGAAGATGAAGTATTGGAGTTTATTAATTATGTTAAATTTCTTTATTTAAATGGTGTCGATGCAATTATTATGCAGGATATTGGGATGATTAAGTTGGTTAGGGAAAATATCCCTGACTTAGAAATACACGCTTCTACGCAAACTAATAATTGTAATGATGAGGTTTTAAAATTGTATAAAGATTTGGGTGTTTCTAGGGTTGTTCTCGCACGTGAACTTTCTTTAGATGAAATTAATAATTTAAAAACGGATATTGAGAAAGAGGTTTTTATACATGGGGCTTTATGTATATGTTATAGTGGGTGCTGTTTATTTAGTAGTTTAAATGGTGGTAGAAGTGGTAATCGAGGCGAATGTGCTGGTCCATGTAGATTACCTTATACATTAATTAGAAATGGTAATGTTTTAAAAACTAAGGGTTCATATTTACTTAGCCCTAAAGAACTTAATACTTCTTCTCATTTTGATAAAATTTTAGATAGTAATATTCAAAGTTTAAAAATTGAAGGACGTATGAAAAGTCCTGCTTATGTTTCTTTTATTACTAAAATGTATCGCGAATTGATTGATAATGGTTGTACTAATAGTTCTGAAAGGGATTTGAAAAAATTATTTAATCGAAAATTTACTTCTGGACATTTATTTAAAAATAAAAATTTTGATTTAATGAATATTGATAGTCCTAATCATATTGGTGTCCCTATTGGTGAAGTTATTAAGTGTGATAAAAAAATTATGATTAAACTTAATGATGATTTATCTCAAAATGATGGAATTAGATTTCAAAAGAATGGTAAAGGGCTTATCGTGAATAAATTATATAATTCTAAGGGGTTACTTATTAATAAAGCTTCTAAAGGAGAAGTTGTTTATTTGGATAATAAATTATCGATTAAGGGTACTGATGTTGTTTTAAAGACTACTGATTATCTTCTTATGGAAAGATTAAATAATTATCCTTTAAGAAAAATAAAAATTAATTATACAGTTGAAGCATATTTAAATAAAAATATTGTGGTTACTATTGATGATGGTAGTCATTCTATTAGTGTTTCTGGAAGTAAGTCAGAAAAAGCAATAAACTCCCCTACTACTAAGGATAATATTATTAAACAATTATCTAAACTTGGGGATACTATTTTTGAGGTTAATATAATCGATATCAAACTTGATGATAATTTGTTTATTTCTTTAAGGGAATTAAATGAATTACGTAGGCAGTTGGTTGATGAACTTATTTTGGCTAGAACTAAGATTAATAAGTCAGTCTCCAATTTTGTAATTAAACCTATTAATAATTTGTGTAATAATGATTTTAAAATTAATATTTTAGTTCGTAATGAAAAGCAACTTAAAGCAGTTTTAAAATGTGGAGTTAATAATATTTATATTGATGATTACAATTTATATTTAAAATATAAAAATGATAATATTTTCTTTAGAACTAATCGCACTAATTATAATTTACCAGAGTTTGAAAATGAAAATCTATTAATTACAGAATTGGGTGGTCTTCATAAATATGTTAGAAACAATAATTGCATAACTGATTACTTTTTAAATGTGGTTAATAGTTATAGTGCGGATGCTCTACAAAGTTTTGGCTCTTCTTTAGTAACTTTATCTCCAGAACTTTCGATGAAACAATTAAAGGATATTTTAAAGATAAACAATAATATAGAGTTTATTGTTTATGGTACTTTAGAATTAATGGTAATGAATCATTGTTTAATTTCTATGAATGATGGTTGTCCTCTTTGTAAGAAAAATAAGTATTATTTAAAAAATAAATATAATGAATTATTTCCTATTTTTACTAGAAATTGCAAAACACATATTATGCATCATGAAAAGTTAAATTTGATTAATTATTTAAATGAACTTAAAGAATATGGGCTTTGCAATGTTCGCGTTGAATTGTTTGATGAAAACGAAAAAGAAGTATTAGATATTATTAAACAAATAAAAACGATATAAATTAATATATCGTTTTTTATTAATCTCTAATTAAACGAGCGAAATCTTCATATCTAAGGATAAATTTGTATGCTGTTTTATCATTAAATATCATAAACCAACATTCTAAATCTTCACGAATTTCAGTATAGATAATTGGTGAATGTAATTCTTCTTCTATATCTACTAAGTCTGTAAAGTCTTTGATATGAACTACATCATATTGTGTTAAGTTTGGAACATTTTCTGCTTTAGCAATAATGTCACCATATTCTTTAAGTATCTTATTAAGGGTTAATACATATTCGGATTTCTTAGTAGTTGTAAGTAAACTACTTCCTAATTTTTTAAGCATTATTACAGTAAATAATAACATGATTATTCCTACAACTAATAATGGAATATTAATGTCTATATCACCTGCTGGTGTTTCTTTATAAATTGTTTTTCCACCATTATTAACATAATTTGGTTTTAATTCAATTGTAGGTTTAACTAATGGTATTTCTAATGTCATTGTATTACTTTCTTGTAATGTTTTGTCTTTACCTGGAAGTCCACCAGTTACATTAATTTTAAGTGATACATCAACACTAGCATCTACTGATAATCCAAATTGATTTCTAAAGTCTGTCATAACTTGATTGTACGTATTATAGTTAATAGAAACAGTTTGATTAATTGCAATATCTTTTCCAGTTCCTGTCTTTGTTGCTAATGGTACAATCGGATAATTTTTAGACCATACTTCTGTTGATTTTGCTTCTGATTCTGAATAGGTTCCCTTGGCAGTTGCTACTATCTCATATGTATAGTTATACTCTAAGTCTTTTGAACTTTGGAAATTATATTTTGTATCTACTTCAATATGGTCAATTAATGACGCAATATATTGTTTATTCATTCCTAAAGTTTTATTAGTAAAGAATGGATTATCTTTTAATACCACTCTATAACTTAAATTACTATTATAATTGTAAGTATATAATTCTTCTTTAGCACTTTCTTCTCCACTTACACTTTTAACAATAGCCCAAATTGAGCCTGCCATAATAATTAAAACAATTATAAGCAAAAATACTTGAACCCATTGTTTTAAAATAATTTTATTCCCATTTTTTGGTTTCATACTATCTCTCCTTTTTATTCTTTATATTAAGATACCATTCCGCTTAACCACACTGATGGATATCCAATGTATTTTATAATGAAAGAAACTTTCCCAACTACTTGATCATAAGTTACTGGGTTCAAGTCAATACCATTATTATTATCCCCTTTTGTAACAAAAATTCTATTTCCAGATTCGTCATTGTCTATCTCAACTATACGGTGAACAACGAACTTGCTCCCACTAGCATATTGAATAACATCATCTTTTTGTAACTGATCTTTTTCAGCATTAGTTAATTTTCTTATTACAACTGCATCTCCTCTATCAAACGTTGGATGCATACTTCCTGACAATACTGCAATAGGTTGATATTTGAATATACCAACAACAAATCCTGCTATTAAAGCAATAAATACAAATATTGGTATATACATGGCTGGATTATTTTTCTTTCTTTCACGACGTGAAAGTCTTTCAATTTTATTTAAGTGTACATAATTTAAGTAAACAAATACTGCAAGTGGTAATGTAACACCGAGTACTGCTGTAGCAAACCAATCTAAGTTTGGAATGATTGGCACTATGAATTCTGGAAGCGCTACAAACAGTCTATAAATAATTGGTAATTTTGCTCCACCTATATATGATAAATATGTTAAAACTCCACTGGCTACAAAAATTGGTATTGCAGTTGCTACCACAAATATAAATAAATTCTTTATATTGGCGAAATTATCAAGAAAATTGTTAAATGATAAATTGGCAATCGCAAATAAAATGACAATTAATACAAAATTTAATTTTTTCTTTTTTTCTAATTTTATCATTGAAGATCTAATAAACTCTTGAAAGAAAATTATACCTCCAAATGACCATAAATTCATTAAAATATGCATAATATCTTTTGCATATGGTGTTCTTTGAAAACCAAAAATTAAACCAAGTAAGAAGTAAATAATGATATAAATTACCATTACTATAAACAAACTTTGTGTTTTATTATTCTCATCCTTTATTCTAATTGAATTATCTTTACTTAGAAAAATAGCAATTCCACAAATAATAATCCACATCAATGGATTTATAAGTTCGTTATAAAGTGGTACTTTAGATGGAACTATAAATATTGAATTGATTATTATGTATAGTATTAATAAAGCATATAATATCACTGTTCTTTTCATTTTATACCCCTCTACTTACATACTTCTCTATTATTATCACTATAATTTATTGTAACATACGATTATATATTTTGCAACGAATTTA
This sequence comes from Bacilli bacterium, assembly GCA_022801735.1. Classification (GTDB taxonomy): domain Bacteria; phylum Bacillota_I; class Bacilli_A; order RF39; family UBA660; genus Coprosoma. The sequence goes on along the minus strand of JAAWSW010000014.1, from coordinate 6,936 downwards.
GGTGAAAAATATACAAAATTTGCTAAAAAATGCCTTATAAAAAAAGAACTAAGCATATTTAAATACTTAGTTTTATTGGATTACTATTCCCCTTCTGTAGTGGCTTGAACATAATTTAATTTCATTGTTAAAATTGATTGTAAGTCATCTTTTGATGGTTGTGATGTAACATTAGAGTTATATGATACTGTAACTGTAAATGTTCTTTCAACACCAGCAGGTAATAAACTAGTTTCACCAGTTGTATCAATTCCACTATAACTATATTGAATTACTGATTCAGTACCTTTATTAAAGTCAATAGTACTTAGTTTTGCGTCTAAGTTACCATTATTTTTTACAACAATTGTATAAGTGATTGAATCTCCTGGCGCAACTAATTCTGTTTCAAACTCTGCTGATAATTTTCCTTCGTCAACTGAAGTGGCGATGTTTTTAGCACTTCCAACTGGTTCTCCTGGTGTAATACTTTCGATATGTACATCCCAATTAGAGGTAATATTAGCGGTACCATTAATGTTTAATTGTGTTGCAAATGCTGCATATCCTACTGCCATAATCAATACGATTGCAAGTAGGCCTCCTATTAACATATTTTTATGTCTTTGTTCCATGTGATTCATCCTTCCTAGACCTATTTTATAGGTTATTCTCTCTTATCATTATTTATATATTAACATATTTTGTTTTATTTGACAAGTAAAATGTAAATATGGTTTTTTTTGTCAAAAAAAGAAAACTATTAAAAGTTTTCTTAAATTTTGCTATATTAACTATTCTGCTGCTTCAGTAGTGTTTTGAACATAAGTTAATGTCATAGTTAATCCATTTGTTTTATCTGCTTCTGCTGGTTGTGATGTAATAGACTCTTTATATTTTACAGTTACTGTAAATGATTTATCAGCACCTGCTGCTAAAGTATCATTTTCAGCAATTCCAGAATAACTATATTCAATAGCATTAGTTTCTGTTGTAGTAAAATTGAATACAATATCACTTAATTTAGCATCTAAAGTTCCGCCATTTTTAACTGTTACTGTATATGTAATAGCATCTCCTGGAGCAACTAAGTCAGTTTCGAATGAAGCAGTTAATGTTTTAGTTCCTTCTGGAAGATTAGCAAAATCTGGAGTAATTGATTTAGATGTTGCAGTTCCTACTGTATTTGTTGCTTCAACATTTTGAATATGTACATCCCAATTAGATGTAATATTAGCAGTACCATTGATATTTAATTGTGTTGCAAATGCTGCATATCCTACAGCCATAACGAATACAATCGCAAGTAAGCCTCCTATTAAAGCGTTTTTGTTTTTATTTCTTTGTTCCATATTATTTTTCCTTTCTATAGTAATGTCTGGTAAGTATACTACTACCTTCCTATTTACTATAACACAAACTTATAGACTTTGCAATAATAATATTTTAATTTTTATTTTTTTTATTACATTACCTTTGGAATATGAATTCCAAGTAAATTTAATAATGTTTTAATTATATAGTTATTAAATTGTAAAATAACTTCAAAATCTTCTTTTTGAACACCAGTTAAGCCTGACATTTTATTGTTTTGATAAAAGTTGTTGGCAGTAACTGAAAGATCATATAAATAGTCTGCAATATAATGTGGTCTTCTTTCTTTTGAGGCTAAATCAAGCACATCGCTAACTTCTAGCATTTTTAATCTTAGTGCTCTATCAGTTTCACTATAAATAGTGTTTGAAAGTTTTCCAGTTGTTTCAGAAATGATTTTATTAATTCTTAAATATGTATATAAAATATATGGGCCTGTTTTTCCTGATACTCCACTAAATTTTTTAATGTCAAAAATATAGTTACGTTCTAGATTGTTTTGTAAATCTGCAAATTTTATAATTGCATTAACTATTTTATCAATGTCTTCTTCATCCATATTTTTATTTTCTTCTCTTAAATTAATGAATTCTTCTTTAACTTGTTTAATTAAATCTTCTAGTTTTAATGCTCCCCCACTACGTGTTTTAAATGGTTTATTATCAGCACCATTAACTGTACCAAATCCATGATGTTCTAATTTTCCATGGTAAATGTTTCCTTTATTGGCTGCTCTAAATACTTGGACAAAGTACATGCTCTGTCTTCCATCTACAACATAAATAATTTCATCTGGTTTAAAATCTTTTACTCTTTGCCAAATGGTTCCTAAGTCTGAAGTTGCATATAAATAGGCTCCATCTCTTTTTTGAATCATACAAGGTGGAAGTTCTACTTTATCGCCTTCTTCTTTAACATCAATTATTTTAGCACCATCATCTTCTATCACTACGCCTTGATTTTCTAAAAAAGGCATCATTTCATCAAATTGTTTATAAGCGTGGCTTTCTCCATACCACAAGTCAAAATGTACATTTAAATAATCGTAGATTCTCTTTATATCGCTTACTGATAAATCCCAAATTTTTTGCCATAAAATTTTATAAGTTGGGTCCCCATCTTGAAGTTCTTTTGTTATTTGTAAGCATTTTGCTTTTACTTCTTCGTCTTCTTTACATAATGCACTCATTTTTGGATATGTAACGTTTAAGTAGTCTAAGTCAATTTCTATATCTTCTGGTTTGGTATCTGGAAAGTCTGTTAAAATTCCATAAATAACTTGTCCCATTTGGGTACCAATATCACCTAAATGTACGTCGCCTATGGTTTTGTTTCCTTTAAATTTTAAAATGTTATTAATGGCTTGTCCGATTACTGCGGCTCTTAAGTGTCCTACATGTAATGGTTTGGCTACGTTTGGTCCACCATAATCTACAACTATTGTTTTATCTTCTTTAGTTGCACCTAGAATTTCTTTATCCATTAGTTCTTTTAGGTTTTCACATATATATTTATCGCTAACTACGATATTAATAAATCCTGGTTTGGCAACAGCTACTTCTTTGAAATAATCTTCAAAGTTTGGTTCTTGTTTTATTTTTTCTACTACTTCTTCGGCTATCATAAATGGGGCTTTATGATATTCTTTGGCTAATTTGAAACATTCATCACATTGAAAGTCTGCTTCTTTGTTTGATTTAATTATTTTTGGCTCAATGTTATAGTTTAAATCAGCAAATACTTTGTTAAATAATTCTTGCATTTTTATTCCTCCTTAATTAAAAAAATCCTATAAAATAAGGACGAGATAACCCGCGGTACCACCTTACTTCATAGAATTCGCTATGCTCTTTCATCTTTAATGCAGATATACAAACAGCTCTAAGGTACGTTCATAAAAGATTATTTACTTAGTTTCCACTATCCTAAGTTCACTATAAACACTTGCTTTTATTACTATTCCTCTTCATTGCCTTGTGCTAATTATATAAAATAATAGTTGTTTTGTCAACTGTTTTGTTTAATAGAAAAGACGCATTAATATGCGCCTTTTACATAAATAATTCTGTAATTATTGAAACTACTATAAAATATAAAATATTAGTGATTAAATAAATATATGCATGTTTATTTTCATCTTTGGGCCCGATAAATTTTATTCCATGATACATATATACAAGGTTTAAAAATACACCTAATACTAATACTATTAGAGAAACACCAATATTTACAAATGATAAAACAGTGGCAAGTACTAATGATGCTGTTACAACTATAGAGGTTACACCATATAGTGAATAAATTGTTTTATAGTTAGCCCTACCTTTAAAGATAGTTGTATTTACTAAATACAAAATTCCTATATAAGCAAAGGATAAAGCAAATGTAACAATGACTGTTATTATAAATATTTTGATATATGGCACATCTAAATATAACGGACTAAAGGTATACATTCTTAATGTATTTATTTGATTAAATAATTCTATACTATTTTTAAATAATGCTGTTATAAATAATCCAGTTATTATACTCATAATTCCAATTAAAATCATAGAAGGTATAAAGTTTTTTTCTTTGCATTTATTTTTTATGGTATCGATTGGTTTTACAAAAATACCTTTTACTGTTTCTTGTAAACTATTGATTATTTCTTTAGAGGAAATTTTATTATTTTGTTTACAATCACACACTTCTTTTTCTTTTAATTTTTTACCACATATTGTACAATATTTTGCCATTGTATCTCCCTTTCTTTTCGCCTTTAATTTATCTTATGCGCATTTAATATTATTTTGTCTCATTTTGTTAAAAAATTTAATGGAGTTTTTTTGGAGTTCAAATGTTTTTAAATCTTTTTCTTTCATTTTCTTTACATCTAGATAATATTTAATTTCATATGCTTCTTTACTATCTTCTATTATTGCAATATTTATTCCTTCTTTTTTGATTAATACATTATTATATTCTTTTGAACTTTCTTTGATATTTGTTAATGTTTCAATGTTATTCCCTACTGGTTTATATGATTTAGTTATTATTACACTAGTTATTTCATCTTTGTTATTAAATGTTATTTCTTTTGTTTCGTTTTCTATTATTTCTTTTGTTTCGTTTTTTAATTTGCATGTTTTTTTAAATTCATGATTAGATGAACATCCTGCTAAAGTTAAAATTATAATTAAAGGAATTATTTTTTTCATTTTGTCTCCTTTGGTTTTATTAATGAAAGTGATACTTTATTTTTCTCTAATAAAATATCATCTACATAACAGTCTACTATATCACCAACATTTACAACTTCCATAGGATGTTTAATAAATTTATCTGTTAATTTTGATATATGAGCCATACCATCATTATGAAGACCGATGTCAATGAACACACCAAATGGCACTACATTACGTACAGTTCCTTGAAGTTGCATTCCTATTTTTAAATCTTTGATATCTAAAACATCACTTTTTAAAATTGGTTGTGGCATTTCATCACGAGGATCTCTACCTGGACTTTTTAAACTTTTTATAACATCTTCTAATGTATAAATATCTGTTCCTAGTTTATTTACATAGTCATTGATATTAATATTATCTAATTTTTCTATTAATTCGTCTGTTCCTACTTTTGATAAGTCCATATCTAATGTTTCTAATAGTTTTAAGGTAATATCATAACTTTCTGGATGGATAGCCGTTTGGTCTAAAATGTTTTCACCTTCAGTGATTCTTAAAAATCCTATTGCTTGTTCATAAACTTTATCACTTAATAATTTGGCTTTTTTGATTTCGTTTCTAGAGTTTATTCTACCTTTTTCTTCGCGATAATTAATTAGTTTTTCTATTGTTTTTTTTGTCATTCCTGAAACATATTTTAATAATGATAATGACGCAGTATTAACGTTTACGCCTACGCTATTAACGGCTTTGGTTACTACAAAGTCTAATGATTCATTTAAATCTTTACTTGAAACATCGTGTTGATATGAACCAACTCCCATACCTGCTGGTGGAATTTTAACTAGTTCAGAAAGTGGGTCTTGTAATCTTCTTCCTATACTTATAGCACTTCTTTCGTTTGGTGATAAGTCTGGAAATTCATCGCTGGCTACTTTTTCTGTGGAATATATTGATGCGCCTGCTTCTGAAACTATAACATATTTACAGTTTAAATTATATTCTTTTATCATTTCTGCACAGAATTTTTCACTTTCTCTTGAGGCGGTACCATTTCCTATAGCAATAATGTCGATATTGTATTTTTTTATTAGGCTAGCAACTTTTTCTTTACATTTATTAATTATTTCATTACTTGTATTATTTAAAAATGGTTTTATTATTGTTGAATCTAAAAATTTTCCATTTTTATCGATGATGGCTAGTTTACATCCGTTAACATACCCTGGGTCAAAACCTAAAACAACATTATCTTTCATTGGTGGTTGCATTAACAAACTTTCTAAATTTAGTCCAAAGTTATTAATTGCGTCAGTGCAAGCCTCATCCGTAAGTTCGCTTCTTATTTCTCTTTCAATTGAAGGTTCTATTAATCTTTTATAACTATCTTTAATTGAGTCTTTGATAACATAATTAAATGGACCTTCTTTTTTTATTAGTTTTTCTTCTAAAAAGTTAAATACTCTTTCTTTATCAATTTCGATATTGACTGTAATAACTTTTTCTTTTTCGGCTCTATTGATAGCCATTATTCTATAGCTTCGCGCATATTTTACTTTTTCGGTAAAGTCATAATACATTTCATAAACTTTATTTTCATCTTCAGCATTCTTTTTTACTTTGGTTACTAAATTACCTGTATTATAGGTGAAATTTCTTATCCATTTACGATAATAGGCGTTATCACTTATCCATTCTGCAATAATGTATCCTGCACCTGTAATAGCATCTTCTTTAGTTTTTACATTTTCGTTTAGATATGGCTTTACTAATTCTTCTAATGATTTAGTAGTATATGCCATTATTTGTTTGGCAAGTGGTTCTAAACCATTTTTTATTGCTTCTGTGGCTTTTGTTTTTTTCTTTTCTTTATATGGTCGATATAAGTCTTCTACTTCTACTAGTTTAGTAGCAGCCATTATTTGTTTTTGTAATTCTTCTGTTAATAAACCTTTTTCATCTATTAATCTAATAACATCTTCTTTTCTTTTTAATAAATTAACTTCATACATATATACTTCGTTAATTTTTTTTATTTGTTCTTCATCTAAATTACCTGTTACTTCTTTACGATAACGAGCAATAAAAGGAATTGTATTACCTTCTTCTAAAAGTTTTAAAGTTTTTTCTACTTGTTCTTGTTTTATGTTTAGGTCTTCACTTATATTGTTAATAATATTTTCATTCATTTTATTACCTTCCTTACTATCTAATTATAACATATTTTACATATAAAAAGAAGAAAGTTATTTCAAACTTTCTATGTCTTCTTTTGCTAGACTAGTAACTTTCGAAATTACTTGGATGTCAATGTTTTCGGCAAGCATATTTTTAGCAATTGCTATTTTTTCTTGTTTAGAACCTTGTTCAATACCATCTTCTTTGGCATATTTTACATCTATATCATGAA
>JAAWSW010000013.1 GCA_022801735.1 Bacilli bacterium | reverse complement strand
GCTCTTAATCATTAATGAACCACCTAACATATTGATTAGTTTTTTTACTGATAAAATATCTAATTTTCTATCGTCTTTATTATCAGTATCTATATTTTTCATATCATCACTATTGAAACTTAAGATTTGGTTAATTCTATCTATTCCAATTCCTTTTCCTGAATCTTCTATAGTTATGATTAGCCTACACATGTTATATCTAATAATTGAACTTACATCTAATGAAATAAATCCTTCTATAGTAAAATCATTAGCAATATTTATTATTGATGATACCGCTTGTTTTATTTTTATTGTATCTCCATATAAATATGTAGGAATATTACTACTGATATTGAAATCAAATTTTATATTTTCTTTTATGTCTTCTTTGGCTCTAAAGGTAATTTCTTTAAATAAGTTTTCAACATTATATCTTGTATCAAATACTTTTATTTTTTGTGTATCCATATTAGATATATTTAAGGCTTTATTCATTAAATAATCTATTTGGTTTGCATAGTTATTTATATATTTTATATCTGATTTAAGTTCCTCCATATCATCAATACTAGAAGCATCGTGACTCATTGAAATAATATCTTTGACTGGTTTTTTAATATCCTGTGTCATTCTGAAGATAAACTTAGATGTATCTTCATTTGATTTTTCTATTAATTTTTTATTTTTATATAGTTCTCGTACCATTTGTAAATCTGGGTTTTCAATAGTGAAATACATTAAGAACGTGACAAAAGTTTGCATTGATGACATTAATAATAGATCTGGAAAAATCATTTGAACTCCTGCAATCATTACTCCAATAACAATGAATACAAGTAATGGTATATATTTTTTAGTTTTAATGTTTTTGAAATTCTTAAACATTGAAATTATACAACCTAAAATTAAAACTCCTGATATTAAATATACAAAGTCTACGCTAGGCCCATATGTATATTTTAATACGCCATCACTAATTTTTAAATTAATTGGCAAGCAGAAAGTAATAAGTGCTAAAAGTATATAAATAATTATTGGTAATGAAAAATTCATTTTATTACTCTTTTTCGATATATAATAAGTGTATATAAAGAAAATAAATATCCATGTTAAGAAATAAACATTTAGTAATCTTAAAAGTATCATTTTAAAAGTTTCGAATCCTGATATATGTAAATTGAAAATAGTTGATGTAATTTCAAGACTAATACCTATTACAGTTGCAATTATTAACCATGAATATATTTTATTTTCATTACTTTCTAATCTTTCTTTAGAAAAATATATTATTACTAATAATACTATGTAGAAAAAACTACATATATAGAAACTTATACCTGCATTCATAAATTCACCTCTATTTTAATTCTTTTTTATATACTTTTTTAGTTTTTTCACTAGTTAATTCTGATTGTTTTTCTAATGCTCTATAATCAACTTTTCCTACTTTAGTTAATGGTAATTCTTTTACTAGAATGTATTTTTGGGGCATATGTATTTCGATTAATTTAGAAAAACATAAATTTTGAATATCTTTTAAAACTTCTTCTTCTGATTGCTCAATATTATCCTTTAATACTATATTTGCTGCTGGGATGCTACCTCTATTATGTTCTGTATCAGGAATTGCAACAACACAACAATTTTCTACATTTTCATTTTCTAAGATAACATTTTCTATTTCAAATGGTGATACTTTAAGACCATCATGTCTAACTATAATTCTCTTTGACCTACCTTCGATATATATAATACCTTCTTCAGTAACATATCCAAGATCTCCGCTATGAAGCCATATTTGTCCATCTGCATGCTGTTTTAATGTCTTTGATGTTTCTGTTTCATTTTCAAAATATTCTTTCATTACTGTTGGACCACTAAAGCAAATTTCTCCAATTTGATTATATTGTAACTCTTCTTCTTGATCGTTATCATATATACAAATATTCATCTTGGGTAATGGAACTCCTACACTTTTTGGGTTATTACAATTTGGTAAGTTTGTACATGTTGCTGATCCTGCTTCCGTCATTCCATATCCTTCAATAACTTGTACTTCACAACCTTGACTCGCAAGTAATTCATTTACATTTTGCTTTGTTTGTTCATTAAATTTATCTCCACCACTAGCCAATGTTTTTAAAAATTTAAATCTATTTTTTCTTATTAATTTAAATGGCCCTTTTGCTTTTTTATATACTTTTGGATTGTGTAAAAAGTTTTCCCAATCTGCTGGCCCTGCAATTGCATGTTCAGTTTTATATTTCATAATATTTTCTGCAAATTTTTCCGGTTGATAATCAGGTACCATTATAATTTTAATTCCTAGTGATAATGGCAAGTGTGTAGCCAAAATTACGTTATATGCTAAAAACGGTGGTACTTGGCTAAAAAATTTATCACCTGTTTCAAATTCTAATCCACTGTATTTATATTCTATAATCATTGAATTAAAGTTTTCGTTAGTTAAAACAACACCTTTAGGTCTTCCTGTTGTTCCGCTTGTATGCAAAATGCATGCTCCTCTATTTTCTTCAAATGGTTCTTGAAAATCAATAAAATATTGTTGTCCTAATTCTTCAAATTCTTTCCATAAACAATGTTTGTCATCTAATTCAAGTTTTTGATCTTTAGTTTTTAGTTTATAAAGTTGTTTTATTCCTATTGGTAATGAATCTGCTGGTGATGCCACTATAATATGTTCAACATTCGTTTTTCCTTCTATTTGATTTATATTATCTAAAAAAAGATCTGTTGTTACAACAACTTTAGAGTCTACTTCATTTAAATAATATAAAAGTTCATCACCTTTGGCTCTTAAATCTACCATGTTAGCGATTGCACCTATTTTGTTCAATGCATATATTGCTGCAGTATTTTCTGGTATGTTAGGCATCATTAAGGTAACTATATCACCTTTTTTTACTCCCATTTTAATAAAAGCGCTTGCAGCATTATCTATTTTTTCTTTTAGTTGGTTATATGTTATTGTTTTTCCAAAATAGGAAATTGCTACTTCATTCATTCTATGTGCATTGTTCTTAAAAATCCATTCATAAATTGTCATTGGTGGCACTTCGGCGTTTATCGCCTCTTCTGTATAAAATTGTTGCCATGGTTTATCAATATGTGGATATCCAGTTAATTCTTTACTTTTTTCTTTATCTAAAACTAATGGACTTTGTAAAAGTTCTTTTGTATTCTCTTCATTTAAAATTGTTAAATTTTCTATCACTTTTATTCCCCCTATAATACAACATACTACATGGGACTATTATAACAGTTTTTTTTAAATTTGCAAATTATTTCGATTAAAATAGAAAAAAAGATTGCCTTTGCAATCCTATTCTAATACTGCTTTTATTCTTCTAACACCAGCACTACTAGCCTCTTCTTTTTTTATTCTAAAATATCCAAGTTCACTAGTATTTTGTACATGAGGTCCACCGCATAATTCTTTAGAAACCTCTCCTATAGAATAAACAGTAACTTCATCTGGATACTTTTCAATAAACATACATTCTGCACCACACTTCAAAGCATCATCTTTATTCATTACTTCATGAGTAACATCTAGTCCTTCACTAATCCATTTATTAACTAATTCTTCTGCAGATTTTTTCTCTTCATCAGTTAACTTATGATCACAAGAGAAATCAAAACGCATTCTTTCAGCAGTTATATTACTACCCATTTGATGTACATCTTTATTAACAACTATTTTTAAAGCCGCATTAAGTAAATGAGTAGCAGTGTGATATTTAGTTTCCATAACACCATCACCAGATAATCCACCTTTAAATTTACCTGCTGAAGCAGTTCTAGATTTTTCTTGATGTTCTTTAAATTTTTCCTTAAATCCTAAAGTATCCACACTAAGACCCTTTTCAGCAGCAAGTTCCTCAGTAAGTTCAATTGGAAAACCATAAGTATCATATAATTTAAATGATAAATCTTTATCAATAGTATTACCATCTAACCTACTAACTATCTTTTCAAATTCCCTTAAACCTTTTTCTAAAGTACGATTAAATTTAACCTTTTCAGTTTCAAGAACACTAAGAATAGTTTCTTTATTACGTTCAAGTTCACTATAATAACTAGAATACTTATCAATAATCATTAAAGCAATTTCCTTATCCCAATCACTATTAATATCAATATCTAAAGTTTTAGCATATCTAATAGTTCTTCTAATTAATCTTCTTAAAATATAACCTTGATCAGTATTAGATGGTTTAATTCCTGCATCATCACCACTAATCATTACAACTGCTCTTATATGATCAGCAATAATCCTCATTGCTTTAGTATAATTTTCATCGTCATAACTCTTACCAGTTAACTTTTCAATCTTACTAATTACATCACTCCAAATAGAAGTCTTGTAATTATCATCTTTTCCTTCTAAAACAGCCGTAATTCTTTCAACACCCATACCAGTATCAACATTCTTTTGAGAAAGTTCACTTATATTACCTTCCTCATCCATGTAATATTGCATAAATACATTGTTCCAAATTTCTACCCATCTATCATCATTTGAATCATGTTTTTCTGGAATAGGTTCTTCGCTTCTCCAGTAAAAAATTTCAGTATCTGGCCCACAAGGTCCACTATTACCAGCAATCCAAAAATTATCATCTTTTCCTAAATAACTAATTCTGTCTTCGCTAATACCTAAACTTTTCCATATACTAGCAGACTTTTCATCACGAGGAATATTTCCTTCACCCTCAAAAACAGTAACTGCTAGTCTTTCCACAGGAATATTAAATCCTTTAGTTAAAAGTTCAAAACTCCAAGTTATAGACTCTTCTTTAAAATAATCGCCTAAACTCCAGTTCCCTAACATTTCAAAAAACGTATGATGAGTAACATCTCCAATTTCCTCTAAATCGTTTGTTCTAAAACATTTTTGAACATCAACTAATCTAGTACCTTCAGGATGTTTTTCCCCCATAAGATAAGGTACTAATGGCTGCATACCCGCAGTAGTAAATAAACTAGTAGGATCATTTTCAGGAATTACTCCAGCACTTGGAATATGCTTATGACCCTTACCTTCAAAAAATTTAATATATGTATCTTTAATTTCCATGTTCCACCTCTTGTATCATATTTCTAACTCTATCTTTAAATAAATCTAAATTATCATTGATTAATACATAATCATAACTATCATAATTATCTAGTGCATGCTCAGTTGAATGTGCCTTTTGCTTATCAGTAAGTTCATTAATAAAACCAGGCCTTTCAATCTTTATAACATTAACATTTTCAAATGATTTCTTAGGAATATCTAACTCATTTGGAAATCTTGCACCAGAGATTATTATAACATCAGCAAAATATTTGTAAACCCTTATATCCTCACAAACCCTATTAATAAAGAAATTTATATCGATTTTTTCCCTAACAATATCAGTTCCAAGAGTCTGTAATAATTCTCTAGGTTTATTCTCATCAGAACCATCCCAACTACTAAGTTTCATTGCATAACCTTTAATATAATCAGCAAACCCAATTCGGACAACTTTCTTTCCCATACTTTCATAATAATCTTTAATAAAATTAGCAGCAGTATCTTTTCCACATCTAGCCTTACCTGCTAATAAAAATATTTTAGTTTCTTTCATTTTATATCCTTTCTAAAAAAACAAAAAGATACCACGTTTTCTAGGAACGAAAAACCGTGGTACCATCCTAATTAGTCTTAATTTAAATAACGGCTCATCACCGGGTATGTTTTCATACCACTCGAAAGGAGCTTTCAGTAAATCAGTTTTGTTAACTTCCACCAACCATTAACTCTCTATAAAAACCAATTAACTTACTTTTCTTTCTTAACGTTTTTAGTTATCTTTTTAACATCTATTGTCACCTTAGATTCATCTTCAAAAATCAAATCAGGTTCTCTTTCAATAAGTCCATACTTACGATCAAAGAATTGGAAAATAGTTTTTCCTACTGCAAGTACTGGAGTTGAAATAAGCATACCAAGCATTCCGAAGAAATATCCAAACACTAACAACCCAAGCATAATTGTAACTGGATGTAACTTAGTTGTCTTTGACATAATAAATGGTTGTAAGAAGTTACCTTCTAAAAATTGAATTAATGCGATTACAACTAAAGTTAAAATTCCAATAGTCGGACTTTGAGTAAATCCAACAATTACAGCAGGCGCCCCTCCAATATATGGTCCAGCATATGGAATAATATTAGTAAGGCCACAGAAGAACCCAAATAATGCAGGCGCTTTAAGTCCAATAAGCCATAAACCAATTGAAGTTAAAATAAATATAGCTGAACAATCGATTAATGCACCTTGAACATATTTTCTAAGTGAATTATTAACATCATTAATTAAATCCATACTTGTTTCCCTAAGTTTCCTTGGAATAAAATTAATTAAAGAAGATTTTGAATCAAAACTAACAAGTAAGAAGAATCCAATAATAAGTCCTAATACTAAAGTTCCAATTCCTGAAAATAATCCTGAAATAATATTAAATAAAGCACTTGGTAACTCTTTAGTCACACCAGCAGCAATATCATTAAATCTTGAGAAAAATTCATCCTTTAATGCCTCAGTATCAATATTTTGAATATTATTCAAATACTCAAATAATCCTAAACACCAATCCTTAATTGACTCAAAAACTGAAGGAGCAATTTTGGCAAACTCACTAATTTGATCAGCAAGTAAAGGTATAAGTGCTGCCCCTATTAAAAATACAATAAAGAATAAAATTAAATAAGTAATAATTGCTCCAAAAGTTCTTTTAATCCCCTTTGTCTGCATCCACTTAATAAATGGATCAAATAACCAAGCAATTAACACCCCAATAAATAAAGGCGCCACTATTCTAACAACAGTCCATAAAAAGTTTAAAATATTAGTTTCTTTAAATAATAATAAAATTAAATAAACACCCAAAGCAAGTAGTAAAAAATAAGTTACATTTAAAACTCTTGAAGCCTTATCTGCTACATCATTAATTTTTCTAACATTTAATTCAGCAGGCGTTTTTTTTCTTAACATTTATATCACGCCCTTTACACTTGAAGTAATTCTGCTTCTTTTTCTTTTAATAACTCGTCTACTTTTTTGTTATATTTATCAATTAAATCTTGAACATCAGCAGATAAACCTTTTTTATCATCTTCAGTTAATTCTTCCATTTTTTTAATATCATTATTTGCATCTTGTCTAACATTACGTAAAGCAACTTTACCTTCTTCCGCAATTTGCTTAACTTGTTTTACATAATCTCTTCTAGTTTCCTCAGTAAGTGCTGGAATATTTAATATAATACTCTCACCATTATTATTTGGTGTAAGACCAATATTAGCCTCAAAAATTCCTTTTTCAATTGCAGCCATTGCACCCTTATCAAAAGGCTTAATCATTAACTGTCTAGCCTCAGGAACAGAAATAGTTGCTAATTGTTTTAAAGGTGTATCAGTACCATAATAAGATACCATAACCCCATCTAAAATTGCTGGATTTGCTCTTCCCGCTCTTACATTAGTAAATCTTCTTTTCATGCTTTCAATAGCATCTTCCATTTTACTTTCAACTTCTAATAAAATATCATCCATGTTTTTCATCCTTTCTCATTAATAATATTATAATATATATATTAAATCCCTGCAATATATTTTACAGAAAAATATTTTATAATACTAGTTACAAATTTCATAAGTAGTAGTAAATATTCTTTTATCACTACAATATTTTAAAACATAACCATTAACATCCTTACACATAATTATTCCAACTGTTTTATCGTTAAATTGTTCTTTTATATTCTCATCTACATAAATTATATACTTCTTTATTTGACCAATATGTTCTGCTTTAAAATCAGTTACCTTAATTTCTACTACAACAAAACAATTATATTTATAATTAAATAAAAGAAAATCTATAGAATGTTTATCCTTACCTATATTTATTTTTACTTCATGACCTATATAGGCAAATCCAACACCTAATTGTTTTAAAAAGTTGTCCATATCTTCTAATATCAAATTATGAAGAGCATACTCTGTTATCTTATTAGGGATATTCTTAGTTTTAATTAATACTGGTTCTTTAATTAAAGTGTTTACTTTAGGTTCATTTAATTCTTCCTTGTATCCAACTCTTTCATATTCTTTTGATTTTATTCGTTGTTGAAGTTCACGATATGAAATATTTTGACTAACCGCGATACTAATATAATATGCCAATTTTCTATCATCTTTTATTGATAATAAGCACCTATAGTGTGTCCATGTTAATTCGGTACGCAATGCGTGCCATTTTTTAAATCGCAAATAAAAAGTTCTCATATTACGTAAATTTCTTTCGCTATAACCTTTTCCCAATTCCTTAGTTAATTTGTCAGAGTATTCTTTAATTATCTCATTTCCGTATTTAGCCCTAGACTCCCCTCCCTGAGCCTCAACCAATAATCTTCCAACTTCATAATAACTATTCAAATCACTTTTGTTCTTAGCATAGTCCTTCGCTTTTTTATATACTTCGTTTTTTACTAACGTATCTTTTATCTCATTATAATAGTTCATTCTTCACCTCCATTCTTTTTTGCCCCTTATATGTAATATACTGCACTCACCTATCAAATTCCTGCTTACAAAAAAAAAAATTGCACTTTTTATGCAATTTTTTTAATCATTAGATTCTAAATTTCTAGATACTGCTCAGGAAATAGACTTAGAGCAAGATGAACTACCAGAACTAGAGACGTAGCAGTTAGCAGTAGAATCATCAAAAATTTTCACATTGCCAAGGGATTCAGTATTAACACTGGAAAACCCACCACCATAACATAACGAACCGGAATCATAACATCTGCCTCCATTACTTGTAAACCATGCTTCTTGACTCTGTAATAATGCTTTATTTGTTTCATAATATTCTTTTCCTCCTTGCATACAATGTTCGCTGCCTGTTACAAAACATACATATGAAACAGTTATTTTATTATCTACTACATCATGTTTTAAATAATGATTCTTTCCTAATATGCTTGGATCAGTTGTTATCTCTATTCCTTCTATACTATCACCTATGTTTAATTTATCTGCTGTATATCTATATACTGTACCTGTAAATGTATCTCCGCCTGGAACTACTGTACTTGTTCCTTCTTGTACATAATCAAGTGTTACTGTAAGGTCTGATTTTAAATTATTTGGTTGACTTGTTACTGCATTATCATATTCTACTTTTACTGTTAATTTTGCTGTTCCTCCGTTTGCTGTTAATGGGTCTCCTTCTGTAAGTCCACTTGTTGTAAATTTAATTGCTGGGTTATTTGAATCTGATACTGTTATCTTTTCTAATACAGCATTTAAGTTTCCTCTATTTTCTACTGTTATATCATATTCAATAGAATCTCCTGGACTAACTAAGTTAGTTTTAAATGTTGCAGTTAAATCTTCCCATGATGGTTCTTCTGCATTACTGGCTGCCCCTACTATGTTTTTACTTTCTACATTTGTAATAAGTACTTTCCAATTACTGCTAATATTTGTAGTTCCTTTTATGTTTAGTATACTACTAAAGGCTGCATATCCTACTGCCATTAATAGTACTACTGCACACAAACTTCCTATTATTATATTGTTTTTCTTCTTTTGTGTCATACAATTCCTCCTATTATATTTTCATTATAACTTAAAATAACACATAAAGCAAAAAAAAAGAATGTTTTTTTAATTAACACTCTTCTTATACACTTTATCCCCGCTTTTATCTAAATAAAAATCAGAAAAAGTAATCATATCAATATTAGTCCTTAATTTCATTAAAGCCTTTGCCTCTATTTGGCGAATACGTTCTCTAGTAAGACCAAATACACTACCAACTTGTTCTAATGTATACCTTTTCCCGTCATAAAAACCATAACGCATATAAAGTATTTCAATTTCTCTTTCAGATAAATCAGAATTCAATAAAATATTTCTAAACTCCTCAGAACATATATCATCAATTACTGTTTCCTCATACTCAGAATTAGCATCAGCAATAAAATCACCTAGTTCATCTTCGCCTTCTCCAACATATTGATTCAAACTTGTTATAGCATAACTATCTATTTTAGCCTGTTCAACTTTCTTCACAGAAACATCTAAGGCATCCGCAATTTCATTAATTTCTGGTTTTCTCCCTAACTGACATGTTAAATCACTTTCTTTTTTTAAGACCTTTCGAACAAAATCATATTGATGAACTGGTACTCTAATTAATCTATCATTATTTGCAACATAACGTGACATAGTTACTTGAATCCAATGTGTTGCATAAGTAGAAAATTTAAAATTTCTATCCACATCAAATTTTTCCAAAGCCCTAATAATCCCAAAAATTCCTTCTTGAATTAAATCTACAGTTGGGATCACAGTCGTATTTACTTTCCTTGCATAACTTGCTGCTAACAAAATATAATTTTCAATAAATTTATCTCTAATTTCAAAAGATTTTTCTATTCCCTCTAAAATTACTTCTTGTCTTTCTTCATCAGTAGTTGCTAAAGAAAGTTTTTCAGCAAACCATGGGTTTTCCTCACAAAAATACTTAATATATTTTTCCCTTTCCTCACTAGTAGCATCATCATAGAAAGAAAGTTTAGAACATTTAATTAAATGAATTTCTTCACTTAAAGATAATCTCTTATAACTTATTTTATCTAAAAAATCATTAGCAATATTAGTACTAACTCTTGCCTCCTTTTTTCTAGATATCTTTTTAGGTTGTACTTGAGAATCTTTAGATATTTTTTTATCCCCCTCACCCATATTGCTCGTGCTAACAAGTGATGTTTTCTTCAAATGTTTTTTTATTAAAACATAAACTAAACCATCTAATTTTTTCTTTTCACTAGTAGATAAATCTGATATATCCTTTGGTTCACTTAAACTCTCACCATAGGCTCTTTTAATTAATTCTTGACTTTCTGGTTTTAATGATTCGATTACCTCTCTAATCTGATCAAAAGTATAATTTTTATATAAATCTGTTAAAGTTTTAGGTTGAGGGCCTCTAGCTTTCTTTTTAATTTTTACTGACTCTGTACTTAAAGAAGTAACAGTCTTATTTACAGGTGTTTTTTTAACACGTTTAGGATATTTTTGTAATTTAACATGCATAATAGAAAAAGCAGAAGATAAAACTCTTTTTTCTTTTTTACTTAAATTATCGCTACAAAATGAATGATTTAAACTTATACCATACGCTTTTTGTATAATTTTTTTTTGTTCTGCGCCCAGTTCACTAAAGGCACAATCTATATCAAACTCTCTATATCCATCAAAATGCCCATAAAAATCTTTTCTACCTTTTTCCACAGTAACGTTCTGCACCTTTAAAGGAGTTTGAAGTTTCTTTTTTAAAGCCGTGTAAATATTATTAATTTTTGATAGTTCAATATCATTTAATTTACTTTTATCATAAATACCATCTAAATCATTTCCATAAACTTTTCTTAAAATCAATTGATAATCAGTATTTAATCTAGAAACAGCATCTTTTAGTTCATCTAAAGTATAATCAGGGAATCTATTAACTAAAGTTTTACTCTTTTTCACTTTTTTACTCTTAGGCATTTTAGACATACGAATAATCTCATAAATTTTATATACAATATCATAATATTTTTTCTGCTCTACCTCATTCAAAGTAACTCTATTACCATCTAAATTACCATTATGGGCTTTTAAAATAAATCCACATTCTTCATCAGTTAAACTCATAAATGCAGCAGTAATATCCATTTTAGATAACCTAGTAAATTGTGTATAAAAAGTCCTTGTTTCCTTCATGTCATTTCCCCCTAACAACTAAATAAATTATAACATTTCACCGTTCACAGTGTCAATTTTATGTAACATTGGAAAATAAACCATCAGAACACAGTTTATAAACTTTCCAATAAATAATGTATATAGTATACCCCCCTAGAATGGAGCTTATACCCAAATATAACTAAAATAATAAAAGATTGTTCTAACCAAATGATAAAGTTTAAAATTATTTTTTATATTCTTAAAAAAAAACTTTTTTTTAAACTTTAATTAAGCCTATGACATCATAGCCATTTTCTTCAATGTATTTATTAATTTCGCAAAGTTGATCTTTGGTTAGTTCATTATAAAAGGGATGATTTCGTAATTTTGAATAATGTTTCAAAAAGACAACTTTTAAATTTCCAAAATCTGACTTATATATCACATTGATTTTATACTTATCAACTTCATTCGAAACTCTAGTTGTATATATTGTTTTATTACTATTCAATCTTTTTATATAATCATCATATTCGTTTTTTGGAAAACTAATATATTCTTGCATAAATGTACACCTCCAACTATTATTCTTTGTTATTCACATTAATAGCATTTATAAATTCTATAATATATTTGCTATTGGCGTTCTTTTTATTAAAAGCTATTCCTATTTGTCTTGTTGGTATTTGATATCCTATATTTAATTCAAATAGTTCTCCAGTCTCTATTTCTTTCAAAATATGATTTTTATTTATGAATCCAATTCCTAACCCTGCTTTAACAAATGCCAAAACTAAGTCATAACTTTCTAATTCGTAACTATTATTTAATAATATTTTATTTTTTTTACATATAGAATTTAAAAATTTTCTTGAAGATGACATATCAGATTGTAAAACTAACGGAAGATTGATTAATTCTTTAATACTAATTTTTTTTCCTTTTAAATCTTTATAGAAATTTGAATTAGCAACAAATATATCCTGTGTAGTTTCAATAATCGTATAATCTAAATTTTCATCCATTTGTACAGGCATATTGAATAATACTAAATCTAATATATTATCACGTAATTTATTTAAAAGTTCTGAAGTAATCCCTCTAATTATTTCTATTTTTATATTTGGATATTTTTCTTTAAAAACTTTAAATCCTATTAAGGCATTATGCTTTAATAAGGTAGTACCTCCACCAATTCTAATCGTTTTAACTTCTTTAGAATCAAATTCAACTAACAATCTTTTACAATTGCTTAAACACTCTATACTATTTTTTATGTTTTGAAATAATTCTTCTCCTAAATTAGTTAATTCCATACCTCTTGATCTTCTATAAAATAAAGTTGCATCTAGTTCGCTTTCTAATTTTTTTATCGTTTGTGTTATTGCTGGTTGTGAAATAAGCAATATTTCAGATGCTTTAGTAATATTTTTAGTTTTAGCAACGTAGTAAAAAACTTTATATAACTCATAATTTATATTTTCCACGGTATAATCGCTCCTTATATCAGATATTAAATATTTGTATTTCAATTATATCACTTTGTGGCGTATAATGCAATCAGAGGAGAGATAATATGTTAATTACAATAACAGGTGCATCAGGAAGTGGAAAAAGTTCTATTTCTGAATACTTGTGCTCATTAGAAAAAAATATTGTTCATTTAAATATTGATACAGTTGGTCATGAAGTATTGGATCTGCCTGAAATAAAAAAAATCATTTCTACAAAATTTCATTTAAAAATAGAAAACGATAAGATAAATAGAAAAGAATTAGGTGATTTAATTTTCAATAACCATCAGAATATGAAGCAATTATCAGATATTACTTGGGCATCTATGGAGGACTTAATCGATAATTTTATAGCAAAAAACAAAAATAAAATAATAATTCTCGATTGGATACTTATTCCAAAAACAAAATATTTTAACATTTCAAATATAAATATTTTAGTACAGGCGGATTTTAACACGAGAATGAAAAGAGCAACCAGAAGAGATGAAATAGATGAAAATGCCTTTAGAGAAAGAGAACAAGCAACATTAGATTTTACTAGAAATGATTTCGATTACATTATAGAAAATTATGATATTAAACAAACTAGAAAAGAAGTGAAAAAAATTTATGATGAGAGTATTATACCCAGGTAGTTTTGATCCTATAACAAAGGGACATATGAACATTGTTGACCAAGCAACGCTGCTTTTTGATGAAGTGATTATTGCTGTTTTACAAAATCCAATAAAAAAAATTTCATTTTTTACATTGGAAGAACGATTAGAAATATTAAATAAGCTATATTATAATAACACTAAAATTAAAATAATAGCTAGCAATAATACTGCAACTGATTTAGCATTAGAATACAAATGCAAAGCAATAATTAGAGGACTTAGAAGCATAAAAGATTTTGAATACGAAAAACAACTTGCAGAGATAAACAAGGATATTAGTGATGATCAAGTAAATACCATATGCTTATTTGCTGAGGAAAAATTACAAACTGTATCATCAAGTGTTGTTAAGGAGATATTCTATTTAAATAAAAGTATTTCAAAGTATGTAGATCCTATAGTAGAAGAAAAAATGATTAAAAAAGGAGAAAATAATAAATGATTTTAAAAATATTGGGTAGTGTTTCACCATACCCAAAAGCAGACAATAATTGTGTGGGATATTTAATTTATGATACCGATAATAAACAAAAAATTTTATTAGATTGTGGTAATGGTATAACTAGATTAATGAGCTTCCCAAATGATTTAGAAAATTTAACTATTATAATAAGTCATTTACATAAAGATCACTATGCTGATTTAAGTGCCATTGCATATGCTAGTTATGTCTACCATAATTTAGGTCTTTTAAATAGTAAAATTAAAGTTTATATTCCAAATAGTAAAGATTTAGAAGATTATCATTATTTGATAAATTATGGTACAGAACACTATATAAATTTTTATGTATATTCTGAAAAAACAAGATTAAATATTAATGACATAAATATTTCTTTTTACAAAACACAACACAATATAAAAACTTTTGCTATGAATATAATTAAAGAAAACGTAAAAATATCCTATTCAGCAGATACAGGATATACCGAAAATATATCATCATTTTTTCAGAATGCTAATATATTAATATGTGAATCAAGTTTTTTAAAACATCAAAAAAATGGCAATATAAATCATTTAAGTGCCGAAGAAGCCGCAACAATCGCAAAAAAAAGTAATGCTAAAAAATTAATTTTAAGTCATTTTTGGCCAGAAATTGATAAATCAAATTATTTGAATGAAGCAAAAAATATGTTTGAAAATGTTGATGTAGCATTAGAAAATAAAGAATATATTTTAAAGAATTATATATGTAAAAAAAGATGAAAGGAATATTGTTTTTCGCTATTGTTTCTCTTTTTTTGTTGCAAATTTATTTAAAAATTATCTTTTTCACTATTTCCATTATTAATTTTATTTGGTGACTCATTACTAATTTTATAGTAATTTTTTTAAACCCTATTTATAACCTCCAAAATTGAATCGATTTAGGTTCTTAATTTATTGTAAATAATTTTGTAAAATAGTTAAATTTTAATTACAACAGGATATAGGAATGCACCACGAAACAATAAATGTCTTATAATATAAGGAGTTCTACTGCATATAGGTGCACCAACAACCATTTTTGCACTTGCAAAAACAACTATTTTTCCATTATTTATAGTTGATATTTCTTGAACATATTACTATCTTTCTTATTTTATAAGACTTTTATCTCAACTATTTTTCAACTATTTAGATATTTTTCTATATTTTGGGTATAAGCTCCATTAGCCCCCCTACTTTGTCAAGAAAAAAAGAAGATTTAATCAATCTTCTATAAATATTTTTCTATTTTTTTAAATTCTTTATCATCATCTAAACCACTCTTAGATAATTGTTCAAACAATTTCTTCTGATCTCTAGATAATTTTTGAGGTGTTTTTACTTTTAAAATAATATACATATCACCCTTACCGTAAGAGTTAATATTTTCCACACCTTTTCCTTTCACACGATGCTTATCATTACTTTCACTTCCAGCAGGAATAGTTAAAGTAATATTACCATATAAAGTTGGTACTTTTTTCTTACAACCTAAAGCCGCTTCAGCCATAGTAATAGGAAGTTCTAAATAAATATCATTCCCTGCCCTTTCAAATATAGGATGTTTCTTAACATAAAACTCTAAATAAATATCTCCATTAGGTCCGCCATTTTTACCAGCCTCACCTTTTCCTTTAATTCTAAGTTGAACACCAGTATCTACACCAGCAGGAACCTTAACATCAATATCCTTTTTAGCCCTAACAGTACCATTACCATGACATTTAGTACACTCTCTTGTATAACTTTTACCACTACCACCACATTTATCACAAGTAGTTTTAGTCATAAAGGCTCCAAAAATAGTTTGTTGCTGAGCAGTAACAGTACCTGAACCATGACACTTGTCGCAAGTACTAACATCAAAACCACCTTCGCCATCACACTCATCGCAAGTATCATTTAAAGTTAAAGTAATTTCTTTATTAGTTCCAAAGACAGCCTCATCAAACTCTAAGTCCATTCTAACAATTTTATCTGGTCCTTTAGTAGGTCTACTACTAGACCCACCAAAATCACCAAAATCAAAACCACTAAAACCGCCACCAAAACTACCGCCAAATGCTTCTCTAAATATATCAGAAAAATCAAAGCCGCTAAAATCATACCCGCCAGCACCATTATTATCAAACGCACTATGTCCAAATTGATCATATTGTTTTCTTTTACTTTCATCAGATAATACAGCATATGCTTCTTGGGCTTCTTTAAATTTCTCTTCTGCATTTTCTTCCTTAGAAACATCTGGATGATATTTTTTAGCAAGTTTTCTAAACGCACTTTTAATTTCCGCTTGAGTTGCATCCTTAGAAACGCCTAAAACCTCATAATAATCTCTTTTATCCATCAAATCACCTACTTAATTAATTCTTTTAACTCATCTAAATATGATTTAAACATATCCATCGCACCTTGAATAACCTCAGGATTAGTTAAATCAACACCAGCAATTTTTAATTCTTCTAGTGGATAATCACTACCACCAGTTTTTAAAAATTCTAAATAATTATCTATTGCACCTTCTTTTCCCTCTAAAATACCTTTAGCAATATAAGATGCTGCTGCAAGACCAGTACTATATTTATAAACATAGAAATTATAATAGAAATGAGGTATTCTAGACCATTCATATTTAATTTCATCATCAACAAATACATCATTACCAAAATACTTACAAACCAAATTATAATAAGTATCATTTAACACATTCGCAGTTAAAATTTCACCATTTTGATTCTTATCAGCAATTTCTTTTTCAAATTCAGCAAACATAGTTTGTCTAAAAATAGACGCCTTAAATAATTCCAAAATTTGATTTAAAATATTTATTTTTTCTTCCTTAGTCTCTACCTTAGAAAGCATATAATTATTAAATAATAATTCATTTACTTGTGAAGCCACTTCAGCAACAAAAATCTGATATTCACTATATTGGTAAGGGTTATTCTTACATGAATAATATGTATGCATAGAATGACCAAGTTCATGTGCCAAAGTAGAAACATCATGATATTTACCCTCAAAATTTAAAAGTAAAAAAGGATTAGTCAAATAAGAACCACCTGAATAGGCTCCGCCCCTCTTACCTTTATTAGGATAAATATCTATCCACCTTTCAGAAAAAGCCCTAGATAAATTATTAATATAATCATTACCAAGAACACTAAGAGAAGACATAACTAAATCTTTAGCCTCATCAAAAGTATACTTTTTACTATCACTATCAGAAATTTCTAAATATGTATCATACATATGCATTTCATCTAAGCCTAAAACTTCTTTCTTCAAATTATAATATGCATATAAAACATCTAAATTCTTACTAACAGTATCTATTAAATTAATATATACCTGAATACTTACATTGTCATCAAATAAAGAAGCCTCTAACGAACTATTAAACTTTCTAACTTTACTAATTGCTTCATTTTTATTAACATACGCCGAAAGCGCTAAAGCAAAAGTATTATTAAATTGTTTATATGATCTATAAAGAGTTTCAAAAGCATCTTTTCTAACACGTCTATCTTTACTTAATAAAAACCTAGAATAATTAGTATCATTTAACTTAACAGTTTCCCCATTTTCATCTTTAATAAATCCAAAATCAATATCTGAATCATTAAGCATCGAAGAAATCTTGCTGGTATCAGAAAATGCTTTACTCAAAGAAGAAATAAGTTTTTCCTCTTCAATAGATAAAGTATGAGGTTTATTTCTAAATATATCCTCAAGTACAAAACCATAGTCTTTTTCAAGTTCAGGTTTACTATCATAAAACATTTTAATTTTATCAAAACCAAAATCAAGTAAAGTTGGAATCATAAAACTACTATTAATAGAAAAATTTTCAAACAAATTAATTATCTTTTCATTAATTGACTGATTAGCATTATTAGTTATATCAGTATCATATCTATGACTAGTAAATGTCCACATTTTGTCTAAAAGCATTTCTATATCATAATACTCTACCAAAGTATTATATAAACTATCAGAACTTTCTAAAAATGTCTTTTCAGTATCCTTAAATAACTCTATTCTTGATTTAATATCATTATAATCCAAAAGCAATTCTTCATCACTTTTATAAACTGTACTTAAATCCCACTTATACTCCTCACTTACTTCTTCTCTAGTTTTTTCTTGCATTATTATTTCCTTTCTAGAAAGAAAGTTCTAGTCACCTAGAACTTATTTTTCTTCATATTCAGCATCTTTTACATTGTCATCTTTTTTATCTTCAGTTTTTTCACCATTTTGTTCTTCTGCCTGTGCTTGTTTAGCCATTTCTTCATAAACTTTAGCACCTAAAGCCATAGCAGTTTCATTTAAAGTTTCTGTTTTCTTTTTGATATCATCTATATCATCTTTTTCTAAAGCCTTTTTAAGTTCTTCAATTTCTTTTTCTGCTTTTTTCTTATCCTTACTATCTACTTTATCACCTAACTCTTTAATAGATTTTTCAGTCATAAAGATAGTTTGTTCTGCTTCATTTCTAGTATCAGCCTCAGCTTTACGTTTTTCATCTGCTTCTTTATTAGCCTCAGCATCTTTAATCATTTCATCGATTTCATCATCTGATAATGCACCACCAGAAGTAATAGTTATAGATTGTTCTTTACCAGTACCTTTATCTTTAGCCTTTACATTAACAATACCATTAGCATCGATATCAAAAGTAACTTCAATTTGAGGTACTCCTCTTGGAGCTGCAGGAATATTAGTTAATTGGAAGTTACCTAAAGTTTTATTATCTGCAGCCATTTTTCTTTCACCTTGTAAAATGTGAATATCAACAGCAGGTTGGTTATCAGCAGCAGTTGAGAACACTTGTGATTTACTTGTTGGAATAGTTGTATTTCTTGGAATAAGAACAGTACAAACACCACCTAAAGTTTCAATACCAAGTGAAAGTGGAGTTACGTCTAATAATACGATATCATTAACATCACCAACTAATACTCCACCTTGAATAGCAGCACCCATAGCAACTACTTCATCAGGGTTAACATTTTTACTAGGTTCCATACCAAGTTCATTCTTAATAAGTTCTGCAACTTTTGGCATACGAGTAGAACCACCAACTAATAATACTTTATCAATATCATTCTTAGTAAGACCTGCATCCTTTAAAGATTTTCTGATTGGTTCTAAAGTTGAAGTTAATAAATCATCAGTTAATTCTTCAAATTTAGCTCTAGTTAAAGATAACTCTAAATGAAGTGGTCCATTCTCACCTTGTGATAAGAAAGGTAATGAAATATTAGTAGTAGTAACACCACTTAAATCTTTCTTAGCCTTTTCTGCAGCATCTTTAAGTCTTTGCATAGCCATTTTATCACTAGTTAAATCAATACCATTTTCCTTCTTAAATTCATCTGCTAAATAATCAATAATTTTTTGGTCAAAGTCATCTCCACCTAAACGGTTATTACCACTAGTAGATTTAACTTCAAATACACCATCACCAATTTCAAGGATAGAAACGTCAAAAGTTCCTCCACCTAAGTCATAAACTAAAATTTGTTCAGTTTTATCCTGTTTATCAAGACCATATGCTAAAGCAGCAGCAGTTGGTTCATTAATAATTCTTTCAACTTCTAAACCAGCAATTTTACCAGCATTTTTAGTCGCTTGTCTTTCAGCATCATTAAAGTAAGCAGGAACAGTAATAACTGCTCTACTAACAGTTTCACCTAAATAACTTTCAGCAGTTTTCTTTAAATCCCCTAAAATCATAGCACTAATTTCTTCTGGAGTATATTTTTTACCATTAACATCTACCTTATCCTTAGTACCCATTAATCTTTTAACAGAAGCAACTGTATTTGGATTAGTTACCATTTGATTTTTAGCAGCAGTACCAACGATAATTTCATCATTTTTAAATGCTACTACTGATGGAGTTGTTCTATTACCTTCAGCATTTGCAATAACCTTAGCCTCGCCACCTTCATATACACATACACAACTATTAGTTGTACCTAAGTCAATACCAATTATTTTACTCATATATAATCAAATCCTTTCCTTATTCGCTAACCTTTACCATAGCGACTCTTATAACTTTATCTTTAAGTAAATATCCTTTTTGTAAAATCTCTATTACCATACCAGGTTCCATACCTTCTACTTTTTCAGTAAGCACAGCCTGATGGAAATTAGGATTAAAAGGTTTCTTGTTACCATCAATTGCTTTAACCTCAAATTTATTTAAAACATCAGTTAAATGACAATAGATCATTTTAAACCCTTCTAAGAATTTAGATAATTCATCATCAAGATTATCATCATCTAAACTAATTGCTCTTTCAAAATTATCAACAATTGGAAGTAAGTCTTTTGCTATATCTTCATTAGAATACTTAAGCATTCTAACCACTTCATCGTCCTTACGTTTACGATAATTTATCATATCAGCATCTTTTCTTAAAAGCGCCTCTTCTAAATCTTTTATTTTCTGAACATTTTCTTCACATTTACAATCTTTTTTCTTTTTATGTTTTTTTTCACATTTTTTATCTTCTTGTTCTAAAGGAGTTTCCTCTAAAACTTCTTCTTTATTTTCTTCCATAATTCTAATCTACTCTCCTCCCAATATTATCTTTGATGTAATTCAGTAACGCTTCCGCACGTCCATATTCCATACGTTTTGGACCAATTAAAGCAATCGTTCCTTCAACTCCATTATTTACATAATGAGTTTTAATAATAGAAACATCCTCATCAAGCATATTTTCACTACCAATATAAACATTAATACCTTCATCATTACAGCGAACCTGTCTAATTAAATCACTATCCTCAAACTTATTTAAAATAGATCTAATTTTAGCAACGTCATTAAATTCTGGTTCACCTAATAATTTAGCCTGACCAGACACCTTAATATCAGGTCTTCCAGTAAAATCACTAAAGGCATTATAAAATGCATTATATAACGCTTCATGCTGCTTAACATATTTTCCAATTATAGGTTTAACCTCAAACTCTAACGCTTTAGAAACTTCTGAAAGTGGAGTCCCAACAATTAACCTATTAATTATATCCACGGCTTGTTTAACCTCTGATTGTGAAACATTCTCTTCTAAAACCACATTTCTATTTTCAACATGACCCTTATCAGTAATTACGATTGCTGTCATATTATTTGGACTAGTTGGAATAGCCTCGATTCTTACTACACGATTATTAGCAGAAGCACTTCCTAAAACAACTGCCGTATAATTAGTAAGTTCTGAAACAATTTCCATACTACGAACAATTGCATCACTAAGTACTAGTGAATTATTCTTAAAAATAGTTTGTAATTTTAAAACATCTTCTCCAGTAAGTTCCTTAGCCTCCATAATATTATCCACATAATAACGATACCCTTTATCACTAGGTACTCTTCCAGATGAAGTATGTGTCTTTTGAAGTAATCCAAAATCTTCTAAAGCAGCCATTTCATTTCTAACAGTTGCACTCGAACACTTCATAATATCACATAAAGCATTAGAACTAACAGGCTTAACAGTCTTAATATAATCTTCAACAATTAACTTTAATAATTGTTCCTGTCTTTCAGTTAACAAAAGCATCACCTCATTTAGCACTCATATTTTGGGAATGCTACTTCATTATAGCATTATATGTTAGCACTGTCAACAATAGAATGCTAAAATAACATATTTTTCCATAATTCAAATATACCATAAGCAAAATAAAGGATTTGTCGAAAAATTTATTTAATATTCTTATAAGTAGTAATCTTAATATTATCAAGATACAAATACTTATTTAATAATTCATCATTA
>JAAWSW010000012.1 GCA_022801735.1 Bacilli bacterium | reverse complement strand
GCTCTTAATCATTAATGAACCACCTAACATATTGATTAGTTTTTTTACTGATAAAATATCTAATTTTCTATCGTCTTTATTATCAGTATCTATATTTTTTAAGTCATCACTATTGAAACTTAAGATTTGGTTAATTCTATCTATTCCAATTCCTTTTCCTGAATCCTCAATAGTTATAATTAATCTACACATATTATATCTAATAATTGAACTTACATCTAATGAAATAAATCCTTCTGTAGTAAAGTCATTAGCAATATTAATTACTGATGAAATCACTTGTTTTAATTTTATCGTATCTCCATATAGATATGTAGGAATATTACTACTAATATTAAAATCAAATTTAATATTTTCTTTTATGTCTTCTTTGGCTCTAAAGGTAATTTCTTTAAATAGATTTTCAACATTATATCTTGTATCAAATACTTTTATTTTTTGTGTGTCCATATTAGATATATTTAATGCTTTATTCATTAAATAATCTATTTGATTAGCATAGTTATTTATATATTTACCTGCAGATAATAAAGCCTCTCTATCATCCATGCTTGTCATACTATGACTTATTGAGATAATATCTTTTACTGGTTTTTTAATATCTTGTGTCATTCTAAATATAAATTTTGAAGTATCTTCGTTTGATTTTTCAATAAGTTTCCTATTTTTATAAAGTTCACTTATCATTTTAGTATCAGGATTCTCAATCGTAAAATACATAATTGCTGTTACTAGTGCAAAAGATGAAGTGATTAAAATTATTCCAGGATTTATTGTTCTTATAGTAAATGCAATAACTAGACAAATAAATAATACAAACAGGGGAATATTTTTCTTGGATTTTATATTTTTATAATTTCTTATTAAACAATACAAATCAACAATAAGATAAATAAAACATATCAGATATAAAGCCTCTGTAGCAGGTCCATAAGAGTATACAGCATTTGTATCATAATAGTAATATAAAGGGAGTAATGTAACTGCCATAATACCAATTATATATGCTATTGTAGCACCAACCCTTGCCCTACTACCTTTTTCTAAAAATCTATTTGATTTAGCTTTGTTATCTTTAAATGAAACATAATAAACATAAATGGTAAAAACAGTTATAAATGTTACAAAATAAATTAAATATAGCCTATTAGTTATATAATTGATGACAGGAATTTGTTCTTGATTCATTACTGTTAAACAACATAAAAATTCTAATGCTAATCCAATAATATTTGATATCAATAAGAAACCATATACATCTGTTTCAAATGTTTTTATCCTATCTTTTTTCATATATATTATGCCTAAAAGCAATAAATAAATAAAACTGCAAACAATTACTGACATTCCTATTTGCATATTATCAAACTCCATTCTAGATTATATATTCATTATAGCATATTTTAATTGCAAAAAAAATAACTATATACAGTTATTTATAGTTATTTTTTCTTTTACTTAATGTTTTTTGATGTGTATCTATTTGAACTTTGTCTTCTGCTTCTAGTGCTAGATAATCTACCTTTCCAACACTAGTAAGTGGAAGTTCTGTTTTAATAACATAATCATATGGAAGTGCATATTCCTGTATATTACTAACACATAATGCTTCAATTTCTTCTAGTATGACTTTATAGTCATTTTCATATTCAGGTTTTAAAACGATGTGAGCCTTAGGTAGTCTACCTTGTCCATGGTTTAAATCATCAATGCCTACAACAGAACATGTTTCCACTGCTTCGTGTGAACAAATAACATTTTCAATCATTGATGGGAATACCTTAAATCCATCATACCTTATAATCATTCTTTTTAGTCTATCAATGATGAAAATGTTCCCATTTTCAGTCATATATCCAATATCACCTGAATGAACCCAAACCCTTCCATCTTCATGTTGTCTTAAGATATCATTTGTTGCTGTTTCATTATCATAATACCCTAACATGGTATTAGGTCCAGTCATACAAATTTCTCCAGGTTCATTATAATGACATTCTTCACCTGTTTCTGGATTGAATACTGAAATTATTGTTTTTACAAATGGTATTCCAACACTGCCAATTTCATTATTTTCATCAATTGTACCAGCAACTCCTCCGCAAACTTCTGTCATACCATATCCTTTAGTTATTTTTGATGTACAGTTATGGTTTTCAAGAAATTCATTTGCTGCTTTTTCTAATGAAATTTTCATAGCATCTCCACCAACTGTAGGTGCTATTATATATGATAAATCAGCGTTTGCTAATTTTTTACTATCAATAATTGTCTGCCAATATGAAGGTACTCCTACCATATGTATTGGCTGATGTTTTACTAAAAGTTCATCAAACTTTTTAGCATCAAATTGTGGTATTAAAATAGTTTCCATTCCAATTGTTAATGGTAAATGTAAGCCCATTCCTACCCCATAGGCAATAAAGGTAGGCATAATATCAAGCCAATTATGATGTCTTTGCATATCAATTCCTGTCAATACGCTTTGAAGAACTACAGAATTAATATTTTCATTTGATAAAACAACACCTTTAGGTTTTCCCGTAGTTCCTCCAGTATGTTCAATAACTAATGGGCGATTTTGAATATAGTCTGCTTCAATTGGGCTACTATAATTGTATCTATTTCTCATAAAGTCAGTCCATTTTATTGTTTTTTCATCAAATTCTATTTTCTTACTTGAATCCTTGATAGTATCCAAAAAGTTTTTGGCTCTATATCCTAAGTTTAACCCTAATGGTAGTGACTCTGCTGGTGATACTGGTATTATTTGTTCAACTTTTCCTTCACGTGTTAAATTTTTTATTTTATAGTAATATGCATCTACTATTATAACTAATTTGGAATTAACTTCTTCAATATATGATTCTATACCTTTATCACTGGTTCTTGGGTCTACCATATTAGCAATTGCACCTATTTTACTACAAGCATAAAACAAATATGCTGCTTCTGGAATATTTGGCAAAGATATTGTAATAATATCATTTTCTTTAACCCCTGCGGCTTTTAATGCTTGAGCAACAGAATCTATATTTAAAAATAACTCTTCAAATGTAATTTTTCTTCCAAAATAACTTAATGCAGTATTGGATAAATGTTTTTTATTACATTCAAATAAATAATCATAACATGTCATTTGTGGCATTGTTGTTTTTATTTGATCTTCATTGTAATATTTTAACCATGGTTTATCTATACTTGGATATCCAGTAAGTGGTCCTAGTTTTTCTCCTGTTGCTAGTTGTCTTAAGTTCAAATCATCTAAAATACTTTGTTCTAAAATTTCATTCATTTTAAATTTCCCCCTATCATACAACATACTACAACAACGTATTATAAACTCTTTTTAGGAAAAATGCAAATTATTTTATAAAAAAACAGTCTAGATTAACTGTTTTTGTGATTAACTATATGAATGTAATAATTAATTTAATTCTTCTTTTAACATTTCTATTGCTTTATTGATTCTTTTTAGACATTCTTCTTTCCCTAGTAAAAATGCTAATTCGACTCCACCACCTGGTGTTTTTTCTTTACCTGATAACGCTGTTCTAAGAGGCCATAAAACTTCTCCATTTTTCATTTCAAGTATTTGCGGTATTTCTAATAAAGTATTATGTAAATTATCAAAGTTAGTAAAATCTGTTTGATTTAATATTTCATAAATTTTGTTTAAACTTATTAATGATTTTTCTTTTGTAGATTTCATTCTTTTATTAACAAAAAGTTCAGTACTATACTCAGGTAATACTTCTATAAAATCAATCATTTCTGGAATATCTCCAAGAACTTCTGTTCTGTTTTGTAATACTTTGCTTAATTCTAGAATGTCTATGTTAGTTTTTATAAATTCGTTATAATATGGACTTGCAATAGTACAAAATTCTTCAGGTTCCATGTTTCTAATGTACATACCATTCATCCATTTTAATTTATCTATATCAAAAATGGATGGTGATTTACTAATTCTGTCAATAGAGAATACTTTTATTAATTCCTCAAGACTATAAATTTCTTGTTCTGTAGGTGATGACCACCCTAATAAAACAATATAATTTAATATTGCTTCTGGAAGATAACCTTTTGTCACTAAATCATTAAATGAGGCATCACCATTTCTTTTGCTTAGTTTATTATGCTCATCTTTCATTACTGCAGGTAAATGAATATATTTCGGTATATCCCAACCAAATGATTCGTAAATAAGATTATATTTAGGTGTTGATGACAAATATTCATTTCCCCTGATTACATGGGTTATATCCATAAAGTGATCATCAATAACATTGGCAAGATTATATGTAGGAAAACCATCAGATTTTAGTAGTACTCCTTCATCTAATAGTTTTTTTTCGGTTTCAATGCTTCCATATATTTCATCATTGAATGTCACTGTACCATCTTTATTTATTGTTTGTCTTATAACATAACTTTCACCATTATTTAATTTTTCTTCTATTTCTTCTTTACTTAATTTTTTACAAGGATCTTCGTGATTATATTCGCTTTCTGTTTCATCATGTTTACAAAAACAATAGTGGGCTCCGCCTAAATTTACTAATTCTTTAGCATACTTTTGGTATAATTCTAGTCTTTGTGATTGTACATAAGGACCATATCCACCATCTTTGTCAGGACCCTCATCATATTTTAGGCCTACTTGCTCTAATGTTTGATAAATTATATTTAAGGCATCATCTACATATCTTTTTTGATCGGTATCTTCTACTCTTAAAATAAAATCTCCATTTGAATGTTTTGTAATTAAATATGCATAAAGTGCGGTTCTTAAGTTTCCAATATGCATATAGCCAGTAGGGCTTGGTGCAAATCTAGTTCTTATTTTGTCCATGTCTTTCCTCCTTAAAATTATTTCCTATTCAATGTTTCTTTTAATATCATTTCGGCTTTTTTAACAAAGAAATTAGATTTATCTATTGAAAGATTATATCCAGATATATCTTTTTTTATTTCTTCTATTGATTTATATTTTCTTTTTATATGCTTACATTTTGATTCTATTTCTATAAATACATATTTATTATTAACTATTTGAACAGTTAATTCTGTTTTTTCATTAGCAAAAACTATACATTTATCAAAGATATTAAATAGTTTTTTATAATTTATTGCTTCCATAAATTCAAGTGCTTTTGATATGTTGGTAACAGGGCACTCTACTTTTCCTTGCGTTATTATATCACCATTAATGTCACATTCTTTGTACTTATATAATAGTTTTTTCTCAATATCTACGACATTCCTAACTAAAACACATTTTTTTAATATATCTAAATTGTTCATATTTTCTATATTTATATTTTTATTTATTAAATAGATATCATTTATTTCATATTCTTCTTTTATTTCAAAATTATTTTGTTCTAGTTCTCTTTTTAATTGATTATAATCAGTTTTAATTAATACTGTTATTTCTGTTTCCATCTTCATAAAATCATCCTTTAGTTATATTCTACCATACTTTCTAATTTAATTTTTTTGAATAGTAATTTGCAATGATTTTTTCTGTTTTTTTTCCTTTTTCACTCGGGTATATTTCATAGGCTGTTTTTATATAATTCGTATATCCCCAAGTAAAATATATTTGAATATTTCTAGTTTCACAAGGTTCTACTCCTAATGTTAGAGTTTCAAAGCCTTTGTTTTGTAAATCATTTTCCATAAACTTATAAAGTTTTGAAAAATAACCTTTACCTTCATATTCTTTATTAGTACTGAAACTTGTTAGATAGGCTGTTTTTTCATCTATTAGGTTTTCTTTATTTTGCATATCTAAATCTTTGTCTGAAATAATGGCTGTTGCTTCAGTAATAATCTTATTGTCTAGTAAACCAACATATGTAATTCTTGTTTTATAGTTTCTTAAAGCAATTTTCTTCCATTTTATCCACATTTCTGAATTGTTGTGATTTTTTATTTTTTCATTCCAAAGTTGATTTAATAACTGTTTGTCTGCAATTACGCATTTATAATTATTCATAATTGTCACGTCCTTATAAAATATTATACATTAAATAAAGAAAAAAGCCATATAGGCTTTATAGGTAAACTTTTTAAAGATTTTTATTTTAGTACCAATTTAATAAAATTTTTCTTTCCTTTTTGAATGATTAATTCATTATTTTCAAAATCTCGTTTAGATAAAATATGTTTAATATCGTTCATTTTGTCACCATTAAACTTAATTCCATTCTGCTCTACCATTCTTCTTGCTTCTGATTTAGATGGTAGTAAATTAATATCTACCAAAAGACTTAATACATCATACTCATTTTCTATTTTTTCTTGACCTATTTCAATTGTTTCTATATCAATAGGTGCACTTCCTTTAGCAACAGTCTGATATCTTTCCTCAGCGTCTTTAATAAATTCCTTGCCATGATACATTGTTATAATTTCTTGGGCATACATTTTATGTGCCTCAATTATATCAGTATCTATAATTTTTTCATATTCTCTAGGTTCTATATCAGTTGTCAATCTGAAATAATCTGGCAACACCTTATCAGGTATACGCATAGCTTTTTCATACATCACTTCGGCTGAATCAGATATTCCAATATAATTTCCCAAAGATTTGCTCATTTTTTCCTTACCATCTAAACCTACTAACAAAGGAAATACCATAATATCTTGGGGTTCCTGATTATAATCTTTTTGAAGTTCTCTTCCTACTAACAAATTAAAAGTTTGGTCTGTTCCTCCTACTTCAATATCAGCGTGTAAAGCCACAGAATCATACCCTTGCATAAGAGGATATAAAAACTCATGAATTCCAATTGGACTATTATTCTTATATCTATTTTCAAAATCATCTCGTTCCATGATTCTAGCAACTGTATATTTTGATGTTAATTTAATAACATCTTCAAAGGACATTTTACTTAACCATTCAGAATTATAAACAACTTTTGTTTTCTCTAAATCTAATATTTTTCCTACTTGTTCAAAGTAAGTTTTTCCATTTTCTTTGGTTTCTTCAAAAGTTAAGGATGGTCTTGTTTTGCTTTTACCTGTTGGATCACCAATCATAGCAGTAAAATCTCCAATTACGAAAACTATTTCTGCCCCTAGATTTTGCAAGTGTTTTAGAGCCCTTAAAACAACTGTATGTCCTAGATGTAAATCGGGTCTTGATGGATCAGCACCTAATTTTATAGTTATTTTTTCCCCACTTTTTATTCTTTTTCGTATTGATTCTTCACTAATCATTTTTTCTGCACGTCTTAATACTAAATCAATCTGTTCATCTGTAACTATATTTTTGTTCATAATTATAACCTCCAAGTAATAATAGAATTATATCACAAATGTAGCCAAAATAGTACACTTATTGAAAATTTATACTTTTGTAATCCGATATAGCCTCTTTACCTAAAACTAAAATAACCCTATCTTTCCATGTTGGTTGTTTTTCAATTAGTTCTTCTGCAAATTTTGGTAAAAATTCAATTGAAACAGGTTCCATTTTTTCATCAGAATGATGAATTTTTCCAATTAAATTATTTAATTTTAAATAAACATTTGGAAATTCAGATAAAATATCAGCAAAATTTAATAAGGTCTCTTTACTAATTTGGTTATAACATACAAAAGTGACAATAACTTTTACGTGTTTATCAAGACTACATATTTTTATTGTTTCAAGAACGTTTCTCCAACATAAATTTTTATTTTTAGTACCTGATTTTTCCAATGCCTCTTCTGGTGTTATCCCTTTCATTGAAACACCAATAACATCTACTAATTTTTTTTCTAATGCTTTTTTTACAATTATGGCATTAGAACCATTCGTATCTAAATATACTTTGCCTCCTTGTTTTTTTACAATTTCTAAATCTCTTAATAAATTTGGATTTAATGTGGATTCGCCACCAGTAAATTTAAAATTCTTTCCCCTTTGCATCAACATATCTACCATATCTTCAAATTCTTCTTTGTCATATTCTCTATAATAATTTTGATTCCTAAAATGAAATTCACAAAATTTACATTTAAAATTGCATCTATTATACGAAATTGAATGACTTTTTCTATAATCTGAGTTATTAGAATCTAAATCAAATTCTTTTGGTGCAAAAAAATTAGGTGTAATTCTATATGCCATTTATATCACTTCCCACTAGAGCATCATAATATGCATTTGAAATTATCTTTTTAAATTTACAATAATCTTTCATTTTTTCTTGGGATGATATTAGTTCTGTATCCATTTTCCATACCCATTTAATATGTTGACAGTCTTCGTACCAATCGCAATCTTTATTAATACATTCGTATTTAAAAAACGAGCGTTCCATTTGTTTCTCTGTTTTTTTCAACATTTCTTCATTTGAAATATTCATAATGCCGTGTTTATCATCAATCGGTAATTCTGTTAAATACTCTGTACCATCTTGGTTATTTGGATAGTATTCTGGGACTACATATGGAAATAATGATATATTGGTTTTTCCATTATACTTAATTAATACTTTTTTTATATTGTTATATAATGCAGCATATTCTTCGTCAGTAGGCCTGTTATAAGGAACATAATTCATCTCACATAACGGTGGTATTTGACCTGTTTTGTTATAAAAATAATCTGCTATTTTCTCTATATTTTTATATTGGTCATTTGTTACCACTAGCATGCCATAATTAATCGGTACCTTATCATTATTAAGTTCTATAATTTTTTTTAATGTTTTTTCAGTTTCAACAGAACCATTTACACTGACAAACGGATTCTCTATTGATACAACAAAAGAATCGATACTATTATTTTCCGCTTCCTTCATTATACAGCTATTTAATAATTTTCCGTTAGTCATAATATAAGGTTTTATCCCTGTTTCTTTATATAAATAGTTAGATAAATCGAATAGTTTATCCCCCATAAATAAGGGTTCTCCACCAGAAAATCTCACTTCTACATAAGGTGTTATCGTTTGTAAATATTTTATATAATCAACATATCTTTTGAATAGTTTATCATCAATGTTTCTGTTATATTCTTTTCTATCATGATTTGCATAAAAATGACAATATTCACAATTTAAATTACATTTTCCAGTCACAATAATACTTAAGCATATTTTTATATTCTTTTTTATCTTCATAATTACCTCCAAAAATTGCCACTTTATGTGGCATTTTATTAATCTAAATCAGTTGAATATTGTGCTTTTGCTTCTTTAACTACAACTAATTTTGATTTAATTGCATTACGTTTCATAACTAACCTCCTTGTTCCTTTTTTTAGTTTTTTTTATACGAGTTCCCTATAAACTCGTTATCATTTTCATCTACTAAACTCTCTTATCATTCGTTTGGCCTTCATTGTATAGGCTTTCCCTTGCCATTCATCTCTTGGTCCAAATGATAGTGAATCTGTTAATATTTTAACTCTGTCTTTATTTTGTAATATATAATCAACTGCTACTAGTGTATCATTTACTATTGCGCCTACCATTGTATTACCTATATCAGTATGTAATTTATAAGCAAAATCTATTGGGGTACTTCCATAAGGCAATTCAATTATTTCACCTTTTGATGTATACACATATATATTACTATCAAATAGTTCTTCTTTTACTTTTGAAACAAATTCCTGATTATCAGCGGTTAAAGCGTTTATTTCTGTTAATGATTTAAAAAATTGAAATTTTGTTTTTAAATCTTCTTGCATCGTTGTAGCAGCATCACCTTTATTTAAATCCCAATACGCAGTTAATCCATATGTATCTATAAGATTCATATTTCTTGTTCTTATTTGCATTTGAACTAATCTATCGTTTGGTCCAAAAACTGTTGTATGAAGCGAACTATACATATTGGTTTTTGGCATAGCAATATAATCTTTAAATTTACTATTTATTGGTGTATATCTTGAATGAACTGCACCTAATGACAAATAACAGTCTTTTATTTCATCTACTATAATTTTTATAGCGAGTAAATCATGTATATCTGATATTTTTTTGCCTCTAGACATATTTTTATAAATACCATATACATTTTTTACTCTAGATTGTAATTCGAATGGTATATTTTTATCTACTAATATTTTACTTATATCTTGAAGTAATTCGTAAGTAATTTCTTCTAGTTGTGCTTTGGTTTTTTCTAGAGTTATATTTATTTCAGTATATAATTCTGGTTTTAAATAACTAAAACTTAAATCCTCTAATTCACCTTTTATTTGATATGCACCTAGATAATAGGCTAAGGGAACAAATATTTCCATTGTTTCTAGCGAATTTTCTCTTTGCTTTAATTCTGATTTAAAACCTAAAGTACGCATATTATGAAGTCTATCTGCAAGTTTAATAATAACTATTCTAACATCTTCGTCTAAACTAGTAATTATCTTTCTAGTATTCGTTGCCACCATTTCATCTCTTGTTGAAAAATTCATTTTACTAATTTTAGTAACCCCATCAACTAAGGTGGCAATATCTTTATTAAATAGTACTTCTAATTTATCTTTAGTTGCACTAGTATCTTCAATTGTATCGTGTAATAAAGCAGCACATACTGTATCGGTATCTGCTTTCATTTCAGATAAAATAAAAGCGACAGAAAGCGGATGACTAATGTAGTCTTCCCCACTCTGACGCTTTTGTCCCTTGTGTAGTTTTGAAGCATACGAAAAAGATTTTTGGATTAATTCTAAATCTTTAGAATTATTTATATAGCCTTTAACACTATTTAATAAATCATTATAAGAAATTCCATTCATAACTAACACCCACTAATAAATTCAAATATATTAGGTTAGATGTTACTACTTTTTTTTAGTCAAATCAAGTGTTTTTTGGTAATTTTTTACATTTTTTATTTGATTATCAATATTTTATTAATAAAATTATACAAATAATTTAAATATTCTTTATCTCCATTATTCTTATTCATTAAATAAAAATGCATACTACCATTCAATAAACACCATTTTAATACTTGTTTATTATATGTTTGATTTGAACTATAGCCTTTTAAAAATGATGTTATATCTTCTTTAGTATTCATAAATTGTTGCCCTGGTCTTAAAATTACTGACCATGCGATATCTTGTTCTTTTAGTCCGATGCCAGAATATTCCCAATCTAGAATTCCACTAATATTATTATTTTCCCACAGTATATTCCCATAGTGAAAATCCCCATGAATAAAGGTATCATAATTAAGTTGTTTGGGTTTTGTTTCTTTTAAATAATCTATGATTGAATTTTCCCAGTCAGTTAAATTTTGATATTCTTCTTTAGATGGATAAGTATTAATGGGTCTTTGTCTTGCAATCGTCCATTCTATTTTTATATTATGGATATTTGCTAACTCACAACCATATTTAAATAAATAATCATTTCTTTCTATATCGGAAATATCATTTTCTTTAAATATATCCGATAATTTTTCTCCTTCTATTTTAGATAAAACAATATAAGTATAGTTATCTAATTTACCATATTCTATAATGCTTGGAATTGGTAATAACTTTTTAAGTTTTGGCAAAACTTTAATTTCATTTTCAAAATTGGCAAATTTTCCTCTTTCACTTTTAATAATAAAGTTTATTTTTTTATTGTCCTTTTTACCAATACATTCAAAAACATCATTACCTGCTGGAGGATAACTTATTATTTTTTCAAATTGTATATTTTTAAAGTCTATTTCCTTAATATCTATTAAACTCTCTCTCCATTTTTCCTCTATTTTTGTCATTTTATTTCTCCTACTTTAATTTTTAAAGGTATTCTTCTCTTAAAATTGAATAACTTTCAAGATTACTATGTCTATTAGTATTTTTGTCTATTTTTCTATTTCTTAATGTCCCTTCAAATTTCATACCACATTTAATCATAACTTTACCACTTGCTGGATTTTCGGATAAATGCTTAGCATGAATTGTTTCTGCACCAACTTCTTCAAATAAGAATTTAATCACTTCTTTTAATGATTCTGTCATATATCCTTTACTCCACCATTTTGATCCTATAGCATATCCGATTTCATACACTTTAAATTTGTCGTTTCCATTTACTACTCCAATGGAACCTATAACTTGTTTTAATTTTTTATCTTCAATAAACCAAATATAAAAATTATCCTTTTTATAATTATCTTCCATGTATTCTAGATACTTAATAGAGTCCTTTATATTTTTGTGAGCATCCCAACTTACGTATTTTACAACTAATGGATCACTACAATAATTATTAAAAATATCACTAGCATCTTTAACTGTCCCTTGTCTTAAAATTAATCTTTCTGTTTCTAACCTTTTTGTACCTATATTACACATTTGATATCTCCTACTATTTTCTATTTTTATAAATGTTTATTACTTCTAACATTTCTCTGGTTATTCCTTTTGAATCTCCATATTTGTTGACGTTATCTTTTAATTCTTCTTCTATTTTATCTAATGATATATATCTTAATTCAAAGTTTCCTTGTTTTTCGTTTTCTGTTAATTTTACATTATCTAAATTTGGCTTTTCATTAGTTATTATTTCATAGTAATATATTTCTATTTTTCTGTTTTTTTCTTTTTCTGGCCAGTCTTTATAATATCCTAAATTGCAGGCAAATGGTTCTGCTTTTTGGAAATTTAACTGTATTCCTGTTTCTTCTAATATTTCCCTTTTTATTGTTTCTATAAATTTTTCATTTTCTTCTACATGTCCTCCTGGAAACTGATATTCATTATGTGAATAACCTAATAATATTTCATTTTCTGAATTTATTAGTAATATTTTTACTCTTTGGACTATTTCTGTTATATCT
This sequence comes from Bacilli bacterium, assembly GCA_022801735.1. Taxonomy (GTDB): domain Bacteria; phylum Bacillota_I; class Bacilli_A; order RF39; family UBA660; genus Coprosoma. Next base: position 10,496 of record JAAWSW010000012.1, on the reverse strand, counting down.
TCTTCTTTCAAATCATTTTCATTAATTATTATTTTTTCCACAGTATTATCTCCTTTATTTAATATTCTTTGTAAATTATGTGTTCTAAATTTGAATTGTTGATTTCACTGTTAAATATTTTATCTTTAATAGGTTTACCTAATATTTCATAATTATTAAGTTTTGAGATTTCAACCCATTTGAATGTACTATCACCATCTAGTGAATGAAAATTATTTGGTATGCTTGTTTCTTGTATTTTTGTTAAATAATAAAATCCTATTTCATGATATTTTTTGTTTGGAATATTTAAAAATAGTTCTACTGTATATTTTAGAGTTAAATCTACTGTTTGTCCTAATTCTTCTTGTAATTCTCTTTGTATTGCGGTCTTGCTATCTTCTAGGGTTTCTATTCTCCCACCTGGAAACATATATTTATTTTCTTTTGGATTTTCTAGAAGAATTTTGTTTTTTTCTTCATTATAAATGATCGCACCTACTCTGACACCAAAGCGCATATTATCATCTTTTATTGTTATATTCATATTATCACCTGCTTTATTAAATTATACATTATATCTGTTAAAAATAATAGTGTTTAATTATTATATAAAAAAATGCCTTTTTATTAGGCATTTTCTATTTCTTCTAATTTTTTATCTTTATCTATTCTTTGGAATAATACTTCTGGTTCGTTTAATTTTATACCATCATCCATACCATCAAAGTTATTTACTGAGTCTATATCCCTATTTTGTGTATTTAATTGTTTAAATATTTTATCGGCTGTTTCTGGTAAGAATGCTTGTAAGTAAACAGTTGCAGTTCTTATTGCCTCTAGTAAGTTATATATAACTGTTTTTAATCTTTCTTGTTTTTCTGGATCTTTGGCTAGTATCCATGGTGTCTGTTCATCTATATATTTATTACTTCTTCTATATAGTTCAAATACTTCATCTATGGCTTCTGCTATTTTTAAGTCTTTCATTTTATTTTCTACTTTATCTTTTAAATCTTTAGCCATTTGAATTAATTCTTGATCTTCTTCTGCTATTGTTTCTGGTTTATAAACTATTCCATCAAAGTATTTATGTGCCATTGTTATTGTTCTATTAACTAAGTTACCCATTACATTGGCTAAATCTGAGTTGATTCTTTCTATTATTAATTCATAACTAATGTTTCCATCGTGTCCGTATGGAATTTCATGAAGTAAATAATATCTAATTGCGTCTGTTCCAAATAAATTTACTAATTCATCGGCGTAAAGAACGTTTCCTTTTGATTTACTCATTTTATCACTATCTGCGGCTAGTACCCATGGATGCCCAAATATTTTTTTAGGCATTGGCAAATCTAAGGCTTTTAGTATTACTGGCCAGTAAATTGTATGGAATCTTAAGATATCTTTACCTATAATATGAACATCTGCTGGCCAATATTTATTAAATTCTTCTGATTCATTATCTAAATCATAGTTAAGGAAAGTAATATAGTTTGCAAGAGCATCTAACCATACATAAATTACATGTTTATCATCAAATGGTACTTTTATTCCCCAATCAAATGTAGTTCTTGAAATACATAAGTCTTGAACACCTGGAATAATAAAATTATTCATGATTTCGTTTTTTCTACTTTCTGGTTCGATAAAGTTTGGATGTGTTTCTATATATTCTTTTAGCCAATCATTATATTTACTTAGTTTTAAGAAATATGCTTCTTCACTAGCCTTTTGAACTTCTCTACCACAATCTGGGCATTTTCCATCTACTAATTGTGACTCTGTAAAGAATGATTCACATGGTGTACAATATAGTCCTTCATATTTACCTTTATAAATATCACCGTTATCATATAGTTTTTTAAAGATTTTTTGAACAGTTTCTTTATGATAATTATTAGTTGTTCTTACAAATTTATCATAACTAATGTTTAATAAGTCATCTATTCTTTTTACTTCTAATGCAATGTTATCTACATAACTTTGAGGTTCTTGATTATTTTTTAATGCATTTTGCTGAACTTTTTCTCCATGTTCATCTGTTCCTGTATGAAATCTTACATCATAACCTGTTAAACTTTTGTATCTAGCAATTGCATCTGTTAAAACGCCTTCGTATGAGTTTCCTATATGTGGTTTTGCAGATGCATAAAATATTGATGTTGTTATATAAAATGGTTTTTTCATTATTTTTCCTCCTCTATTTTTATATCTTTAAATATTAATTTTGTTATATTTTGAAGTAAGTTTGGTGGTAATGGACAACCTGCGGCATTTTTATGGCCTCCACCATTATATTTTTTTGTATAAACACTTAAATCTACTTTGTTTTCTCCTCTAAAACTTATGCTTGTACTGATATTAATAATCATTACAAAGTCAAGGTCTGGATATTTTTGAGCAAGATGATGACCTAAATCACTACGATATCTTTCAGCATAAACTATACCTACTTTATAGCCATCTAACTCTGTTTTTAACATTTCTTCTTCTCTTTTTTCAATATAGTTATTCATTTTATCTTGTTCTAGTTTTATTAAGAATAAATCTTGCTTTCTATATTTAAATTCATCCTCTTCTTTTATATAGTTATAATAATAATCTATATAGTTTTGTCTTCCTAATATTGAAAATAAAGCATCTATATTATGGGCTTTTTGATCTTCTTCTGTTTTAAAATCATATGTATCAATAATTCTTACTTGATTTACTAGTCCTTTGGTGGAATTTTTGCATAAGAATTCATTATCTGATATTGTGGTTAAGTAATTATAATATACACTTGTACCGCTTTCTTTTCTTCCGTTTTCTTCATCGATTACTTTGGCAAATGAATAATTGTTTAAATAAAGATTTCCGTGATGATGGTCAAACAATTTTACTTTATTTTTCCATTCTTCTTTTTCATCGATTTCTTTGGCCATTTCTTCAGATACTGGTAAATCGACTATATGTATTTCTTCATATTTATCTATATTTTCTTTTAATTTTTCGTCTACTTCTTTTGGGTTTAATAGTAATGTATCAAAGGTATCAAAGGTAAATTTTGCGAGTATAACTGGAGTTATTCCATCTGGGTCTGCCACATGACTTATTAATAGTAATTTATTTTCTTCTTTATTTGTTTGTACTTCCAAATCCGCCACTCCTTTCTTTTTCTATTGTTTCTTCATCATCTACTGTAAGAAACTTTGTAAATATTCCTTGAACTATATTTTCTCCTTGTTTAAATTCTTTTGGTTTATTTCCTTCATTTTGAATTTTTACAAAAATATGTCCTTCGTTATCTTGATTATTGTAATAATCTTTATCAATAATCCCTGTTTGGTTGCACATTCTTAAGTTAAATTTAAATCCTAAACTACTTCTGATATATATCATTAAAACTTCGTCTTCATTCATATCTGCTTTTATTCCTGTAGGAATTAATTTTATTTCATTTGGATTAATAGTAAAATCGGTAAGAGCCATAAAGTCATAACCTGCACTGTATTTAGTACTTCTCTTTGGTGTATGATATAGTTCATATTCTTTTTCTGTTAATCCAGTATCTTGTTTGAATTGTTCTAGGCTAATTTTTTCAAATTTTCGCATAATTTACCTCCTTTAAATAAAAAAACGCCCTTAAATATAAGGACGTGATAAAACGTGGTACCACCTTAATTTGTAAGTATTACTTACCTTGAACATTTAACGCATGTATACGTCTTAATCTAAATAATTTCGATTAAGAGGCTCCAGAGCCATTTCAAATAGTCACCTTGTTTATTTCCACCAACCATAAACTCTCTTTAAAGTCACCTATTTTTCTCTCTTTCGTTGCTTTTGTTAGATTATAGCACGTTTTGTTTTATTCTTCAATATGCTTGGCTAAAAAGGTTGAAATTATTTTTAAAAGAAGTGTGTTATCGCTTGTTATTTCATCATCTGATAGAATTATTATAGAACCAACTGCATCTCCACTTACAATTATTGGATAAAAGGCATAATTACTTTGTTCTATTTTTTCTTCTGTTAAATTTATATTTTCATCTTGTGTAATTTCTTTTCGTTTATTAATCATTTCAATAATTTGATTTGATATTTCTTTATTTATATAGTCTTTCTTTTTATTACTTGCTGCGATAAATACATCTGTATTTGTAATAAGAACGTTATTTTTTGTTATACTACTAATAGAATCTACTATATCTTTAGCAAATTCTTTTAATTTATCTATTTGACTATATTTTCTTAGTATTATATTTTCATTTTCGTTAATAAATATTTCTATATTTTCACCATTTTTTAATCTTAGATTTTTTCTTATTTCTTTTGGAATTACTATTCTTCCTAAGTTATCAATTCTTCTTATTATTCCTGTCGCTTTCATACATTACCTTCTTTCTAATGTATAGTTTGTGTTTTCTTTAAAAAAATATACTTTTATTTTTGTCTTTATTTGGAATGTGTGTTATTATATTTATAGTAATAAAGAGGTGGCTAGATGAATAATAAGGAAATTTTAAGTGAGTTTGCTAAAATAGGTATTAATTCACCTGATGAATTATATGACTATGCAATTAATAATAAACAAGTGACTATTAATAATAATAAATTTAATTTATCTTATAGCAATGAAGTTATAGAGTTTATGGCTACTTTTTTGTCTGCTTCAAAATATAAATTAATTCGTCTATATTTTGAAAAGGAATTAGAAAATGGGGAAAATTTTAGACACTGGTTTTTAATTTTAAATAAGGGCGATAGGTGGTATTACTTTGAACCTGTTTTAGAGCAGTTCCGTGGTCAATTTGGATTTGATTCTTATAACGAAATTTTATTCTTTATTGTTGATAAATTAAATCAATTATATAATATAGAAAATAAACATTATATTTTAAAAGAAATATCTTTACTTAATACTAGAGATTTAGATGATAATATTAAACAAAGTTTAAGTGGTACTGATATTTTTGTTAGTGCAACTTTGGTTCCTAAAAAAAAGAAATTTGATAAAGATGTTATTTTTAATTATATAAAAAAGGCATTTTCTAATTTTCCTAATTATGATATTTTCTTTATTTTTGCAGCCATCCTTGTTGTTGGTATTGTAATAATGCTTATATGGTTAGCATTCCAGCCTGGAGGAATTATTTGATTTCTCTTTTTTTTTTATATGAATCATGTTATAATTGTTGTATTTAAAGGAGAGGATTTTATGGAAAAAACATTAATTTTTGGACATCAAAAACCAGATACTGATAGTGTTACTTCTTCTATTGTTTTATCTTATTTAAAAAATAAGTTAGGAGAATCTACTGAACCTAGAGTTTTGGGTAATATTAGTAAGGAAACGGCTTTTGTTTTAGATTATTTTGAAGTTGAAACACCTAAATATTTAAATGATGTTCGTATTCAAATAAAGGATGTTGATTTTAATAAGGATTGTTTCTTAAATGAAAAGGATTCTATTTTTAGGGGTTATCAATATATGAATGAAACTAAAATTAGTACTATTCCTGTTATTGATAATAATGGAATTTATAAAGGTGCAGTTTCTATGAAAGATGCAATTAGTAACTTAATTTCTGGGAATATTGGTTGGTTGCATACTTCTTATGATAATTTATTAGAGGCTTTAAATGGTAAGGAAATTTTAAGATTTGATAAAGAAATTGAAGGTAATATTTATTCTCCTTCTTATAGAAGTACAACTTTTAAGGAACAAATTACAATTGATAGAGATAGTGTTTTAATTGTTGGTGACCGTCATAGTATTATTGAATATGGGGTTGAAAATTCTGCATCTATCATCATTTTAACTAATGGGGTTGAAATGAAACCAGAACATTTAGAAATTGCTAAAAAGAATCATGTCGATGTTATTAGTACTGAATATGATGGTCTTACTACTTCTAATTTAGTTGTATTAAGTAATTATATTGTGGATAAAATAAAAAAAGATGAAATTATTTTTGTTAATGAAAATGATGCTTTATTTGATGTTATGGAAATGGCTAATAAGAAAAAATTTAGTAATTATCCTGTTATAAATAATGATGGAAAGTGTTTAGGTATTTTTAGATTAAGTACTGCTGATAATAATCATCCTAAAAGAGTTATTTTAGTTGACCATAATGAAATGGAACAAAGTGTTGTTGGTCTTGATGAAGCAGAAATTGTTGAAATTGTAGATCATCACAAAATTGGAAATATTGGTACTAGCATGCCTATTAATTTTAGAAATATGCCTGTTGGATGTACTGAGACTATTTTATACTTAATGTATAAAGAACATAATGTTGAAATTCCTAAGGATATGGCTGGTCTTATGATGTCTGGTATCATTTCTGATACTTTATTATTAACTTCACCTACAACGACTAATATTGATAAGGAAGCATTAGAAGTTTTGGCTAAAATTGCTGGGGTTGATTATAAAGAATATGGTATGGAAATGTTTAAGGCAGGTTCTAGTATTGCTGGTATGTCTATAGGTGAAATTATTCATGGTGATTTTAAAAACTTTATGATTGATAATCAAAAACTTGGTATTGGACAAATTTCTACTATGAGTACAGATGAACTTATGAGCAAGAAAGATGAAATTATTGATGAACTTAATAATATGTCTAAAAATGAAGATTATAAAGCTGCGGCTTTATTTATTACTGATATTTTAAGTAATGGTTCTTATATTTTATTTAATGAAAATAGTAAGGATGTATTTGCTGGAGCATTTGGTGTTGATAATATTGAAGAAGGTTACTTCTTTGAAGGAATGGTATCTCGTAAGAAACAAATTGTTCCAAAACTTATGAATTATTTGGATAAATAAAAATAACTGATTTTATTCAGTTATTTTTTTGTTTTAATTTTATGTTGACTTTGTTTTCCTATTATTTCTTCCATTACTATAGATAAAGGTATATTTCCTTCACTAGTGCTTAGGATTATATCATTATTAATTACTCTAATGTGATGAATTGTTAAAATTTCGCTTCTTGATAATAGTAATTTTACATCACTTTCTATATCAAATGTTTTTAAGAATTCGCTAACATCTAAAACAACATATGAATATAACTCATTTTCTTCTGTATAAAATTTATAATATGCATGTTCGTTTAGTGTTGGAAATAATTCTTCAAAGTTTCCTTGTACTATTAAAGTGAATATATTTAATTGGGCTAGTGCTTTTGCATCTTCTACACCATAAATGTTGTCTGCTATTATAGTTGGTGGGTTTACTTGTTTTGTTTTTGGTCTAATTTGTGGTAATTGTTGTTTTGTTTTTCTTTTTTTTCTAGTCATTTTCTACCTCCTCTTTTTTTATACTTTTTTGTAATATTCTACTGAAATCAATTAGATAATATATAAAGTGTTTATCAAGTTTTATTGTATCTAATGTTATTATTAATCTTTCAAATTTCATACTAAATCTAAACATTCTACTTAATTGTGAAGTTTCATAAAATAAATATTCGCCATCTATTTTCTTTGTTATTTCTTTATTTATGGTTATTTCTATAAAGTTCTTTGTTTGTCTAATTGTATCTATTCCTACTTTTGAGGCTAATTTTTCAAACCATTCTTCATGCATATATATTATTATATCATCTGATACTTTTCCAAATCTATCTTCTATTTCTTTTTTTACTTCTAATAATTTTTCATGTGAATCTATGGTGTTGATTTTCTTATGAATTTCTATTTTTAACTCTTCTTCTGTGACATATTCATCACTTATTGTTGTTTCTACTTCTACTAACGGGGTCATTTTTTCTTCTTTTGTTTCTTCTTTTTTTATTCCCTTTAGTTTATTTACTTCTTCGTTTAGCATTTCTAAAAATAATTCTATTCCAATACTATCAATAAATCCTGCTTGTTCTTGACCTAAAAGATCGCCTGCTCCTCTTATTGATAAATCACGCATGGCAATTGAAAAACCACTGCCTAATTCGGTAAAGTCTTTTATTACTTTTAATCTTTTTGTGGCAATTTCTGAAAGTATTTTGGTATTATCATACATTAAATAACAATATGCAATTTTATCACTTCGTCCAATTCTTCCTCTTATTTGATATAATTGCGATAATCCAAATTTGTCAGCATCTATTATGATGAGTGTATTTACGGTTGGAATATCTATTCCTGTTTCAATTATTGTTGTACATAGTAATACATCAAATTCGTGATTATTAAATCTTATCATTACATCTTCAAGTTCGTTTTTACTCATTTTTCCATGGGCTAGTTCTATTTTTGCATCTGGAATTAATTGTTTTATTTGTGCTAATTTAGATTGCATATTTTGAACATGATTGAAGAGGATAAAGGCTTGACCGTTTCTGGCTAATTCTTTATAAACTGCTTCTTTTATTATTTGATTATTTTCTGCTAATACATAAGTTTGAATTGGATATCTATTAACTGGAGGTGTTTCTAGCATTGATAGACTTCTGATTCCAGCCATAGACATTTGCAAAGTTCTTGGTATTGGTGTTGCAGATAAGGTTAAAACATCTATATTATTTTTATATTGTTTTATTTTTTCTTTATGTTTTACACCGAATCTTTGTTCCTCATCTATTACTAATAATCCTAAGTCTTTGTATTCTACATCGTCACTTAAAATTCTGTGTGTCCCTATTAATAAGTCTATTTTTCCTTCTTTTAGGTCTTTTAAAATTTTGGTTACTTCTTTTTGGGATATAAATCTATTTAATATAGCTATGTTAATTGGGAATGAATTAAATCTTTTTATTGCATTTTTATAGTGTTGGGAAGATAAAATAGTAGTTGGACAAAGTATTGCGGCTTGTTTATTTGATAAAATACATTTAAATACAGCCCTGAAGGCAATCTCTGTTTTTCCATAGCCAACATCACCACACAATAGTCTATCCATTGGTTTTGAGCTTTCCATATCTTTTTTTATTTCATCAGATACTCGCAATTGATCTACAGTTTCTTCATACTCGAATTCTTTTTCAAATTCTATCTGTTCTTCAGAGTCTTTTTCAAAAGCATATCCTTGTTGTGATTCTCTTTTTGCATATAGTTTTAATAAATCTTCGGCTATATCTTCGGCTTTTTTTCTGGCTCTTGCTTTTGTTTTTTCCCATTCATGAGTTCCTAATTTATTTAATTTAGGTTCTACTCCTTCTTTTCCTGAAAATTTTGAAATTAAATCTAATTTTTCTACAGGGATATATAATTTATCTCCGCCTTTATACTCAACTGTTAAATAGTCTTTTTTTAATCCATTTTTATTTATGGTTTTTATACCTAAATATTTTCCTATTCCGTGTGTTCCATGTACTACATAGTCTCCAATTTCAAGTTTTGTGATATCTTTTATTCTCGATCCATATCGAAATTTTGTTTTATAGTTATTTTCTTCTTTTTGTCCAAATAACTCTTTTCCTGTTATTACAATATAGTCTTGGGTGTTGAATCCTTCTTTTAGTTTTTTTACAATTATGTTTATGTTATCATTTAAAAGTTCATGTTCATTTGTATAAACTATTTTGGAATTATCAAGATAATCTATTAATTTGTTTACTTGATATCTATTTTCTAAACAAATAATTACTTGTTTATTTTGTTTTAAATATAGTTCTAACCTTTCATTAATTTGTTTTTGGTTATGTGGAAATGGTTCTATTTCTACGTTTTTATATATTAGTGTATTTTTTACGTTATTACTGAATGTTTCAAAAATTATTGGATTTTTATCTTTTATTGTTTCAAATTCATTCATATATTTAGTATCTTGTGGTCTTTCGGTACTAATGTTGTAGTTTAGAATTTCTTCTAGTAATAATCTGTTGTTAGTTTCTAGATTTTGATAATTATCATAAATAGTTATTGGATTATTTAAATATTTTGATATGTTTGTTACATCTGTATATTTATACATATCACGATATGGTATTTCAAAGGCATCTTGTTCTATTAAAAATTCAGTATTAGGATATATTGTTATTTCATCTATATTTGATTTTGTTCTTTGTGTATTTATATCAAATGTTTTTATTGAAGTTATTGTATCTCCCCAAAATTCTAGTCTTATTGGATCTTCGTTATTTAGTGGAAATATATCCAAAACAAATCCTCTAACTGCTATTTCTCCAGTCATGTTGACTATTGTTTCTTTTTTATACCCTAAATAATATAATTTTTCTTTTAATTCATTTATATTATAATCTTGATTAACTTTTATATTTAAATAACTATCTTTAAAATTTTGTTTAGGGGGCAAAAATCTTAAATATCCCATTAAATTAGTAATTATTATATTACCATCTGTTTTTAATATATTATTTATTGTTTCTAATCTTGAAATTTTAAATTCTGGTGATATTGCAATAGCCTCGCTTGTTAAAAAATCATCCATTGGGAAAAACCATACTTTGTCAGTATAGTTACTTAATGAATTATATATTTTATTTGCTTCATGAAGATTTGACGTTACTAAGATTATATCTTGTTTTTGATTTTTAAATAAATTATAAATATATATA
>JAAWSW010000011.1 GCA_022801735.1 Bacilli bacterium | reverse complement strand
AATTAATAAAGAATAAATTATTCCTTTTTTATTTTTATCGAAAAAATATAGAAAGCAATAAATTGGTAATCCTAAAACAGGAAATAATAGAAAAATGATAGTAATTAATAGCATATTTTACACCTCTATTCTTTTATCATATTATAAACTCGTTCGCTGTTTTTTTTGTCATTTAATTCAAAAAAATTATTTATTCTTTTTAAATAGTTATTTTCTAGTTTATAATTATTATTATATATCTTAATGATTTCACTGATTAATTCATGTTCATCTTCATAAATTTTTCCAAAACCATTATTTTCATAGGAAAAATAACCTTCTTGTAATTGTTTTTTTCTAAATTCTTTATTATCAAATTGGTAATATAAAACTGGTTTTTTCATGTATGCAAAGTCAAGTGAAACACTAGAGTAGTCTGTAATCATTAAAGCAGATTCAATAATTAAGTCTTGAATATCAAACTCTTTACTTGTTACAATTTTAATGTTATTTGATGGACTGTCAAATAGGTTGATAAATTTTTGCATATTTCTATGTGGGAAAAAGTAAAGTGTAATTTTTTCTTTTTCTAAAAATGAAATTAATGTTTTATTATTTAAAAGGCTGTTAAATTTTTTATAATAGTCTGTATTTAAAAAATTAGTTTTAGTATTTAAATTATTAGTTTCTCTTCCTAGCCAGTTTCTCCAGGTTGGCATTATAACAATTTGTTTGTTGTTGGTTCTACTTTTATCAAGATTATCAAACCTTGGGAACCCTAAATATTTAACATTTTGCTTTGGATAGCCGAATTTTTCTTTAATATATTCATATTCTAATTTAGCAGCACAAATAATGGTAGAAAACTTAGTGTTTTTATAGTATAGCCATTTAGAGTCGTTCATTGTGATTCCATGTTGTAAAAAAACTCGATTGTTAAATAAATTTAAATAAACATGTAATACATAAAATAGTGGTGGGCAAGGATTACCATATTTATGTGTACTAATGTTTTTGGTTGCACATAAATAATAAATCCAGTGTTTCAAACTATTAAAATTAATTATGTTTCCATATTTTTTAATTTTTTGGTAATCATTAGATTTTGTATTGATTGCATAATAAACGTTATCTAAAGGATATTTTGTTCTTATATATTTGAATAAATGATACCCATTATCACATGCCTCATTTTTATCTTCACAAATTAAATATAATTTTTTATTTAATATTTTTAAATATATTTTATAAATCAAACTAGGGATTAAAATAATGATAAAAGTAAATATAGAAAGTATATCTGTTAATTTGATATATTTTAAACTATTTTTGAATTTTTTTAGCATTTTATTTCACCTAAATTCTTCTTTTTAATGCATTTATGGCATAGAAACAGAAATTATAAGAACTATAAAATATATTTAAGTGTTCAATATTTCTATATAGGTGCCATATTCTTTTGATTGCAGTTAATTTATTGGCAGATAGAGTATTTGGGCTTCTTCTATAATAAGATAGAATTTCATTAAGTCCATATGCATAATCTGTTTTTTTTAATATTTTCCACCATGTAGCAGTATCTTCGCTTTTTACATTAGGCATAGTGATATCTTTTTTTGATAATTTGGTTAAATCAAACATTACTGTACTTGTCCAAATTGTTGTATTTTTTAGGGCTTGTTTATAATTGATTTGATTTGGAATAAAAACTTTTTTTCCATTTGGTATTCCATCTTTATTAGTAAATTCATAACCAGTAAATGAAAATGCGCAGTTGTTTTGTTTCATAAAATTTACTTGTTTATTTAATTTGTCTGGATTCCATAAATCGTCAGCATCTATAAAACACAAGTATTTACCTGTAGCAACTTCAATTCCTTTATTACGTGTAGTTGCGACACCATTGTTTTTATTTTGCTGAAATAATTTTATTCTATTGTCGTTTTTAATAAATTCTTTTATGATTCTGACACTATTATCAATAGAACAGTCATCAACTAAAATTAATTCCCAATTTTTATATGTTTGTTTTTTTATACTGTTAATAGTGTCGGAAATAAATTTTTCAGCATTATATACTGGAACAATAATACTAATCAAATCATTTTTCATAATATACCCCCTTATTATTCAGGTTTAATCTAAACTTGTAATTAGATTGTTAGTTAAATTATATTCTTTTAATTTGTCAAGTTCGTTTGCGATTTCGCTTTTATTAATGTCTGCACCTTGTTTGGTAAATATTATTTTTAATGTTTTAAATATTACTTTTAAATCCATTAAGAATGAGAAGTTATCAACATATTCAAGATCATAGTTAATTTTATCTATAATACTTATGTCGTTACGTCCGCTGGCTTGTGCAAGTCCAGTTATTCCTGGTGTGACATCAAGTCTTTTTCTTTGTTTTGCTGTAAATAGTTTAGCATATTCTATAATCCAAGGTCTAGGTCCTATAAAGGACATATCTCCTTTTAGAATGTTTATGAATTGTGGCAATTCATCTAATGATGTTTTTCTGATAAATTTGCCAACTTTTGTAATTGTGTTTTCTTTTGAAAAATCGAGAACATTATTATCTACTGTCATACTTCTAAATTTATATAAAGTAAATTGTTTTCCTTTATAGCCTGTACGTGTTTGTTTGAATAAGATAGGACCATTACTTTCTAATTTTATACAAATACTAACTATAATCATTGGAATCATAAATAAAAGTAATAGTAGGGTAGATAAAACGATATCGATAAATCTTTTAATATATTTATACATAATAACCCCCTATGAATTTATATCTTCATTTTTTATAACTTTTGTAAAGTTATTATTTAGTAAATCGTTAATATTGTCTTCACTTTTAATAATTCTTTTTAATTTTTTATGTAATTTTTTTAAGTTGCATTTACTACTTTCGTGGTGTATATCAGAAGCAAGAAAGTGTACCATATTATGTTTTAATAATTTTTTTATTGTTTTCTTTGCTTCTTTGCCATATTTTCCAAATAAACTTTCATAGTTACTTTGGAATAATACTCCCATTTTCAAGTATTCTTCTAACCATTTATAATTATCTTTAACATAAGAATATCTTTCTGGATGAGCAATTATGGGTATAACACCATTACTTGTTAATTCTTTTATAACTAAATCTAAGTCATCGAATTCTTTTTCCATTGGAAGTTCGATTAATAGATATTTTGAAGCGTTTAATGTGGCTATTTCAGTATTAAATAGATTCATAATATTATTATTTACCATGATTTCATTACCAAGGTAAATGTTAATGTTTATTCCACGTCTTTGGGCTTCTTGTTTTATTTTTTTAAATAATTGTTTTTTGTTTTTGTTGTTACAGTTATATTTACTATTTTCAATATAATGGGGTGTAAGCATTACGTCGGTAACGCCTTCATTAGATAATCTTTCTAGCATTGTCATAGATTCTTCTATAGTTCTGCTTCCATCATCAATTCCATACATTACATGAGTGTGTAAATCTTTCATTACTAATCACCATAGTAACCATAATAGCCATATCCATAGCCATGATGTTTTTTATCCACTTTATTTAGAATGACACCTGTTATATTACTATTTGCTATTTCGAATGCTTTTTTAACATCTAATAGTTGTTCCATTTTTGTTTGTTTATTTGATACAACTACGATATTAAAGTCAGACATACTACTTAAAATTAGAGTATCACTTAATCCTAAAACTGGTGGACAATCTAAGAAAATATAATCGTATTTTCTTTTTAGAAATTCTAATAATAGTCTGTTATTATCAGAAGATAATAGTTCAGTTGGTGATGGTGGAGTAGCACCTAAATTAATGAAGTCTAAGTTAGGAATGCTTGTCTTATTAATATAACCATCAAATGAGAATCCATCTTTGTTTACATTAACAATCATATTAGAATAACCATAGTGTTTATTGTTAGGTATTCCAAAGATTCTATGTTGGCGTCCTTTACGTAGGTCAGCATCTATGATTAAAACTTTTTTATTATCTTTAGCGAAGGAACATGCTAAGTTAGCAGTTATAAAACTTTTACCTTCACTAGGGTTTGCACTTGTCATTAAAATAACCTTATTACCACCATTTAAGTTAGAAAACTTTAGGTTGGCTCTGATTGACTTTATTGATTCACTAAATGACGATTTTGGATTGTCATTTAGTAAGATTTCATTTTTCATTTCGTTATTATTTTTCTTCATTTTTCCCCTTCACCTTTTCTACTGTTCCTAAAACAGTTAATTTTGCTTTATTTTCAATTGCTTCTACTGATTTGATAGATGTATCAAAGTAGAAAAGTGCAAATAGAATAATTAGGCTTATAAATAATCCAACTATACTAGATAAAGTCACTTGTTTCACAAGGGAAACATTGTAAGGTTGTTTTTCAATTCCAGCTTCAGATAAGATTGTAACGTTTTGTAATTTGAAGATATCATTAACTTCAGTGATAAATGTTTTGGTGATTTCTGAAGCAATATCACGTGCTAATACATTATCAATTGAACTAACTTCAATTTTAATGATTTCAGTTTTATCAACGGATGTAACTGAAATGTTATTTGCTAATTCTTTTACAGTCATGTTTAGGTCCAATTTATTTATAACTTTGTTTAAAACACTACTGTTTTTAATAATTTCACTATAAGTGGATACAAGTTGTTGGTTTAGACTAATATTAGATGTATTAGTGTCTTCTTGTTCACTTACGAGAATTATTGTTGTTGAACTGTGGTACTTAGGTGTTTGAATGTGAGCGAAATATAAATATCCATTTGCTGCAAACACAAGTACAATTATAATTATTAAAAATATTTTTGAAATAAAGAAATCTAAAAGTTCTTTTATATTAATTTCTTCCATATTATCCCCCTTTAACTATAGCAATTAATTTATAGCCTTATTTCTTTTGTATAGTAATCCAGCACCCATTAATACAAATAGTACACCAAATAATATATTAGATAATGGTATATTAGCATTGGTATCTGGAACGTCTACTTCTAATGTGCTTTCTGGTTGTGTTTGTTCATTATTGTTTAATGTGTTTTTTTCTTTTTCTGCTTTTGCTTTAGCCTCTTTCTCTGCTTTTTCCTTTTCTGCTTTGGCCTTAGCCTCTTTCTCTGATTTTTCTTTTTCTGCTTTGGCTTTAGCGGCTTTCTCTGCTTTTTCCTTTTCTGCTTTAGCTTTAGCGGCTTTCTCTGCTTTTTCCTTTTCTGCTTTAGCTTTAGCGGCTTTCTCTGCTTTTTCCTTTTCTGCTTTGGCTTTAGCGGCTTTCTCTGCTTTTTCCTTTTCTGTTTTAGCCTTAGTAGATTTATCTTTTGTAGGTATTGTTTTTATAGAATTAACAATTGAACATTCTTTATTAAATGTTTCTTTATCAACTTTTCTACTATCTATACCATAGAAAACTTCATTATCAGTGGCACAAGAATTTTCACATTCTTTGTCAAACAATAATTTACTTGTTTCTTCACCCATTGAATTGTAATAATTTTCATTTACAATTTGACATACATTATTACATTCATTTTTATAAGTTTGTTCATCAGTAATATTTCCTGCTTTGTCATGGAAGTTACCATCTATATATTTACAATTAGTAGGAATAGAAACTGTTAAATCGAATTTCTTTTGTAAAGAACGTTTTTTAGTAAATAATCCTATAACATTTTGATATTTATCATTACTTGGAGCGTATATTTTAGCGATATTTTCTTTACCAGTTGCTTTTACTGTTATAGTAATTTTTTCATGATTTGAAATTTTATTAACAGACATTCTTACTTTAAATTTTTCAGATGCATTAAATTTAGTTTTCTTTTCACCATTTTCGTCTAAAATAGTGGCATTACTAGAAACTGTATATTTACTAGCGCCTATTAAATCAACTGAAATATAATCTGATTCATAGTATTTTTTATTTATACTAAAGGTTAAAATGTTGTTGTTACTATTAACATTTAGTGTTGCTTTTTGTGTTTGGTAGTTATTATTTTTAGCATTAATGGCTTTTTCTACTAATGGTTTAATATAGTTAATCACAAGACCATAGTTGTCTTCATTATTATTTTCATTTTTTAAGATAGGATTAACTTTAGTACCTTTATTAGTTTCATCCATATACCACCAAATGGCGGCTTGTGTAATATACTTATCTATTTTGGTATCACCTGTGATTTTTGATTTAGGATAACCATTTTCTAAAATATATAATAATCCAGCATCAGCGTTTTTATCAAAAGTTAGTTTTTGTTTTTTCTTTAATATTTTTTTATCAAATTCTAAGCCATAAACTGTTTTTTTATCTTTTGTTTTATATATAACAAAGTCTTGATCATAATTTGTTATGAAATGTTCAATTTTATTTTTACTTTTGATAGTTATAGTATTACTGGCAGCATTAACGTTTGATGTACCAGAAACTAGTAATACACTAGTTATTAAACTTAAAAACAATATTTTACTTACTTTTTTCATAATATTCCCCCCTGTTTACTTCTTTCTAAATTAAGATATAAGAAGCCCTTTTTTTGTTTTCGGTGGGTTATATTAACAGAAAATTATATCTTTGTCAAATTGACGAAAAAGGTAGTAATAATAAGGAAAATAAGGTGATTTCTATTTGAAAATAATTAGGGGTAAATGATAATCATATATTAAATGAATAAATTTTATAAAAACATGGATTTTTTTAGGTAAATTTGATAATATAATAATAGGAGGGTACAGCGATGATAGCACTTATTTTATTATTTATAATGGTAGTAACACTTAGAGTTTTATCTCTTGGTAAAGAGTATGATGAGGCTTTAGATAAAGAAATTCACTTTAATTAGTGAATTTTTTTGATTTTGACAAAAAAAAATAAATATAGTAGAATACTTTTCATTTAAAGAGGTGAAAAAATGTCTAAAGTTTTAAAATCATTTTATGTAATGATGTATATATTGTTTTTAATGGCATTTATATTTTTAGGATTTGAACTTTTTATGATTAATGTAATTCCAAATAAATATTTATTTATTATAGTAGGTATTATGGTATTATTTATATTACTAATATCATTAGGATTTAAATTTATAAAAAGAAAATCATTTAAGATATTTTTGGTGCTTTTAGAATTTATTTTATCTATTATAAGTGTTATTTCTTCTTTATATATATATAGAACAAATACTTTTTTTGATAGTGTTAAAGATATTGATTCTGAAACAGATATTTATTATGTAATAGTTGAAAAGGATAGTTCATATAAAAAGATAGAAGATTTGAATAATAAAAATATTGGTATTTTTATGGAAAATGATAAAGCAATTAATGAACTTGAAAAAGAAATTGAATTTTCTAAGGTGGAAATTGAAAATGTTTTACAAATAACTAGTAATTTTAATAGTTTTGATGGAATATTTTTAAATTCTGCGTACTATGATTTGATTTGCGATGAGAATGATGATTTTAATGACAAGGTAAGAATTATTAAGAAAATAACTATTACGAATGAAAGTGATTTATCTAGTGATGGTGTGGATGTTGTTAAGGATTCTTTTAATATTTTAATTAGTGGGATAGATACTGGTGGTCCAATTGGAGTTACTTCTAGAAGTGACGTTAATATTGTAATGACAATCAATCCTAAAACTCATGAAATATTACTTACACATATTCCAAGGGATTTCTATGTTTATTTACATGGTATTACTAGTTCTAAGGATAAACTTACACATGCTGGAATATATGGAGTAGATATGACTTTAAAAACAGTTGAAGATTTACTCGATATTGATATTGATTATTACATTAGAGTAAACTTTACTACTGTGGAAAAAATGGTAGATGCAATTGGCGGAGTAGATGTAGTAAGTGATCAGGCCTTTAGTGAATACGGTTATAGTTTTAAAAAGGGTATTAATCATTTAGATGGGGAAAATGCTTTGATGTTTTCTAGAATAAGACATGTGCTTCCTGGTGGAGATAGAGATAGAGGAAGACACCAAGAAGCAGTTATTACGGCAATCTTTAATAAAATTACTACTAGTGAGGTATTATTAAAAGATTATAATAAATTGCTTTCTAGTTTATCTGATACATTTCAAACTAATTTAAAAACTAGTGATTTTAAGAAAATTATAAAACATCAAATTGATGGAATGTATTCATGGAATATTAATTCTATTAGTGTAGATGGTACTAGTTCTAAAGATTATTGTTATTCTTTAGGTCAAAGTGCTTATGTTATGATTCCAGATGATAGAACTGTTGATAAGGCTCATAAATATATTAGTGGGATTATTGATGGTAAAAAATATAATGAAATATAATTATATATTGAATAAAATTAATAAATATGTTATATTTTAAGTAATGAGGAATTTCCTCATAAAAAAGGGAAACATTGTAACATATCAATGCTTGCCCAAAGTTGTTTTGTTCAAGCACTTAAGTCTAAGACTTAGGTGCCTTTTTTTATTAATTGTTTTTCAAAAGAAGTACGATTAATAAAATAATAATTATGAGTAATACTTGGATTAGATAATCTTTTCTATTCATAATTACCGCCCCCTTTCAGGTAACCCCCTGAACTGAAAGCGCAAGCACCGATAGTGGTTATAATGTTTCCGTGGGTAGTAATATATAGTATTATTTTAATCAAGTCAATAGTTTTTACAAACTTCCCTCTTTAGTAATTTTTTATTTGTAAATTTGGGATTTTTGTATTAAAAATTAATTTATCATAAATACTAGGCAAATGGCATATAATTGTGGTATAATACATTTGACTTCATGAAAAACAAAAGAGTGGGCAATCCCACTCTTTAATGTAGTTTAGGAGGAAAATCATGATTGAAGAAAAAGTGAGAGACTTATTAGGCGAGGCTATTGAAAAAGCGGGATACATTTTAGATGAGGTTACTTATGCTAAAGAGGGAAAAACTTATACTCTTACATTAGTAATTGATAAAGAAGGCTATATCAATATAAATGATTGTTTGGCTGTTAATAAAATCGTTAATCCACTTTTAGATGAGGCTGATTTAATAAGCGATAGTTATGTACTTGATGTATGTTCAAAAGAGAAAGGAAGTGAATAAAATGGACGGTAAAAAATTTAAAGCAGCAGTAGCGGCTTTATCTGACGAAAAAGGTATTGATGTAGATACTATTTATGATGCAATGGAACTTGCTTTAACTTCTGCTTATAAGAAAAATTATCATTCATTATCAAATGTTAGAGTTGATATTAATAGAGAAACTGGTGATATTAAAATTTTTTCTTTTAAAACTGTAGTTTTTGATGAGGAATGGGAAAAAGAAGAAGGAAAGTATGAAACTGAAATTATTGTTGATGAAGATGGTAATGAAGAAGAAGTTGAAAAAGATTATTATTATGACGAACGTATTCATATTACTTTAGAAGATGCTAGAAAGATTGTTGCTGGAATCGAAATTGGTGAGACTATTGAAGAGGAAGTTACACCAAAAGATTTTGGTAGGGTTGCAGCAGCAACTGCTAAACAAGTTGTAATTCAAAAGATTCGTGAGGCTGAAAGAGAAATCATTAATAATGAATTTGAAGATAAGAAAGATGAAATGGTTGTTGGAACTGTTGCGATGGAAGATGTTCGTAATTATTATATTGATTTAGGAAGAACTCAAGGTATTTTACCTAAAACTGAAATTATTCCAGGTGAAAAAATTCAAATGGGTTCTAGTATTAAAGTATATATTAGTAAAGTTGAGAATAATAGTAAGGGACCTTTAATTTTACTTTCTAGAAATCATTATGGTTTTGTTAAAAGATTGTTTGAACTTGAAATACCTGAAATTAATGAAGGAATAATTTTAGTTTATAGTGTTGCAAGAGATGCAGGTAATCGTACTAAGATTGCTGTTTATTCTGAAAATCCTAATGTCGATCCTGTTGGTGCTTGTATTGGTGAAAGAGGAAGCCGTATTAACCGTATTATTGATGAGTTAAATGGTGAAAAAATTGATGTTGTTCCTTATAATAATGATGAGGCACGTTTTATCGAAAATGCTTTAAGTCCTGCTAAAAATTTACATATTTTTATCACTGATGAAAAGAAAAAAGAAGCTTTAGTGGTAGTAGATAATGATAATTTATCACTTGCGATTGGTAAGAGAGGGCAAAATGTTCGTTTAGCCGCACGTCTTACTCATTATAAATTGGATGTTAAGACGTTAGATGAAGCAAGTGAAATGGGGATAAATATTAGTGAATAAAGTACGTAAAGTTCCAATGCGTATGTGCGTGGTAACTAGAGAAAAATGGCCTAAAAATGAACTTATTAGGGTAGTTAATACTGCTAATGGTGTCATTGTTGATCCTACTGGTAAGGTTAATGGTCATGGTGCTTATTTGAAAAAGGATTTAGAGGTTTTTGAAAAAGCAAAGAAAAGTAAAGTGTTAAATAGAGTTTTGGAAACTACTGTTTCTGATGAATTATTTGATGAATTAAAGCAAATATTAAATTAATAGAAAAGAGGTGCATATTTATGATGAGCGTATTAGAATATGCTGAAGATGTTAATAGAACAGTTGAACTTATTTTAGAAAAATGTCGTGAACTTAATATTGATGTTAATAATGAAGATGATTTATTAGATGAAGATGCAATTGTTTTATTAGATAATAACTTAGAGACTGACGAAGAGATAGAAGAGGCTTATGATGAAAAAGTTATTAAACAAAAAACACCTGCTAAAAAGGCTAAAAAAGTGGTTAAAGAAAAAGTAGAAGATAAATCTGCTGATAAGAGTGATTTAGCCCAAAAGAAAAAAGAAATGTATAAAAATAAAGGTAAATTACAGAGTAATACTGTAAATGATAATGTTATATTATATAAAGAAAATATGACTATTGGAGCCCTTGCAGATGAACTTGGGGTTCCTAGTGCTGAACTTATTAAAAAGTTATTTTCTTTAGGTCTTATGGTTAATATTAACAGTCCTATTTCGTTTGAAAATGCTGAAATATTAATTGTTGATTATAATAAAGAACTTAAAAGAGAACAGCAAGCGGATGTTGCTAATTTCGAAGAATATGAAGTATATGATGCAGAGGAAGATTTAGAAGTTCGTCCACCTGTAGTAACTATTATGGGACATGTTGACCATGGTAAAACTACTTTACTTGATGCTATCAGAAGAACTGATGTAGTATCAACAGAGGCTGGAGGAATTACTCAGGCTATATCTGCTTATCAAGTTAAATGTGATAATCGTTTAATTACGTTTATTGATACTCCTGGGCATGCGGCTTTTACTGAAATGCGTGCTAGGGGAGCAAGTATAACTGATATTGTTATTATTATTGTAGCGGCAGATGATGGTGTTATGCCACAAACTAGGGAGGCTATTGATCATGCTAAGGCAGCGGGTGTTCCTATATTAGTTGCTATTAATAAAATGGATAAACCTGGGGCTAACCCTGATAGGGTTATGACTGAACTTAGTGAATATGGTCTTATGCCTGAACAGTGGGGTGGAGATACTATCTTTACTAAAATTTCAGCGGCTAATGGTGATGGTATAAATGAACTTTTGGAAAATATTTTATTAGTGGCTGAAATGAATGAATTTAAGGCTAACCCTAATAGATATGCTATCGGAACTGTTGTCGAATCTAGACTTAATAAGCAAGTAGGATCTATTGTTACTGTTCTTATTCAAAATGGTACTTTAAGATTAGGTGATCCTATTGTTGTTGGTACTTCTTTTGGTAAGATTAGAACTTTGAAAAATGATAAAGGTGAGGAAATTACGGAGGCAGGACCTTCTAGACCTGTAGAAATTACAGGGGTGAGCGAGGTTCCTAGTGCTGGTGATAAGTTTATGGCTTTTGAATCTGAAAAAGAAGCACGTAGTATTGCCGATGAAAGAAAGACAAAGGCTAGACTTAGAGAAAATCATGCTAAAGCATCTGTTTCATTAGATGATTTATTCTCTAAAATTGGTGAAGGTTTAAAAGAAATTAATGTTATTTTAAAAACTGATGTTAATGGTAGTGCGGAGGCAGTTAAAAACTCTCTTAATAAAATTGATGTTGAGGGTGTAAGAGTTAATGTTATCCGTAGTAGTGTTGGTGGTATTACTGAAAGTGATATTGTACTTGCTAATGCTTCTAATGCTATTATTATTGGTTTTAATGTAAGACCTAGTAATGCTATTAAGGATAAGGCTAAGGAAAATGGTGTTGAGATTAGATTATATGACATCATTTATAAGGTTGTTGAGGAAATGGAAGCAGCTATGAAAGGTATGCTTGATCCTGAATTTGAAGAAAAAATCTTAGGTAGTGCTGAGATTAAACAAATATTTAAATTTTCTAAGGTCGGAAATATCGCTGGTTCATTAGTTAATGAAGGTGTTGTTACTAGAAATAGTAAGGCTAGAGTAATTCGTGATGGCGTTGTTATTTATGATGGTGAAATTGGTTCACTTCAAAGAGAAAAGGATTCTGTTAAGGAAGTTAAAAAAGGCTTAGAGTGCGGAATTACAATCGATAATTTTAATGATATTAAACCTGGCGATATTATTGAATCTTATGAGATGGTAGAAATTAAAAGATAAAGTTAAAAGAACTAGTTTTTACTAGTTTTTTTGAATTTGACAAAATACAAAAAATTATATATTATATGTCTCATATAAATTTGAGGGGGAAAATATGAGCAAAAATATTGAAGTTTTTGAACAAAAAAAAGAAGAAAAATCAATACAATTAATAGGACAAATTATTAAAATAAAAGATACTTTGAAGGATGAAATAGTAGTTCCAAAGTTAATAGAATTAAAACAGGCTATTATGAAATCATCAATGTTTTTAGAAACAAATAAAAAGATTAATGAAGTTTGTGAATCAAAACTTAGTAAACAGATTCAGGAATTATTACAAATGATAAATGAAAGACCTTTAGTACAAAAAGTTTATTTTGGTATGAATGCTGCATTTAATGAGTTTAATAAGAAAGTTAATCCACAGGTTATTAAGGAGAAGTCTAGGCTTGTTAAATGTAAAATTAATGATGGAAAAAATAAACTTAAAGAAATGAATGAAAATCTTAATAAAAAAACTAGTGTTATTATTGCTAAGAAAATGATGAATAATTTTATGAAAGGTCAAGGATATTTAAATTATGCAATGGCAAGTATTTTATTAGATAAGAAATTAAAAAATCATCCTATGCGTATTCAATTAGTGTATGCTATTGATCAGGCTGTAGATTATTTGTCTATTAAAGAAGCGTTAAAACTTTTACAGTATGAAAATATAATTTCAAATCCACAAATAGTAGAAATTATAGAGTTGGTTTCACAAACTAATTATCCACAGTGTTTGGCACTATGTAAGATTGCAATTGAATTTAGTGAAACTAACGAAGAAAATATGTTAGAGATTATGAGGTTAGTCTCTGAAACAGAGGATTATAATTGTGTTAAGAGTGCCGTTAACATATCATTAAATAATGCATTTGATTTTGATACTAAATTAAAATTAATTTCTGAAATTGTTAAAGGTGATATTTATACAAGTACGTTGATTACTATATTAGCAACAGAATATAGAGAACAATTAAATGGTGATCTTATGGAAATAGCAGAATTAGTTAATTTATATAAAAATCATTCAAAATTAGAGTCAGCAACTACACAAATGCTTGGCGAAAATGGTTTATTATCTAATGATAATTTAAGACAAACAAGTATAGAAACATTAAAACATTTTTCTGATTATGAAGATGATGAAACTGAAATGTTTGGTTGTATTGAATTATTTAATGAAGAAACAGACCCAACATATGAACGTGAATATGATATTGTTCAGCAGGAGTTATTGGATATGCCAAATAAACAAAGAACAAAGGTTTTTAAACTTATTAGAAAATTAAGTCCTGTGATTCAAAATCAAGTATCAAAAAGCAAATAGTTTTTGCTTTTTTTGTTTTGTTAATTTAGGATTTTGATTATAAATATGATATACTAATGTTGATAGTTACTTTTGCTTCAGCAAGAGTAGCAAATAGAAAAGAGGGATAATATGAGTATTAAGTCCGAAAGAATATCTGATAGTTTGATTGAACAAATTAGTTATATTCTTGCTACTGAAGTAAAAAATAAAGATATAAAGTTTGTAACTATTACTGATGTGAAGGTTACTAATGATTTAGGTTTTGCCAAGGTTTATTTTACTGTTTTAGATGAAGATAAAAAAGAGGAAACCTTAAAGGCATTAAAGAGTGCTAGTGGGTTTATTCGTCATGAACTTAGAGATAGAGTTGATATTAGACAAATTCCAGAACTTAGTTTTATTTATGATGAATCTATTGAATATGGCAAGAGAATTGAAGAAAAATTAAAGGAAATAAAAGGAGAAACTGAATAGTTTCTCTTTTTAGTATATATTTATTATGTTTTCTATTGTTTGTTGTTTGAATAAACCACTTATAAATGAATTATTAGCCATAGGGCCAACTACATTAATTTGTAAAGTTTTGGTTTTGAAAAAATGACTAAATAATTTTTGTTTACTTTGTATAAGTTCAATATTACTATATTTAATTATAGTGGTTTTTTTATTGATGATTCCTTTAGAAATGATTATTATATTATTGTTGTTTCCTATTTTATTAGTATTGTATTGTAGTAGTGCGATTAATAGAACTAGTGGTATTAATATTAGTGAAATGTAATTTGTAAATGGCATTAGTATTATACTTATGATAATCCAAAAGATTTTGGCAGTTATATAATGTTTTAGGGTATCTTTATTATCTTTTTTTATTTCTATTTCATTTTTATATTCTGGTAGTATTTCGTTCATTATGATATTTTTTTCGTTTTCTTTAACATATAAACTTATAATTGTTTTTTCTTCTTCATTTTCGCCTATACCTGCATTTACAACTTCTATTAAGTAATAACCTAGGATTCTTGCTTGGAGTGTTTGATGAATAATTACAGCGTTTATTTTTTTGATTGGAAGACTATATTTATATGTTGTTAGGGCTCCATATGATAATTTTATGTTATTGTTTTCTCTTGAACATTTAAAATTATAATATCCTAAGAATGTTTTTATAAATGACCATACTAGTGGAAATACGATAATTAATAATGGCAGTATTCCAAAAACTATACCTATTGGTTTTGAATCTTCCATGATAAGTATTAATATTATTAGATATATTATAACTAAAATTATTATTGAAACTATATTTATACTTAGAAATAGATGTTTTAATACATCGAAATTATCATATTTTACTGTACTTTCTATTTCTTCTGTTTCATTTATTATTTCTTTGCCTGTTTTTGATAGAATTTCATTTTTGATTTCTATAGCTTTATTTTCTTTGAATATTAGTTTACCATTATATGTTTCACCTGTTGTGTTTAAGTCTATTTTTATATTTGATGTACCTAATATTTTTTCTAAGATGTTTCTTTTGATGTTTATAGTGGCAATATCTTTTAGATGAATTGTAGTGATTTTTTTAAATAATTTTCCTTTTTCTATGATGACACTATCGTCGTTAAATGAAAAATAGGTGTTTTTCCATTTGATCCAGAAGTATATTGTAAATATGATTAATAGAATTATTATCGTTAGGATTATTAAACCATATATGCCTAGACCTAGTGATAGTAGTGTTTGGGCAGTGTTTTCTATGTTATTTTCTGAAAGGTCACCTAGCATTTGCATTATTATGTAATAACCAATAAAAACTATGAAAATTAAACTGCTAAATAGGTTTTCTAAAATTATTGATGGGTGTAATCTAGTTTTCATGTTTTTTCTCCAATTTATTTTTTAATAATTCATTTACCTTATCACTTATTTCTTGTGCTTCTTTATTGTTTAAAAATTTAATATCGACAGTTCCAGCAGCAGTAAAAATATTAACGTTTGAAAGATTAAATATTCTATCTATTGGTCCATTACTTAATTCAATTTTTTGGACTCTTTTTATTTGGATAATTGAAGTTGTGATTAGAAAAAGTCCTTTTTTTACTTCTATTCTTTCATCTGTAATTAGGTATTTATAACGATTATATCTGATTTTTGGAAATAATAATATATCTAGAATTACGCTTAAGGTTATTAGTCCTGCACTTATGATAATTATGGTTTGCCAAAATGGGCTATCTATATTTAGATATGTTGGTATGGCAACTGCCCCTGTAATAATTAGAATTATTAGTCCTGAGATGATGGCGTTTATTCTCATAACTGTTTTTCCTTTTTTATCTAATGATTTATACATTGTTTTCACTCCTTACTTATAGATTAATTATATATTGTATTTATGTGATTAGTCAATATTTTATTGACAAGGTATAAGTGTAAGGGTATAATTTAGATAATAAAAGGGTGATAATATGAATAAGGCTTTTACGCTTATTGAATTAATGGCGGTTATTATTATACTTGCAATTATTGCTTCTATTGCTTTTCCATTCGTTCAAGATTCTATAAATGATTCTAAGGTTAATACGTGCAAAGAGCAAAAAAGAACTATTGAGTATGCTGCCAAAAGGTGGGGTGCAGATAATGCTACTAACTTAACTGGGAATGATACACAAATATCTATTACTGATTTAAAAAAACAGGGTTATTTAACTAGTAATCAGGAACTTACCAATCCTACTGGTCATGAAATGCCTAGTATTGTTAGTATAACTTATGATAGTGAAAATAAACAATATGAATATAGATATAATATAGATTGTTCTTTGAAATAATCTTTTTTTATTTTTTCTTTGATTGTGGTATAATACTTTGTCAGAAAGAGGTAGTTATATGAAGTTGTCGTTAGTTGTACCTTGTTATAATGAAGAGGGTAATATATTTAGATTTGCAGATGCTGTGGAAAATACTTTTAAGGATAAGGTTAAAGATTACGAGATTATTTTTATTAATGATGGTAGTAAGGATAAGACTTATACTGAACTTAAGTGCTTGGTAAATGATTCTAAGCAAAATATTAAGGTGATTAATTTTTCACGTAATTTTGGTAAAGAATCTGGAATGTATGCTGGGCTTAAAGAGGCTAAGGGTGAATATGTTACGATAATTGATGCTGATTTACAACAAGATCCTAAATATGTTTTAGAGATGATTTCTATTTTAGATGAAAATGAAAATTATGATTCTGTAGTTGCTTATCAAAAGCAAAGAAAGGAAAGCAAGGTTTTAGGTTTTTTTAAGAATAGTTTTTATAAAATTATTAATCGCATGTGTTCGATAGAGTTTGTTCAAGGGGCTAGTGATTTTAGAACTTTTAGACGTTATATGGTTGATTCTATTTTAGAGATGAAGGAATATTATCGTTTTTCAAAGGGTATTTTTTCATGGGTAGGATTTAATAATTATTATATGCCTTATGATGTTCATGAAAGAAGTGCGGGCGTGACTAAATGGTCTTTTTATAAATTGTTTAAATATGCGATTGAAGGTATTGTGTCTTTTACGACTGTACCGCTTAGACTTGCTACTATATTTGGCTTAATTGTATCTTTATTATCAATGCTTTATTTAATTATTGTTATTATTCAAAAAATATTTTTCTTAATAGAGGTACCTGGATACGCGACTATTGTTACTTTAATTTTATTACTTGGTGGTATTCAATTACTTTGTATTGGTATTATTGGAGAATATTTAGCAAGAACTTATGTGGAAACTAAAAATAGACCTATTTATATTGCTAAAGAGGTTTTAGAAAGTAAGAAGGGGAAAAATGATAAATAAGATAAAAGAAATATATTTTAAGTATGAAGAAATTATAAGTTATTTGTTTTTTGGGTTTTTAACTACAGTTGTTAGTTTTGGTACTTATGTTTTATTTGCAAATACTTTTTTAGCGGGTAAATCTGATTTAGATATTCAAATTGCTAATGTGTTATCTTGGATATGTGCGGTTATTTTTGCTTATGTAACTAATAGGATATTTGTTTTTAAAAGTAAAACTATTGGTAAGGAAAAGGTTAAAGAGGTTTTTAATTTCGCACTTGCTAGAGTATTTTCTTTACTTGTTGATATGTTTATGATGTATATTTTATATAGTGTGATGCATATTGATGATACTATTTCCAAAATTATTGTTCAGTTTGTTGTAGTGGCTATGAATTATATACTTAGTAAAGTTATTATTTTTAAAAAAAATTAGGTGGTATGTATGAAACAAATGGTGTACGATACTTTAGAAAAAATGGGGATAGAATATAAGGTGGTTAATCATCCACCGGCTATGACTACTTTAGAAGCAGATAAGTTTATTGAGGGCATGGAAGGTATTCGTTCTAAAACAATGTTTGTTTCTGATAAAAAGAAAAAAAGATTTTATTTGCTTATATTAGATGATGAAAAAAGACTTGATTTGAAGAAAATCGGTGATATTCTTGGAGAAAGTCGTCTTCGTTTGGGGAGTGAAGAGAATTTAAAAGAAAAAATGAACCTTCAATTTGGGTCAGTATCGTTATTTGGGTTACTTAATAATCATGATAAAGATATAAAGGTTTGTATAGATAAGGAATTACTAGATGAAAAAATAATTACTTTTCATCCAAATGAAAATGATGCGACTGTATTTATAACTATGGATGACATGTTTAAGTTTCTTGATAACCTTAATTTTTCTTATGAGTTGATTGAGATGTAAAGTATAATATTAAGATAGTTTACCATATATATATATATATGGTATAATGTCTTTAGAAATGGGGAATTTATATGAATAATTTAAAATTTTTTAAATCTAATTTTTCTGATGTTAGGAAGAAACTTGATAGAAAAAAATTTCTATCAGCAACTTTTTCTGCGGCTTTAGTTTTAAGTTTGTTTTTACCTTCTGCACAAGCATATGCAGAAGGTATGAATGAAAATAGTGTTCCAATTCAGGAATATAGTCAGGTTACTAATTATAGCGATGTTGACAACTTTATAAAAAAGATTAATGATTCAAAGGCCAACTTAAGTGACTTAGATATAAATATGGAATATTTTATTACGTTGGATTATGCAACTAAAGATTTTGTGCATTATAAACCAAGTATTAAAGTGAAAACTGAGGTTGGAAATTTTGAATTTTCATACCAAGCATTTTTAAAATTATCTAAACAATATGAGAATAATAAGTTACAAACTGACAGTAATGAAAAAAATGGAGAAACTAATTTATGTGATACAATTTGTGCTGATTTAAATTATCCATCATATCATTCAGTATCGATATATGATAATGAAAATGGAACATATAATCTTGAATTTAATAATAGATCTTTTGATAATGGTAGTGTTTATTTAATTGATGTGCCTGAACAAGTGGTTTTGGAACAATTATCTAGTGATTTTGTTTATAATTATTTTCAACTTAATGGATTAAAATTTTCTGTAGAAAAAGAAGCGTTTAAGGAAGCATATGCTGATTTAAAAAATGGAAAGAATCAGGGGAAAAGTGCTGATTATTATATTAGAGAGATAGACGAAAGGGAAAATGCAGAAACCATTAAAAACTCTTATGAATCTGGTGTTGCTGATGGTAGAAGAGATACTTTAATGGCAGGCCTATTAGGTGGTAGTGCAATATTAGGTGCAGGCGTTCTTTTGAATAAAAAAAAGGATAAGCCAAATAATGATGATTCTCCAATATATCGTAGTCGTTAATATTATTAAATAATAATAGAATTTTTATATAAAAAATCACAAGGTGTAAAAATAAATTTGACATTTTATAAAAATACTAGTATATTATATATGCATAAGTGATTATGTAATGCATATATTATTTATGGTATAAAAAAAGCGGTGTACCCAGCCGTTAAGTTGGGAGTTAAAAAAGCGGTGTATCCAGCCATTAAATTGGAAGTTAAAAAAGCGGTGTACCCAGCCATTAAATTGGGACTTAAAAAAGTAGATTAGAGACTTCACTCTAATCTTTTTTCTTGAAATTAATTTTAAAGCATTGACTTAACGTACGTTTGTTTGTATAATCGATTTAGGGGGAGATATTATGATATTGAAGTTAAAGTTAGTGAAAGTTGATTCCAAATACTGTGATTATTTAAGAAAATTTGATAGTAAAGTTGCTTATAATAAAAATAGAAAGGATTTAAGACCTTTTGTAGGTGTTTTGTTTAAAATTGATAAATATGAGTATTTTGCACCGTTAACAAGTCCAAAACCTAAACATTTGAAAATGCAAAATACTCTAGACTTTTTTAAAATTAAAAATGGGGAATTTGGTGCGGTAAATTTTAATAATATGATACCTGTTATTTCTAACAATTATGAAGTAATATATTTTAAGGATGATAAAAAGTCTATTTCAGATAGAAAATATGAGGAATTATTGAAAAATCAAGTTAATTGGCTTAATGAAAATTATATACAGGTAAAAAATAAATCCCGCAAGTTATATGATTTATATAATTGCGGTAAGTTAAGTTCAAATATTATGGATAGGTGTTGCAATTTTAAACTGTTAGAGAAAAAGTGTGAAGAATATAATAATTTAATTGTAAAAAGTTGACGAAGTTATTTTGTTGTGTTATAGTTTTATTAATTGGTGTGGAAAAATTTTTAGTAGTTATTTAGTGGGTAATTAGAAAGTTAGTGGCTGATGAAAACTAACCAATATTAAATAATGAATTACATATTTGGAGTCAAATCGGTTAATCACCGTTACCTGATAAAAGTGCATAGAATACTATGAAGTAAGGTGGTACCGCGATTATTCGTCCTTATGTTCATGGTATTTTTTTATTTAAAGGAGGATTATTATGGAAATTGGTAAGTATATTGATCATACAAATTTAAAGATGGATGCGACTAGTGAGCATATTGCTAAATTATGTAGGGAGGCGACTGAATATAATTTTGAAACAGTCTGTGTTCATCCTTGTTATGTTGGTTTAGCAAAGGAATTATTAGAGGGTACTAATGTTGGTGTTTGCTGCGTTGTTGGTTTTCCACTTGGAATGAATACGCCTAAAGTAAAATCTTTTGAGGCTATTGATGCTGTAGAAAATGGCGCTGATGAAATTGATATGGTTATTAATGTTGGGGCTTTAAAGGATAAAGATTATGAATATGTTAAGGCTGAGATTGAGGAAATTAGGGACTCTATTGATGGTAAGGTTTTAAAGGTGATTATTGAAACTTCTTTACTTACTTCTGATGAGATTATTAAAATGACTGAAATTTGTAATGAAACTTTTGTTAATTATATTAAAACTTCTACCGGTTTTGGAAGTAGAGGTGCTAGTGTAGAGGATGTTAAACTTATTAATGAACATAGAAATGAAGTTTTAGAAATTAAAGCATCTGGAGGAATTAAAACTTATGAACAGATGAATGAGTTAATAAATGCGGGTGCGACTAGAATAGGTACTAGTAGTGGTGTTAGTATAGTAACTAATATTCACGAATGTGGTTGTGATGATTGTCACTGTGATAATTGTGAGTGTGAGGAGGAATAGTATGACTTTATATGATGAGTTAAAATGGCGTGGTCTTATTAAGGATGAGGCTGGTGAAGATTTAGAAGAGAAAATTAATAATGGTGGTATGACGTTTTATATTGGTACTGATCCTACTGCTGATAGTTTACATTTAGGTCATCTTTCAAGTTTTTTAATTAGTAAGAGATTAGAGAAGGGTGGTCATCATCCAATATTATTGATTGGTGGAGCGACTGGAAGAATTGGTGATCCAAGGCCAACTACAGAAAGAGAAATGAAAGCGATAGAAGAGATTGAAAGTAATTTTGAATCTTTAAAGGCTCAAGTTACTAATCTTTTTGGTTTTGAAGTTGTTAATAATTATGATTGGTGTAAGGATATTAATTTTATTGATTTTTTAAGGGATTATGGTAAATATTTTAATATTAATTATATGCTTGATAAAGATATTATTAGAAGAAGATTAGAAACTGGTATTACGTATACAGAATTTTCTTATATGATTATGCAGGCTTTAGATTTTTTACATCTTTATGAAAATAAGAATTGTATTATGCAATGTGCAGGTTCAGATCAATGGGGTAATATTACTGCAGGAATCGATTTAATTAGGAAGAAAACAGGCAGTGAGGCTTATGGTTTTACTATGCCTTTGGTTACTGATAAGAGTGGTAAAAAGTTTGGAAAAAGTGAAGGTAATGCTTATTGGCTTGATAAAGAAAAAACTTCTGCTTATGAAATATATCAATATTTATTAAATTCTGAGGATGAAATGGTTATAGATTATTTAAAAATATTTACTTTCCTTTCTCCTGAAGAAATTATGGATATTGAAAAAGAGCATTTGGAAAGACCAGAACTTAGAATTGCTCAAAAGACTCTTGCTAAAGAAGTTGTTACTTTCTTGCATGGTGAAGAAGAGGCAATGAAAGCTATAGAAATGAGTGAGGCTTTGTTTAGTGGTCATGTTAAGAATTTAACTAAAGAACAATTACATGATGTATTTAAGGGTGTTCCTTCTTTTGAAACTGAAAGTGGTGTTAATATTGTGGATATGCTTGTAGATGTTGGTATTGCTTCTAGTAAGAGAGAGGCGAGGGAGTTTGTTTCGGCTGGAAGTATTACTATTAATGAGGAAAAAATTACATCTCTTGATTATGTAGTTACTAAGACTATTGCAATTGATGATGAGGTATTGGTTGTTAGGCGAGGTAAAAAGAAATATTTTATTGGTAAAATTAAATAAGAAAAGTATTTGGCTGTTTTTATTTTTTATGATATCCTTAAAATAAGGAGGGAAATTTATGGAATTGATTAAGTTTAGTAAACTAGATGATGTAGTATTGAATGAAATAGTTAAATTACATTATAATCATTGGAGTCAATTTACAGATTTTATGGTGTATGAGGATGTGGAAAATAAGTTTAAAAAGATTTTTACTGATGATAGTTCTTTACCTGTTGGTTATGCACTTATGGATGATGATAAGTTATATGGATTTTGTACTTTGAAAAAAGATAATTTGGAATCTTGTAAAGGGTTAACTCCATGGATATCAAGTGTAATGATTATTCCTGAAGAAAGAGGTAAGGGATATGGTAGACTTCTTCTTAATTTGATTGCTGAAGAAGCATATAAAATGGGTTATGACAAGGTATATTTATGGACAGATAAAGCCCCAGAGTTTTATAAAAAAATTGGCTTTAATTTTGAACGTGAAGTTGATAAAAATAATAATGAGGGAACTGGATTATTATTTTCTAAGAAAAAAGTCGATTTATAGTATTTACTTTTTTTAAATATGTGTTATAATGAAGATGTAGTATGTTGTATGTTTTAAGCAGTATGATTTATGTTGTATGATTTATGCTGTTGGCAGCCTGTTGTTTGGGCTGCTTTTTTTGATAAATATAATTTTATTATGAAGATGAAATAAAAGTTATTGCTTTTATTTTTTTGTTTTTCGTTAAATTAAGAGGAAAGTTCCCGAAAAGATAAAAATAGAATTTATTTAATTAAAGTCCCGAAAATAGAGGGAAAAACTTGCTTTTTTTTGAAAAAT
>JAAWSW010000010.1 GCA_022801735.1 Bacilli bacterium | reverse complement strand
TTTGATCCAAAGATAACAGAAGAGATAGCCTTTGAAAATGAGCATGAGATATGGGCCAATACGATGCATAGTAGAGGATATGAACAAGGTTCTAAGCAAAAAGAAATACAAATTGCCCAAAATATGCTTAAAGACAATATGCCTATCGATACAATAATTAAATATACTGGCTTAAAGAAAGAAGAAATAGAAAGTTTAAAATAAATAACTTTTTATTTCTTTTTTTTATTTTTAAACAGTAACAAATTTTTACCAAAAACTACAAAAAAACTTTTTTTTTAAGAACTTTTAGGGTATAATATAAAATAGATAATAGGAAAGGGGCTTTTATATGATACTTAGGAAGCCATATGCATTTTTCATTAGATATTTTAAATTAATAAACTTGATAATGGCTATTTTGATGTGCTTTTTAATTTATCGAACAGGAATAATAGTCAAGTTCTTTAATGAATATATTAATGATTACGTTACTGCTAGTAACGGTTTTATACTTGGGAACTATATAAATCTATATAGTTTTATTCTTGCTTTGTTTATTGTTATATTTATAGTAGTAGTCCTTTCTGTATTAATAGTCAAAGGTAAACCAAAAAAACTTTATATATTCAATTTAATATTATATATAGCAGTTATAATTTTATATGGCGTTGATTCAGGTGTGTTAAGAGGAGTTAATGAAGCAATTTTAGATATCCGTGTATCAAAAGCATTTAGAGACATTACGATGCTTGCTTTGGCTCTACAATCAGTAAGTTTAATTTTAACATTAATAAGAGCGACTGGATTTGATATAAAAGGATTTAACTTTGGAGCAGACCTTCAAGAACTAGATATCGACACAAAAGATAATGAAGAATTCGAAGTTGCAGTTGAATTTGATAAAAATAAAATGAAACGTAACTTTAGAAGAAGTGCTAGAAATATTCTTCATACATATACAGAACACAAATTTCTTGTCAACTTAATATTAATTATAATTGTAATTGTAATCACCTTCCTATTTTTCTTAAATAGAAGCGTCTATAGAGCAGACTATAAAGAAGGAAAAAATTTTCAAGCAAGTGGTGTAGTGATGAACGTAAAAAATAGTTACATTACTAAAACTGATCAAAATGGAAAACAACTTACAAACGACACTAGTTTATTAGTTATAAAATTTGATGTTAAAAGTGTATATCAAGACGATGAAAAAACATTAAACACAGGATTAATGACAATAAGAGTAGGTAATAATTCCTATGGACAAACCTCAAAATATAATAGCGGATTAACAGATATAGGAACACCATATACTGGACAAACTCTAGATACAGAATTTGATAGTTATATTTTAACTTTTGAAATACCAACAAGTATAATAGATAAAAATCTAACATTAAAAGTTAATGATAACGTTAGTTACGTAAAAGGTGAGATGGGTGCCAAAAGTAGTTATGTCAAATTAAATCCAAAAGATTTAACAAATATAAAAGAAGTAGAAACAGAAAACATAAAAGAAACATTATCATTCTCAGGTAGTATACTAGGCAATTCAGAATTATTAATAGAAGACATTGCTATAGATAATAAATTTAAAATAAATTATAACTTTTGTATAAATAAGAATAAATGCTATCCATCATATGAATATGTAACCCCAACTGCAACAGGAAATTATTTCAAAACATTAATGAGAATTAATGGAGAATTTGAAGTGGACGAAACATCAAATATTGATGATGTTACAGACCTATATTATTTTTTAAATGCTTTTGGAACAATTAACTATAAAATAAACGATAGTTGGTATTCTCATAAAATAGATTCAAAAAATATAAAACCAGAAACAGGAACTGATAATTATTATTACATAGAAGTTAATCAAGATGTAAAAAATGCAAGTGAGATTTACTTTACATTTAATGTAAGAGATTATAACTATAAATATATACTAAAATAAAAATAGTATGTTATAATAAAGAAAGGAGGCTAAGCCTTGAAAAGAGTTTATAAATATTTATTTGTATTTTTAGGAAGTTTATTTATATTCCCACTAGTATCAAATGCACAGTGTTCATATGAAAGGCAAGCTGAACTTTCTAAAATAGCCGCTAATGTTAAATTTAGTTATACATTTGAAATGCAAGAGACCGTAGAATTAAGGCCGCTTTTTAAGATTTTTATTACAAATTTAACTAATGATATTTATATTGTTGACGATTATAATGGCTTAACAATTTTAGGTACTGGTGAAAAACAAGTGAATTATGGAGACGTTTCATCAGCAACATTTAAAATATATTCAAACGACCCTGCTTGTAGAGGAGAACTATTAATGACACAGCATGTTAATATGCCATCTTATAATCCTTATAGCAGAAGTGAAGAATGCAAGCAAAATTCAGATTTTAAATTCTGTGATTTGTGGAATGCAGAACCAAACTCTGAAGCACAATTCAACGAAGAATTAGAAAAGCAGAAGAGTCAACAAAAAGTAAAAGAGAATATTGATAATGAGAATGCTATATCATATTTTTTAGAAAAAAATAAAAGCATTATTATTGCTACCGTTATTGCTATAATTGCATTAATCGTAATTATATTTATAAGAAAAAAACATTTTGGTAAAATGTAAGGAGGTTTTTATGAATAAGTTGATAAAATTTTTAATACCTATAGTAATTTTGATAATATCACTGTTTGGTTATAATATAATCGCTAATGCTCAAGGTGGTGGAGGTACTGGAGGTTCTGGAGGTGGAGGATCTGGAAACATCGGGGGAACTTCATCTATATATCATGATTGCGGAAAAAGTGAAAATAGAGATGCATATTTCATGGAATTAATATACTATGATGGAAAAAAGAAAAATACAATTGCTTCTACAGTGATTATGCTGAGTAAAAACCCTAATGCTAATTTCAAAAGTTCGGTTCAAAGTTTTGCGAATTCAAAGGCCACCCAAAAAACATTGATTACAAGTGGTCCGTTATATGATCTTGCTTCTAAAATAAACAATAGAAGCGTTGATGTGGAAAAACTAGAACGCGAAGGATGGATTGATAAAAATTTAAATCCTGATAAATTTGTTAAAGATTTTGGTATTACAACAAGTCAAATTACAGGGAAAAAACACGAAACTCCTCCAGGAATTAATAAAGTAGGATATAGAATATTTGTTCAAAGACTTGCAGCGTGGTGCCAAAATGGAAAGGTAACAAAAGCATACCCTAGAAAAATGGCCGCCTCTGAAGGTTGGACTACAGCCAATGGCGAAGGGGACTTTTTAGGCGCAGGAAAACCCGCATCATCACAAGACGACCTTTGGACTAAAAGACATGATGTGGGAGTTAAAAATGGTAATGACTATTCATGGTCAAAAGCCAATTTTGCCGATTGGAATAAAGGAATAGGTTACAATATAATTTGGTTTCCAAACAAATATGCAGGTGGACAAGACTATTCAATAGATGCAGCATGTGAAAATTGTGATTCGACCAATGATAAAGGAAGTTACTTAATACAAGATACTACTGATTGGACTTCAATTTTAATGTCAAAAGACAGTAATATAGAAAATGCAAAAAAATATTATCCTAAAAAAATAGGTAACTGTACAGTTTATTGCCGAGAAGAATATAAAGTAACATTTCCAAACGCTAATGATAAAATCACAACAGAAGCAGGAAGATTCTTTACAATCAATAAATTAGGAACAGCAATATATGCAAATGGAATACCAAACTATAAACAAATAAAAGTAGAAAAAGTAAGAGAATGCCGAGCACAAGATAGTGGTCAAAAAGCATGTTTAAAATCATTTGCAAATTCAGCAAAAACTCGTACTGGGAATGCTGCAGGAAGTACAGGTACAATAAAATTAAAATATAAAGAAAATTATAAAAATTCTAAATATAATCCAACAATTACATTAGAAGAAAACAAAAATAGAACAATAACAAAAGATGAATATATAGAAAGCACAGTAGGCACATCAACAGTTATGTTAAAATCTACTGTAAGCAAATATTATGAATTACCAGAAGATACTTATAGATGGGTAAATCAAAGAGATGGTGTATCATCGTTGAAAAAACCTGCAAATGATGTGATAAAACATTTCTTAGATGTAGAAACATCAAATTTACCAATATCAAATGGTAATTATGCAACAAAAGAAAATAAAGGAATAGCAGGAACAGTAACATTTAACTATAGTTTGCCAAGCAACAGTGAAGATCCATACACATTGATAAAAAAAGCATTTAATGCAAAAAATAATTATTTTAAAGATGCAAGTAGTAATAGCGTTACAGATAACTTGTATAAGAAACATAAGAATGGTGGATTAAACGCAGAAGAAAAAGCACAAATAAAACAATCAGCATGTGCGAAACTATATGGATATGGAACAAATAAATTTAATACATGTGTAGCAGAAAGAACAACAAATAAAGCAGGAAAATGTTACACACAAATAACAGGAACAAATAAATACGTTTGTAACATTGGTGTTTGTCCAGAAGGAGAAATGCTATGTGATGAAAATGTGTGTTCAACAGATGGAGAATGTCCAACAACAAAACCAAAATGTCAAATAGTAGATGGAACATATTATGGAAAAAATGGAACACCAGTAAGTGCAGCACAATATGCAAAAGATTGTCCAGCATGTAAAATAGAAAATGGAAAATACTATGGACAAGATGGTAAAGAAATAACAAAAGAAGAATATCTAGTAGAGTGTCCAAATTTCTGTAAGATAGTAGATGGAAAATATTATGGACAACATGGACAAATAGTAACTAAGGCTCAATATGAAGCAGAATGTCCAGGAAGAGGGAACACAATAATCTATAGAACAATAGATTTAAAAAATCCATTTCCAGGACAAACAAACTATCAAAGACAAACAGGAGCAAACTGGTGTTCATACAACACAAAAACAGGAAAAGTTAATTGTAAAAACACAAATAATGTAGCGACAACTCACATTCAAAACAATAGAAAAAATAAAGATGAGAGTGTTTATGATTTAACTCCATTATATGAAGTAGATTTAAATTCAACAAATATGAAAGCAATTAGAAAATACAACAAAGAAGGAGATCATAAATATGATGACTTCACATTAACTTGTGACAAAGGAACATGTAAGAGTACCTTCTTAAGAGATAGTAAATATGGTTTAAATCTAACAGGAGTTTGTAACACAGCAAACTATAATGATTTACTAACCTGTGCAGAAAGGGGTAGGTGATAGAAAGTGAATAAATCCTTTTGGGGAATTATGGTAGTTATGATTGGAGTAGCCTCTATACTATTTATTGCTTTCTTTCAAACTATCACTAATACAGACGAACACAATTCCCAAATGTTAAAAGAAGTTACCGAAGCCGCCATGTGGGATTCAGTAGACTATGCCTATTTTAGAAAAACAGGATATTATAAAATAAATAAAGAAAAATTTGTAGAAAACTTTGTAAGAAGATATGCAGATAATGCTAACTTATCAAGAAATTATAATATAAAATTCTATGATGTAAATGAATTGCCACCAAAGGTAAGTGTAAAAGTAACAAGTTCAAGTGGAACAAACAGTGTTACAGCAGCCTTACCAAATGGTGAAAGTAACGAAGGTTTTGATATTAGTAATAAAATAGATGCAATATTAGAAACACCTTACTAATAAAAAAATAAAAGAAAGAAGAGGAGAAAGATTATGAATAATTTTGTAGCTTCGGCGCAAAGGTTTTTGAAAAACAAAAACACAATAACAATCTTAGGAGTAATAGGAATACTAGTACTTCTATATATCGGTTATAGTACACAAATCAACAAAGCAGTAGAACCAGTAAATGTTCCTGTTGCAGTAGATACAATTCAACCAAGAACAGAAATAACTGATGACATGGTACAAATGGTATCAATGCCAAACATTTCATTAAGTGATAATGTTATCCGTAATAAAAATAATGTGGTTGGAAAATACTCAAACATCAACTCAGTAATTCCAAAAGGAAGCATGTTTTATACAGATACAGTAGTTGAAAAAAGTAAATTACCAGATTCAGTATTTGTCAAAGTTAAAAAAGGAGAAATCGTATTTAACTTCCCAGTAGATATTGAAAGTACTTATGGTAATTCAATATTCCCAGGTAATAAAATCGACATTTATATGAAAACTGGTAATGGAACAGATGAAAAAGTAATGTTAGGAAAACTAGTAGAAAACGTAGAAGTTTTAGCAGTTAAAGATTCATCAGGTAGAGATGTATTTGAAAATACAAGTGAAGATAGAAGCCCATCAATGATGATCTTTGGAATTCCAGAAGAAATACATGCATTATTATTAAAAGCAACTTATATGGGTTCACTTGGAGTAGAATTATTCCCAGTTCCACATGGAGGAGCAGTTAGTACAGAAGGAGCAACAGAAGTATCAACACAACAATTAGCAGATTATATAGAAGCTCATGCTGTTAATATCCCAGTTACTACAAAAACAGAAACAGATACATTAGCACCTACAGTAAAAGTTACAAATAATAAAGCAACAATTAAATTTCCTAAAGAGTGTAAGAGTAAATATACTTGTACATATACAGTAACTTATGATGCTGCTTTAGGAATTAACCCAGAAAAAGGAACTGTAACAAAAACATCAGCCTCTGTAACATTAAAAGGAAATGGAACATTAGTTGCATTAGTTACTGAAAAAGATGGAACAGAACATAGATTAGAACAAGCATTTACTGCGACAACAAACACAAATACAAATAATGGAATCTTGGAGCAATAACATATGAATGGGAATATGTTTGACCAAATAGACTTTGGGCCATTAAAAGAATATTTAAATGATGATGATATAACAGATATGTCATACTCAAATGGTGGTCAAATCCATTTAAAAACTTTATCAAAAGGTATTTATAGAGTAGAAAATCCAAATATAAACGATGCATTTATGGAAAAATTAGCCTTTCAGTGTTCAAACGTTATGGGAAAAACATTTAACATGGCTCACCCATTCTTAGACGCTGAAAGTGCTGAACTTCGTTTAAACTTTGTACATGATTCAATTGCAACCAACGGTGTTGCCTGCGTTATACGTAAGACACCAGCAAAAATTAGATTACAAAAAGAAACTATAATAAAAGAAAAATATATAGAAACTGACATACACGATTTCTTAGAATATTGTATTAAAGGTCATTGTAATATAATTGCTTGTGGAGAAACTGGATCAGGGAAAACCGAGTTAATCAAGTATTTGGCTTCAAAAATTAAAGAAGATGAAAAAATCATCACAATTGAAGATACTCTTGAATTGCATTTAGATAGAATCTTTCCGCATCGTGACATTGTCGCAATGAAAACTAATAATATTGCATCATACTCAGATGTATTAGAAACATGTATGCGTCAGAATCCTAAATGGATTTTACTATCAGAGGTTCGTAGTGCAGAAGCCGTTCTTGCTGTTAGAAATTCAATTTCATCAGGGCACTATATTCTATCAACTATCCATGCAGATAAGGCTGCTTCAATACCAAATCGTATGTATAGTTTGTTAGAAACAAGTCAAGAAATAGACCAGTTTTTAAAAACAATTCATAGATACGTTCAAATAGGCATCTATGTTAGAGGTTACACTGATAAAGAAACACATAAATTTATCCGTGAAATAGCCGAAGTAACTGAATTTTATGTTACAGAAGATAATAAAGCAGAATCAAATACAATTTATAGAAAAATCGCAAATGGGAAAATAACACGTAAAAATCCAAGTAAATATTTATTAGATTACTTAGAAGTTCAAGGTGTTTTCTTACCAAAAGAAATGAGATTATTAGGAGAAAATATACCAGTAAGTGAATCAGAAAATGAACAAATGAAAAAAATGTATCAATCAACTGACACCCCTGCTGAAAATTTATTGTTTGGACCAGCAAAACCAAATACAGCACCTACAGGTCAAACAAATCCCGCCCCAACAATAGGAGCGCAAACTGTAAGATCTGTAAATACACAAGTCCAAACACTAGCACAATCACAGACAGTAGGACAAACTCCAGTTGCTCAAACACTAGTTAAACCATCGCCAGTTGCACAACCCACACAACAATCAGTAAATCCAAATATTGGTATACAAACAAATAATCCTAATATAGTAAGTCAACCAATGACAAATCAAACAATACAATCACAAACAAGCGAAAATTTATTTGAATAGAGGAGGGGAAAAATGACATTTATAATATTCGCACTAGTAGTTGCGTTAGCAATTTTCATAGTTATTTATCGTAGTAACGAAAAGACAAATGTCTATAAATTTGTTAATAAACAAGTAGGTTCAATTTATAACAAATATGCTCCTTATTCATTTAGAGTAATAAGAGAAAAGGTTAAAGAATTAGGCCAAGAATATACAACAAAACAATATTTAATTCAAGGTGTGGT
Source organism: Bacilli bacterium (assembly GCA_022801735.1). Lineage (GTDB taxonomy): Bacteria > Bacillota_I > Bacilli_A > RF39 > UBA660 > Coprosoma. The sequence continues at coordinate 15,928 of JAAWSW010000010.1, read as the reverse complement.
ATTTGCTGCAGGTTCAGCAATTGTTACATACTTATACTTTTACAATATTGTTATTTCAATTATTTATGCAGCCGTTTCACTTTTAGTAATACCTTTTCTTACATATTTACGTTGTAAAAGAGTATATAGTGAATTTATATTTGAACAAATACAAGTTTATACAACAAATACCATTATGGAATTTGGAACCACACAAGCATTCGTAAAAGCCATAGAAGGTGTATATGAATCAGGTGTATTAGAAGATCCAGTAAAATCTGATGTAAAATTAATGATAGATATGGCATATGAAAACGGAACAATTGATGAAGCAGTAAAAATGTTTAACCAAAAATATGACTTTTATATAGTAAAAAATATGCATCAATTATTCTTGCAAATAACTAATGAAGGTTCAAGAGACTCAGGAGAATCATTAGAAAATATGAGTCAAGATATCGACCTATTAGTTGAAGCAGTTTATCGTGACCGTATCGATAGAGCAGGTTTCCATAAAAAGTTCTTACAATTTGGAATTGTCTTATATTTAATGGTTATGTTAGTACAATTCCTGCTTGGAGTTGAAACATATAACGAAATGTTAGATAATTGGATAGTTCAGTTATTACTTCACGGAATTATATGGTTAAATACATATTTTATCCTAAGTGGAGAAAAATATTATAATGAAGATGTGGGGGCGGAATAATGAGTATAGGAATATTATTTATAATCATTGGGCTAATAGTCTTTGTTATCCTAGAAAGAAACAATCACTTTAGTTCAAGAAAATTCGTTAAAGATACCCAACCATACTTCAACTTTTTAATGGAAGATGACTATGTATTTTTACTAAACATCAGATATGGAGATATTACAAGTCAAGATGTTGAAAAATTATACGGACAAAGAGTTAGAAATGGATTAATAGCCATAGTCTTTATGTTTTTCATCTTCTTGCAAAATCTTTCATTCGTATATGTACTTTTGTCAGTAATAATAGGTTTCTTGGTATTTAAAATGCCATATCAAAAACTAAAAAATTATTACAAAGCAAACTTACATAAAATAAACTTAATGCTTCCATACTATTTAAAAAGTTTGGAAATATTAATTCAGCATTACACAGTTCCAGTCGCAATTGGAAAATCAGTAGAAGCCGCACCAGAAATATTTAAGCCAGGACTTAATAGGTTAATTGCCAAAATTGATGCAGGTGATTCTACTGTTCAACCATATATGGATTTCGCTAATGAGTATCCGGTAAGAGATTCTATGAGAATGATGAGATTACTTTATAGATTAAGTTTAGGAAGTCAAGAAAATAAACAAGAACAATTAATGATGTTCTCAAGAACAATTTCTTCACTTCAAAATAAAGCAAGAGAACAAAAATATAAAGAACGTCTTGAAAAAATGGAACAAAAAACAATGATCATGCTTGGAGGTACAGGTGGAGGAATTCTACTATTCATGTTACTTTCAATGATGATGATGATGAATTTCTAGAAAATACCAAAAAATTATGTTATAATTTAAAATAAGGAAAGATAGGTGGTGATAAAATGAAAGAAGCATCAGGAGAAGCAAACTTAACAGTTGTTACAATCATTCTTATTGGTGTTATCGTAGCCGTAGTTACACCATTAATCACAAGTTTGATGAACAACACTAAGGAAAGAACTGAATGTTTAAACAATGGTGGAACATGGGACAATGGTCAATGTTCTAAAGGTGCAGGTGCATAATTAAAAGAATAAGTAAAAAGGAGGTAGCCAAATGCGAGAAGGAATAGGAGAAACATTTACATATAATATGATTATAGTGTTTATAGTTATTGTCTTTGGCTTGCTTTCAGCTACCATTAGTTACTATAAGGCTTATAAAGTGAACAATCGAATTTTAGATTCAATCGATAAATTTGAAGGTTATAATGCTGCTTCACAAGCAGATATTCAAAACAAACTAAAGACTATTGGTTATACAGTAAATAGTGAGGACGCTAAATGTCCAACTAGATCTAAAGGTACTTTAGAAAAACAAGATGGTACATATTTATATTGTGTTTATTACTTTGAAAATGATAGATCATCTGTTGACAAAAGAACTAATAAAGAACATGAACCAATATATTATAACTATAGTGTTGCCAGTTATATTTACATAGAATTACCAATAGTTGGAGCCTTTAAAATACCAGTTTATACAAAAGGAGAAAGAATTTATAATTTCTCACATAAACCAAGTGGAGGTGCTAGTGCATGAAAGAAGCAATAGGTAACGCCGCACTTTTCTATATCATAATTACCTTCGTTGTAATTATGATAATGTTTTTTGTCGGCTCACTTAGTTACTCAAAAGCCTTTAAAGTAAAAAACAAAATTGTAGAAGAAATAGAAAAAGAAGGAGAAGTGCCAGGCGCAGACCCTTATACTGCTTATGCTAGAGCAGAAGACGCCATTTATGAATGGTTACAATCTGGTGGAGAAAATGGTACAGGTATTGGTTACCGTCAAAACACAGGTGGTTTAAATAATCACTTAAGTTGTAATGAAGGTAATGCTGTTAATAAAGGTGGAGATTACCAATATTGTGTCTACCAAATCGATACATGTGCAAAAGGGCGTGAAGGAAGATGCGGTGTTTATTACCGTGTTACAGCCTACATGTTCTTCGATATTCCAATTATAGGGGAAATGTTAAAAATTCCTATTAGTGGAGAAACAATGATATTTACTAAATTAGAAAGTTAAAAAGGAGGAGCATATGAACGTAATAGTTGCAAATAAATATAGAGATGCTTTAGCAAGCTTAGATATAGATATTATAAAATCACTCGATGGAGAATATACCGTTGATGAAATTGTTGATACATTTAAAAACTTTTTCTTCCAAAGAATGATTTTAGATATAACCGCACTTAAAAATTATAAAGACATTAAAACATTACAAAAATTATCCCTATCATTAGATATGGATCGTGTAATATTACTTTTAGATGGTTCTCCTGAAGTAACAAGTCCAGAATATTTATCTGACCTTATTTCAATGCGTATATATAACTTCACAATGAATGTTGAAGGAGTTAATTATTTATATAATAATCCTAATAGTTATCGTGATGTTGCACAGTATCATCAATTAGATACAAATCATGATACAATGGCAAGCAACGTTGCTGCTCCAGCACAAGTATATGTTGAATCATCAACGGCTACGGTTATTGGTATAAAAAATATTACTGAAGATGCAGGTGCGACAACATTAACATATATCATGAAAAAACAACTAGAAAGAAATTATGATGTAGTTGCTTTAGAATTAGACAAACGTGATTTTATGTATTTCAGCGATAATAATATGTATAGTGTATCATCACAAGAATTAGGAAACAACTTATCAAAATATAGCAAAAAAGATGTTATATTAGTAGATGTTAACAATAGTCCTTCAGCAGAAAGTTTAGTAAATGAAATGATTTATTTAATAGAACCATCAAAAATAAAACTTAATAAACTTTTATCTAGAAACCCAAGAGCATTTGAACAATATAAAAACAAACACTTAGTTTTAAATAAAAGTTTACTAAGTAACCATGATGTTTTAGATTTCGAATACGAAACTAATACAAAAATATTCTATAGTTTACCACCATTATATGATCAAGAAAACGATAATAGTACGCTTGATTCATTCCTATCAAAATTAGGCTTTATGAAACAAAATGATGGTAGTGTAGAACAAAAGAAAGGTTTATTTGGTTTATTTAAATAAATCTTTTTTATATGATCATAATAATTTGATTACACTTTATTAAAAAATATCGTAATATACTATACCCTTTATCAAATTATTTCTTTTTTCTTACAAATTTTACATTAAAAATGTAAAACAAAGTGTTTTCAACATTATCTTTCAAAAAAATTACTTTAGACACAAATAAAACAATCTAAAAAAAACAACCATAAAATCTTGTTTTATATAAAAAATAAAAAAAGCAAAATACTGACAATTTTTTTGACAATAAATATCGTTATAATTAAAGGCGAATGTTGACAAAATTCTAAAAATTCAGTATTATTAATACATATAGAGGAGGAAATAGAATATGTTAGAATTAGTAAATATGTTAGATGTTAATTGTATGGGGGTTATGATACCAAGTTCAATAGTTTCACTTGTACATACTATAATTGTAATGATTCAAGTTGTAGTACCACTTTTATTAATTATTTGGGGTATGATTGATTTTGCAAAAGCAGTTATTGGCGGTGATGAAGATAAAATTAAAGCAGGACAAAAAACATTTATGAAAAGATTAATTGCCGCAATAGTTGTATTCTTAGTTGTTACAATTGTTACACTATTAATCAATTTAGTAGGCTCATTAAATGATTCAAATGTAAATACTGACCAAATTACAACTTGTATTAAAGCGTTTACTTCGGGTAAAGAATCTTAATTATTTAAACTTTAGAAGGAAGGGATAAATGTGCTAGAATTATTCAATATATTAGAAGCAGTAAGTGAAAATACAACTTTATGCGGCGGAATTGAAGTACCAGATACTGTATTCAATTTAGTTGCAACTATTATAAAAGGTATCAAAATAGTAGTCCCAATCTTATTGATTATTTGGGGTATGATTGATTTCGCTAAATCTGTAGTTGCAAAAAAAGAAGAAGATATTAAAAAATATCAAAAAGCATTCATTTCTAGGCTTATCTCTGCAGTATTAGTATTCTTAGTTATCATTATAGTTCAATTAGTAGTGGGAATACTTGCTAGTGTTCAAAAAGATTCCGCACCAGGTACTGAAAATGCTGATGACTTATGGTCTTGCAGTAAGAAATTCATTAATGGTGTAGATAATAGCGACCACGATAAAGAAGATAGTAATATTTCTGAAGATGAATAAAATATTAAAAAGCATCAATATTTGTTTATTGTTGCTTTTTTTTATGTTATAATATATGTGTGAAAATATCAAAACTAAAGGAGTGTTCCTATGAACAAAAATATAATTAAAATAACATTAATAACAACCATAATGTTTTTTGGTGTGTTTTTTACAAATATAGATAGTGCAAAGGCTGATATTCCTTTTTGCAAAGTGACAGATGAATATAAAACTGCAGCCAGTTGTGAATATACTGGTTCAGGATTTTCTGATGACGGTAATGTTATGAAAACTAAGATTATATTTGCCCAAACAAAGGATGATTCATATTGTGCGGAGGTAGAATCAAGTAATGTGGCAACAGGTTGGGCAAACATCGTGGATGCACACCAAAGAGGAAAAGTGGCATTTGATTTGGCTGATAGCACAATCAAAAATGGACTTAAATCTTGTCCAAAATTAAAATTAGTAAATGATTATGAAATATTGAACAAGAAAACAACTAAATTTACAGTGTCTGATAAAGATATGGGTTCACCATGTGAAATTACTGAGTTGGTTTCATTTGGAAGTGAATGCTGGGTTTCTAATGGTGAAAATTTTACGAAAATCACCCCAGAAGAATTAAAAAAAATAATTGCAGATTCCGACTCTGCTAGACAGAATGTTGAAGGTAAAGCAGATATTGACAAAATTATAGAGTGGGGTAAGACTGCCGATAAAGAATATGTCTTAAACGCAGAAGACAGTAAAACTTGTGCAGAATTATTAGGTAACTATAAATTAAAACAATTTTTAAACAACTTATTTTGGATAATATCAATAATAGGAATAATCTTACTAATTATAATGACCGCAATAGAATTTATTAAAGTAATAACTGGTCAGGACGATAACAATTTAAAAGATGCTTTTAAACATACTGTTATAAGGGGAATATGTGTTATTGTATTATTGTTACTTCCTGTTATAATTAGTGCCATAATAACTGTAGTAAATAATAATAATGAATATTATTTAACTGATAAAAACGGAAACATAATAAACGATAATAAGGGGAAACCAATTAAACTTTCACTCAAAATTGGTGATAATAATCAACCATTATGTGGCATTGGTGAAAATGATTAATAAAAAAGGAGGTATACAATATGAATGAGGTTATAATACCAATATTACGTAGCATAAGTTTTTTCTTTGATTCATTAATTTATGGGTTAATTACTCCTTGTTATGAATTATTAATTCATTTAGCAAACTTTGATTTGGTAACAGGAAATGAATTTATTTCGGGACTTATTAATAGAATTTATATTTTCTTAGGCATTTTTATGTTGTTTAAGGTTTCATTTTCAATAATACAATATATAGTTGATCCGAATGCATTTACAGATAAGAGTAAAGGTTTTAGTAAGTTAGTAACTAATTGTCTAGTAGCAATTGTATTGTTGGTAAGTGTACCTTGGATTTTTCAAAAAGCATATGAAATACAACATGAAATTCTATCTAGCAATATAATAGGTAATTTAATTATGGGAAGTCAAATTAATGGTAATGAAATAAGGAATGATATTACTGATAAAAATGAATTGAGTGGAGCATCAACCATGGCCACAGACGTTCAATTTTTAATGTTTAGTGCATTCTTCCAAGTCAATGGTGATGTTTTTGGATCGTGTGCAGCAACACCAATCTTGGGTTCTATAGCAATGGCTCAGGAAAGCGCAAAAACATGTTTGGAAGACTTAGATACATTTATGAGTTCAAATGATGATATTGGTGGTCAAAGTATAACACTGAATGATTTCTTTAAAAGTGCAGATGGAATAGATAGGCGTGACTTTCATAGTTTTGGAGCACTTGCAACTGCAAAAAAAGATAACCAATTTATTATTGATTACATACCAATAATATCTGCTTTTGCAGGAGGTTATGTAGTTTTACTATTGATTACATTTTGTGTTGATGTTGCACTTCGTGTATTAAAATTGGCATTTTTACAAATGATTGCTCCAATTTCAATAGTTTCATACATTGATCCAAAAGAAACTATGAGTAATAGTAAGTTACATTCTTGGATAAAAGAAGCAGTTTCTACATATGCATCATTATTTATTAGAATAGCAACTATATTCTTAGTTATGACTTTGATTTCAGCAATAGCAAATACTATATTTGCTGATACTGCCGAAAACTCAGGATTTTTAGCAAGCGAAACAACTAATATGTTCATTTACATATTCCTTGTTATTGGCGCATTTATGTTTGCCAAACAAGTTCCACAAATGATAGAAAATCTATTTGGAATAAAAATGTCAGGTCAACTGAGCCTAAATCCATTAAAGAGTGCAGCAGTTACAGGGGCTCTTGGCGGAGTTACTGGTGCTGCTTTAGGGGGATTTGCTGCTTATAACGAAGGAAAGGCCCACGGAGAAAAAGGCCTTAGAAGCATGGCTTCAGCTTTAGGTGGTGCTGGTTCTGGATTAGCACGTGGTACCTGGGCAGGTGGAAAAGGTGCATCTGATGGTAAATGGCTAAAAAACTCTGTCAGAACGGCAGGAGACGTAGCATTTGCAAAAGAATCAAGAAGAGAAGGTGGCGCGCTTGGTTCACTAAGAGCAACAATAGCAGGCGCTGCAGGAATGCCTTATCAAGTAGATCAATATGATAAAGAAATCGCAATTAGACAAAATGTTATTGATAGTGCAAAAACTGTTAAAAGTACAGCAGAAGATTATGTAACTAAACATAGTAGTGAATATAAACTTTTATCACAGCAAATAGATATGGCACGACAACGTGGAAAAACTTTCACACATAATGGAGTAACTTATCGTGGAAACAGTGCGGAAGATATGAAAAAAGCACAAGATGAATTGAATGCTATGAAATCAAGAAAGGCACAAGAATTTGCTAATACAGGTATTGTTGATGGTGATGATAAACGCAGTTCAACTGATTTCCAAGAAATACAAGCACATATGGCAGGACTTAGAGCATATACTGAAGAACATAAAGATATATCAGGAATTACACCAATAACAGACTACAAGTCAATGAAAGATGTAAAAGATTCTGCTACAAATGCTAATACTGCATTGAAACAAAGTAAAGCATATGATGATGCTAAACAAAGAAAAGAAATTAGACAAAGATATGCTAAAAATGATTGGGTTAATGAACAAAGGAAATAAAATATTTAAAATAAAAGAAAGAGGGGATGATATATTATGGATTACTTAATACCAGCAGGTTCAAAAAAACAAATGCTAATATTTGGTATCTTTAAACCATTCGATTTGATACTGTTTGGAAGTGGAGCAGCAATATCAATATTATTATTAATGATATTAAGTCCAGCAAGTTTTCTATTCGCAATGATAGATATTGCTCCAGTTTTAATAACAGGCTTCTTGGTATTACCAATACCAAACTATCACAACACTTTGAATGCATTAGTAAATGTATATAAATTTTATACAAGCAGACAAAGATATATATGGAAAGGATGGTGCGTGAAAGATGCCTTCAAACAAAAGTAAATACACTAATGATTTTATACCAATAAAATCAATTGCAAATGGAATGATATTATTAGATACTAATGAAAAAGTTACAGGAGTAAAAATCTTCCCCCGAAACATTTTCATCTTAGGTGAAGATGCAATTTATTCAATTATTAATAATTTAACGAATGTTTATAACTTAATAGATTATGAGTTTTGGATAATTGCTGCTGATAGACCTGTTGATATTACAGCATATCTTTCACAACTTCAGTTATTATATAATTCACAAACCAATCCAGTGAAAAGAAAATTAATCATTGATGATATCAATAAAGCGAATATGTTTACTAATAATAACGTTGTGGATACTGAATTTTACTTATTATTTAAAGAAAAGGATAATGAAAAAATACAAAAGAGAATTAGAACTTTAATGCAAAGTTTTGCTAACGCAGGTTTGCAATCTAAACAAACATCGAATGAGGATTTAAGAATTATATTAGATAATTTCTTAAATGGTGGACAAACTACTACATTTGGGACGGTGATTGGATAATGGATATAAAAACACAAATTGCCCCTAAAGGCTTAGAATTTAAACCAAGTAGTTTTGTAGTATCCGATAAATATGCAACAATATTAACTGTAATTTCATATCCTAAATATATTAACCCTGGATTCTTATCTAATTTAACAAGTATGCCAGGAGTAAAAATGGTAATTAAACATATCCCAATGCAATTTGATGTTATTAATAAATTAATTAATAAAGAAATTGCTGATTTAAAGGTAAGATATCAAGAAGAAAATGATGTAACAATTCAAGAAAAAATTAGACAAGACTATGAATCTTTAGAACATTTCATCAAACAATTAGCAGCAAGTCAAGCAAAAATATATGATTTCCAACTTCATGTTATGCTAACTGCTGATTCAGAAGACGAGTTAACAACAAAAAGATTACAAATAAAAAACTATTTACAAGCAATGAATATGCGTGCTGTACCACTAAGATTTGAACAAGAAAAAGCATTGAAATCAATCTTACCAATATTCCCTAAACAGGATATTGAAGATAGAATTGGTACGCCAATTCCATCACCAACAATTGCAGCAACATATCCATTTATCTTTGATAGTATTAAAGACCCAGGATTATCAACTCTTCTTGGAACAGACTTCTCAGGAGGAGTAGTATTGTTTAACCAATTCTTATTCCAGGTTCAAAAAGAACCAGATAGAAATAATGCTAACATGATTATCTTAGGTACATCAGGTTCAGGTAAATCAACTGCAGCCAAACTAATGGTTAGAACACATATTAGAAATGACAACCAATTAGTTATAATTGACCCAGAAGGTGAATTAGAAGATATGGTAAAACTATATGGTGGAGATTATATCGAACTTGGAAAAGGTGGACAATTCGGTATGATTAACCCATTAGAAGTAATAGTTGATGCCGATGAAGAAGAATTAAAACAAGGTATGGGTTATGCTGTTTTAACAAGGTCATTACAAACAGTAAAAGCATTTATGAAATATTATGACCCGTCAATTACAGAAGATGTTTTAAACATCTTTAGTGAAATGGTTCAAGAAACATATAGACGTTTTGGAATTAATTTTGATACTGATTTTACAAAATTTACATCGGCAGATTATCCAACATTTAAAGATGTTTATGCAACTGTTAGAGGTAAAATAACTTCAATGCCAGAACAGTCTAGAGAAAAAACAATTCTAGAACAATTAGAATTAAAATTAAGACCATTAACAAGAGAATTAAAATACTATTTTGATGGAACAACAACAATTTCACCAAAAAGTAATTTTATAGTTTTCAATATTAAAGAATTAATGAATGCTGATCAAAACATCAGAAATGCATTGTTCTTTAATACATTAAAATTCTCATGGAGTTTAACATTAAATCCAACAGTAAATACTGTATTAATGGTTGATGAAGCACATGTATTATTATCTGGAAACAATGCCTTAGGGGCAGATTTCTTAGCACAAGTACAAAGACGTGCTAGAAAATATAATACAGGTACAATTATAATTACCCAACAACCAACAGACTTCAGCGACCCCGCAGTAATTACTCAAGGAAAAGCAATTTTCGATAATGCATCTTACTATCTAGTAATGCAATTAAGAAAACAAGCAGTTGAAGATTTATCGAGATTAATCGATTTAAATGATAATGAAAAAAATGCCATAAAAGGATTTAACCAAGGTGAGGCTTTATTCGTTTGTGGTAGAAAAAGAATGCAAATTAATGTAGTCGTTACAGAACAAGAATTAGATTCATTTGGAAGCGGCGGCGGACTATAATAAGTAGGTGGTGATTACATGGCTTTACCAGCAATATTATTAAAAGCAAAAGATGCAATAAAAACTGGTGCAAAAGTTAAACAAGTTGGTAAGCAATTAAAAGGTAATACCACTGAACCAGAAAGTGAAACATCAAAACTTGCTAAAAAAGGGTTAGGAATTGTTTCTCTAATATTAATTCCAACAATCTTTTTTATGATTTTTGTAGTTGTTATTGTCTCGCTACCCCAAACAATCTTTACGATGTTTGGGGCTATTGGTGGGGATAGTAATAACGGAACAGCATATGCAGATGAGTTAACCACAGTAGAAGCACCAATAGAACAATTATCAGAAGGAATGCCAATTCCTCATTATTTGCAATATGATGAAAGATGGGGGAGTAAGGCTTATCCATATTCATCTGGTGGTAGTAATACAATTGCTGCTTCCGCATGTGGGCCATCATCGTTTGCTATGGTTTCTTCATACCTAACAGGAAAGCAACTCACTCCTGATCAAGTACTTTTAAATGGGAAATATCATATTTCAGGTGGAACCCTGTGGAGTTATTTTAGTGCTGCCGCTGAAGAATTTAACTGTGGTACTGTTACTGAAACCAGCAATTGGTCAACGGTATATAATGCATTGAAAAACTCACGTCCTGTAATTGGTAGTTATAATGGTGCTAGTTTATTTACTAGTGCTGGACATTTTATTGTATTAAGAGGCGTAGCCTCAGATGGAAGTGTATTAGTAAATGATCCAAATGATAATCAAAATAAAAAATTTATAAATCGACATTTTAGCCAATCAGAAATGCAACGTGGCGCTAACACATGGTTTGTTTTTGATGCAAAAACTTAATATAGGACTGAGGAACAAATATGAGAAAAAATATTATATGTTTATTCATAGTAAGTATGTTATTAACAGGATGTACAGTAGAATATAACTTAAATATCGACTCTAATTCTATACAAGAAAACATTAATATTGGTATAGACAGTATAGAGAATTTGCCTGAAGATAGTTATAGTCAATTAACAAGTTCAACTAATAAAGTATATTTTGACGAAGAGGAATACTATACAGTAAATTATAAAAATAATGATAATAGATTGTTTTCAGAATTTAACTATAAGCACAATCTAGATAAATATAATAATGCGACAGTCTTAGATTTATGCTATCCAAATAGGACAGTTAAGAAGGATCAAAATCAATTTGAAATTTCAACAACAGGAAGTTTTGCATGTGCATTCACTGAATTTGGTGATGACATAAGGAATGCTAATATTAATATAACAACAAAACTAAAGGTAATAGAAAATAACGCTGATAAAATTAATGGTAATACCTATACTTGGATTATTAATCAAGAAAATTATACTGATAAACCAATTAAAATAATTATGGAGTTGCCAAAAGATAATACCGCATTAATTAAAAGTACAAAAGAATCAATTTTGATATATGCAGTATTTATAGTACCTATAGCTGTAATTCTACTTTATTTAGTGTGGAAAAAGAAAAGAATAAACAAACTTTAAATGGTGGTGAAGTAAATGAAACAACACAAAAATAACAACATATTTATAAAAACAATTGCTTGTTTTTGTGCTGTTTTAATTTTATGTTTATCTTTTAACACCACACCAACTAAAGCAAGCGTATTAAGTAATGCAGTATTAGATAGTGGAAGTGCTGCTGAAAGACAATTTTGGGAAAAAGTGAAGATAATAAAATCAGTATTTCCTAATGCAGTAGATGATGTTGCCTTAGCTGCAACTGTTCTTTATAATGGGTCTTCATCTGGAATATTAAGTTCACAATATGACAAAGATTTTGATAAAAATGAGTATCAAAATTCCATTAATTCATTAAAAGATAGCTCAGATAAACAATCTTCAAAAGCAGAAGGTGATAATACTGATATTTTAATAGCAGCCACAATAGTTATGATAGACTCAAGTGGTGGACCATTTGGTACTTATAGTGATGAAAATTATGAAAAAGCCTTAGCAGGTACTAAATTAGTTGGTAATTTATCAGATGATATGTTTAATTCAGGTTTTAATGCTGTTTTTTGTGGGGCAGGTGCACTTTTTGACACGGCTACAACCCCTTTTCAATTTATTGGTGATATTTTAACTAATAAAGCAGATACAATGATAGAAAATAAAGCAAGACGATATTATAATATGGCTAATATTTGTACCAATGGATTTATAGGTGGAACTGTAGAAAATGTACGTTTAATGGAAGATAAAGAAAAACAACAAGCAACGAAGAATTCAATAGCAAGAGGCATAATTCAGTTGGCAGAATTATATAGAAAAATATTTAGTGGCGAACCTAATTGTGTAGTAACTACATCTGGTAATTTTTCTGGATGGAAACAAACAGATGCCGAATGGGGAAGTGTAGCCTTAGGTAATAGTACAGTTTCTGAAGTTGGATGTTTAATTACATCGATAGCAATTCAAATGGCACGTTCAGGAACTAAAATTACTAATTTACCTAAAGAATATAGTACATTTAATCCAGGTGCTTTGGCTACTATAGTTAATAAAAATGGCGGTTTTGATACCAGGGGAAATTTTCAATGGAATGGTTTTCAGGACTTAGCATCTAATTGGAAAATTGGAGATTCAGTCTCTGTTAATACTAGTGATAATGCTACATTAGCAAATAAATTATCAGCAGAATTAGCACTTGCTGCTGAAGGTAAATACCAAAAATATATAGTTCTCCAAATTCACCATGATAAAAGTAGTCAGCACTGGGTAGCAGTAGACTCAGTTTTAGGGAACAAAGTCACTATTTTTGACCCAGGTGCTAGCGGAAATACTTTGGATGATAATTATAGCGGTTGGGTAGTAGATACTTATAGAGTAATGTATGCCACTGATGTTGCTGCAGGAGGAAATAATACAAATTCTTCTTATACAGAAGATTTATGTGGTGGTGTAGCAGACCTAGAGGCTTTTCTATCGTTTGTAGCCTATGTTGAAGGCGTATCAAAATGCAATTATAAAGGCAAAGGAGATGGAACTGGTTATTCAGCAGAAAATCTAGGTGATGGTGCTGGAATGACAACGGCCTTTGGTATTACACAAAATTATTCAGGAAAGTTTGCTACTCAAGTCGGTTATTCAGGATTTAATTCTGATATAAGTAGTGGGTGTACTGATAAAACATATATTGATTTAATGTATCCATTAATTATGCAAAGTTATATAGACTTTGTAAAAAATGATATGGAAGGTACTAATTTAAAAGAATATCAAATTTATACCCTTGCTAGTGTTGCTTATAATACTGGAACAGCAGGTAGTTATGAAGATATTGCCAATAAAATTAAAAGTAATGGTGTAGATAGTTATGAAGTGTTTGATTGTATGAAAAGCCACGGTTGTGGTTGGACAGCCAATTTTGATGATGGATTAGTCAGAAGAAGAATGGCTGAATATGAAGTGTTAAAAACTGGTAACTTCAATGCCGCTAAGCCTACAGAGACATATAGTTATTTTTCAGGTTTAAATACTACTGGAAAATGGCAAGATTATATGAATACACATTGGCCAACAAGCAGATAAAAAAAGAATTTCAAATTGAAATTCTTTTTTTAATCCTTATTCTTATCTAAAAATAAAGTATTCACATCTGAATCATTTAAAACATTTTTTAGTTCATTTGAAAATTTTTGTGCCTCACTTTTAATAGTATTACAGTGTAACATACAATCAGAAGGATTATATTTAACATTACAAGTAAAATCATTGGTTTTATAGTTAAATAAAGCATCCTGTGTTAACATACAATTTTTAGCACCTTCGGTTCCATTAAAACTGTATATTACAGAAATATTATCATTACCATTGTATTTGAATCTTAATTGTTCCTGAGAACTTTTAGCATTATTCTTTATTTCCTTAGAATATTTATTAATATTAGGTGTATAGTTATAAGAAACATTAGAAACTATATCGCCAATTTCTTCCTGTTCATCTTTACTCCAAACCCCATTTTTTTCTGAAAATCCCTGTTTCTTAAAATAGTCTTCCAATTTATTTTTATTAGACGAACTAATCGTGTGACTAACTACTAGATAAGCAATTAAAGCGATAATGCCCACAATAATAATTACAAAAACAACTTTTAATATAGATAATACTTTATTTTCATCTTCCATGTTATCCACCTCTATTAAAATTATATCAATTAGGCAAATTTTATTCAACATAAAACCATAAAATATTAATAAAATAATTGACTGAAAAAATAATAAACTATATAATAAATTTAAGGAGAGTTGAATATGAAGAAAATAACTGAAGAAGAAAAAAACATATTAATAAAAGTAGGTATTTTATTTTTAATAATAGTTATAGCAGCATTGATATATGTATTCACTATTAAAAATGGGCCAAAAAGTAGTGATCAATATTTAATTGTAGATAACTACTTAATACTAGAAAAAAATAAAGATAAATGGAATCAGATACAAGAGTATAATGATGAACTATCAAAAAAAATTTATAAAATTACAGATGGCGATAATAGTTATGATAGTATAACGATGCAATATTCACAAAATAGAAACTGGTATTTTTTTGATAAAGATTATAACCAAATACAAATGCCAAAATTTAGAGTAGCAACTAGAAATTTATCAGTAAAATTAGCAGATTATAAAAAGGAAAATATAGAAAACATAACTGATAATGTATTTATTAATGAAGTATTCAATTCATATAACGTAACAAATAGGGAAACCTATAGAGCAAGCAAAGTTACATATGACTTTGATCAAGACGGGATAGAAGAAACAATTTATACATTGGGAAACAGCACATTAGAATCAGTAGATTATGTAGTTAGAGGATTTCTGTTTGTAGTTAAAAACGATAAAGTAACAATGCTCAAACATATTAAAAATGGTCCATTTTGTATTATGGAAGTACTTGATTTAGATAACGATGGAAAATATGAAATAATAGTTTCAGAAAAGGTTTTAAACATACCTACTTTTGATAGTTGTTATTTAATATATGATTTAGAAGATAATAAATGGAACATAAAACATGAGTGTCAGTAAAGAAAGTAGGTTACTTTCTCAGACTGTTGACAAAGTCAATGGTCTTTTCTTTTTCGTAAAAATGTTATATAATGAATATGCGAGTTTCACATTCTCGACAAATGTGCTATCAAACTC
>JAAWSW010000009.1 GCA_022801735.1 Bacilli bacterium | reverse complement strand
AATAAATTTTATAATTACAATAAACTGTATAGTGGAAAATTAAAGATAAAAGCAAATGAAAATACTCAAAAATTGATTAATATTGAATAAGGCGTTAAACGTCTTTTTTTCTTGAAACTTAGATTTATAAATGCTATAATGGGATTAACATAAGAGATTAGAGGGGTATCATGAATAATAGAAATTTTAAACTTAGGAATGAACTTTCAAATTTTCTTTATGAAACGGTTGATGATTCTATTGTATATATGAAAGATAAACAAGGTTATAAAGATAATGATGTTGTCAAACTTTTACTTGCTATAAAGAAGGGAAAGTATAAATATATAACTAATGATAATGATTATCGTGAACAAGTAGAATTATTGAATAGTTTTTTTAAGAAAGAATATGATTGTTCATTGATTAGTTTTGTTTTACTTAAAAGAGTAGTTAATACTAGTGAAGATGAAGTTATTTTAGACTTTGTGAAGGATAAGGATAATTCTGAACATGTTATTTATTTACTTGAAAAAGAAGATTATGGTGAACTTTTGGAACTTATTGAAAGTGATAAGAAGGTATTTTTGGCTTTTTGTAAGATTTATGAAAATAGCATATTGAGGTAGTTTATGGCAAAATCATATTATAATATTATTGAAGTTTTAGTTAATATCTGTGCAGTTTCTGATAATAGAATAAAGGTTCTTTTGAAACGTAAAAAAAATGAGCCTTATAAGGGTTATTGGATGCTTCCTGGAGATATTTTATCTAATGATCAGACTTTAGAAGCGTGTGCTGAAAATATTGTTGTTAATTCAATTAATTTTCCTAATATGTTTTTGATGCAATCGCAAGTATTTAGTGGATTGGATAGGGATTCGGAAGAACGTATTATTGCATGTAGTTTTACTTCTTTAACTGTTAAGGAGTTTGTTCATACTTCTGAAATGGAATGGTTTGATATATCAGAATTGCCTAAACTTGCGTATGATCATGAGTCTATTATTAAAGTTAATATTGATGATTTGAAAAAGAAAGTAATTAAAAATGATGATAATATTTTATTTAAGTTATTTCCTAATGACTTTACTTTATCAGAATTGCAATCGTTTTTTGAGAATATTATTGGTAAGTCTTTAGATAGAAGAAATTTTAGAAAAAAATTACTTACGGAAAATATTGTGGTGGAAACAGGTGAAAAGATAAATACGGCTGGAAGACCTAGTAAATTATACATTTTTAATAAAGGAGGAAACATTAATGAATAATCGTGGTTTTGGAATGAATGAGTTTTTTCTTTTTATTGCTATTATGTGTCTTTCTTTATTGGTTACTATGGTAATGTATAATAAAACTATAAATGGTTTATTTGGTGGAAGCAAGGAAGTTACCTATAGTGATATAGAAAATGAAATGATGAGTTCGGCTAGAAATTATACTGATAATTATTATTATAAGGTTTTAGAAGATGGTGATAATGATTATGTTACTATTAGTGTTTTAGAAGAGGAAGGAATTTTAGATAAGATTATGGATCCTAAAAATAGTAAAGAATCATGTACTGGTTATGTTAATTTTTATAAAGAAGATGGACATACTAGTTATGTGCCATATTTGAGGTGTGGTACTAATTATCAAACGAATGGTTATAAGGCTAAATATGATGTCAGATAGACATCTTTTAATTTGACTTTTTATAAATAAAATGGTAGGATAAATTCCACAAAAGGGGGGAGTTTTTATGGAATCACTTTTATATTCGTTAAGGCCAGAGGTAATAATTAGCCTTGGAGTTAGTAGTATATCATTAGGATCAACTACTAATAGTAGTACTTTAAATCCATATGCGTCAAGAGATGATATTAATTCAACTTTGGTGACAGGATTATCTAGTACTATTGTTGGTACTATGGTTACTGCTCCTGGTATTTCATACATTCAGGAACTTAATCAAGCGGAAGCATATATACAGTCGTTATCAAAAGAAGAACTTGAAGAACTTTCAGAAAAATTAAGTTTAATTAATGATGAAGAAGTTGAAGTGGAAAATAACGAAGAGTTTCTGGATTATTTAAGAACATTAACTTTAGGGGAATTTAAAGATTCTTATGAAGAGATAGAAGAAAAGGTAAAGTGTAGAATTTGGGGGTAAGGTGAGTTTTATATGAAAAAGACTAATGTTTACGATAGGTGGATGAAGTTTTTTCAATCTAGAGTATTTGATTTGGAAATGATTAAGTTTAAAGTCCAAGATAGACTAGTTCCAAATTATGATAGGTTTGTTGAAAAAAGAATAAAAAAGGGGTTAAATAAGAAGTTAGAAAAGGCAAAGACAGAAGATGAAAGATTGTTGGATGTTAATTGTACTAAATTTTCTATATTAGAAATAAGAAAAGAAAAACATCGTAAGGAAAATATGAATTATCATTTAGACATTGATAATCCTGAAAAAACTTTATTTTGGCTTAATAAAAATAAAGATATTCATAAAAGGGGACTTAAGAAGAATTTTATAAAAATTCCTATTATAATTATTTTATTAATAGGTAGTAATATGTCTATTTTTAGTAATTTTAATGCTTTTGTAAGTGTGATTTCGATATTAGGCTTAATTGTTGAATCATTAAGTACTTTTATAAATGCAAATTGTATTTTGCTTCAAAACTATAATATAAAAAGGGTTAATAAGTATATAGAAGGACCTTATCAAAAACGTAAAAAAAGATTACAAAAGAGAGCAGAAGAGTATCATGAGGTTACTAGTATAGTATCTAGGAAAGTTCAAGAAGGGGATAATATACCTTCTATTGATGAGGTGCTTGCAGGAATTCAAACATCTGCTCAGGCTAAATTGTTATTAGACTTGGTAAAAAAAGAGATTAGTTATCGTGATAGTAGTTTATCTCAAAGAATGGGAGTTAAAACTAAGAGTTTATAAATTATTATATATAGAAAGAAGGTAGAAAATATGGAGTCACTGTTTTATTCGTTAACACCAACTCAAATTTCAAGTTTGGGGGTGTGTAGTTCAACAGGCAGTCCTGTGGCTTTAATTATAGCAGATCATAGTGATGCAGATACTAAGGAATTGTTTTCGACAATTATTGCTTCGGGTATTACGTTCATGCTTGGGGCCTGTGGGATGGAAATTGCAGGTTCATGTTATGAAGACATGAAAGTTGCAAAACAATATGTTCAATCATTATCAAAAGAGGAGTTAGAGGAACTGTCGAAAGATTTATCTGGTATTGTTGATAATCAAGAGACTGAAAAGTTGTGTCAACAAATGGCTATAATTGAGCAGGAAATTGGTGAATTAGATAGCCGCTTTATTGATTATGCAAGACGTGAAATAATCTGTAGTTATTTGGATTCGTTGACTATAGAGGAGTTTAGAGATTTTTTTGGCCAATCTGATGATATAATTGATTTGCTGCCACCAGAGCAAAGGGTAGAAAAGCGATTGCATTTAACTAAATAATAATATTTTTGCACCATTTGCACTAATACCAGTTTCTGTTTCTAATGCATTAGTTGGTTATAGTTCCTTACGTGTAGATGGTGAAGTTGGTTGTAGTTTTTGGACTACAGGTTCTGCTTTAACAACTTCTGGTGTTGTTGGGAGTGTTACTGCATATGATTACGATACTAATTTAAGAACAACTGCAGCATATATTCAATCATTATTACTAGAAGAATTAAAGGAGATGCAGACATTACTTATAGGAGTAAATCCCAATTCATTAGTTGAAACGACATTGAATAAAAGTTTTGAAGAATTAACAAAAGAGGGAGAAGAGGATTTTGGATTAATTCGACAATCTATTGATTGTTTAGATGATAGTATTCAAGCATTAACAGTTGGTGAGTTTAATGATTTATATGAAAAAATGGAACAAAAAGTCAAATCTCGCTAAGATATAATTAAGTAAGAAGATTAATGTCTTCTTTTAATTTGTTAAATTTTGTTAAATTATTGATTATGCAGTATAAAAATTATTGACAAACATATAATAAGGTGGTATATTATTTATGCATTTAATTTGGATTTACTTAGGTAAATCTTTAATTAAGATGAAAAATGAAACACCTGGATATGTGTAATGAAAGGAGGAATAATATGCCAACTATCAATCAACTAGTTAGAAAAGGTAGAAAAAACAAAACTAAAAAGAGTAAATCTCCAATGTTAGGGGTAGGATTAAATAGTAAAGATAATAAATTAACTAATACTAATTCTCCACAAAAACGTGGTGTATGTACTCGTGTTGGAACTAAAACACCTAAGAAACCAAACTCAGCGTTAAGAAAATATGCTCGTGTTAGACTTTCAAACGGAAAAGAAGTAGATGCTTACATTCCTGGAGAAGGACACAACTTACAAGAGCACAGTGTTGTATTAGTTCGTGGTGGACGTGTTAAAGACCTTATCGGTGTACGTTATCATGTAATCCGTGGAACTATGGATACTGCTGGAGTTGATGCTCGTCGTCAAGGACGTTCTAAATATGGTGCTAAAAAACCAAAAAGTAATAATTAATTTTAAATAATATATTTTATGGAAGGAGGATTAAGATGCGTAAGAGACGTGCAGTTAAGAGAGACGTTTTAGCGGATCCAGTTTACAATTCTAAGTTAGTTACTAAATTAATTAACCAAATAATGCAAGATGGTAAAAAAGGAACTGCTCAAACTATTCTTTATAATGCTTTTGATATGATTAAAGAAAAAACTGGTGAAGAACCAACTGCAATATTTGAAAAAGCAATGAGTAACATTAAGCCAGCACTTGAAGTTAAATCTAGACGTGTTGGTGGTGCTAACTATCAAGTACCAATCGAAGTTAAGGCAGATAGAAGTCAAGCATTAGGTCTTCGTTGGCTTGTACAATATGCTCGTTTAAGAGGTGGTCATACAATGGCTGAAAATCTTGCTAACGAAATTATTGATGCTGCAAATGGAGTAGGAGCAGCAGTTAAAAAACGTGAAGATACTCACAGAATGGCTGAAGCTAATAAGGCATTTGCTCATTATAGATGGTAATAGAAGAAAGGAAAAAAATATATGGCTCGTGAATATAGTTTAGAACATACACGTAATATTGGAATCATGGCTCATATCGATGCAGGTAAAACTACTTGTACTGAAAGAGTTTTATTCCATACTGGTAAAATCCATAAAATAGGTGAAACTCACGATGGTGAAGGAACTATGGACTGGATGGACCAAGAAAAAGAACGTGGTATTACTATTACTTCAGCGGCTACTACCGCTTACTGGAAACGATATAGACTTAATATTATTGATACTCCAGGTCACGTAGATTTTACTGTTGAAGTACAAAGAAGCTTACGTGTATTAGATGGTGCTGTTGCACTTATCGATGCACAAGCAGGTGTTGAACCACAAACTGAAACTGTATGGCGTCAAGCAGATGATTACAAAGTACCTCGTATGATTTTTGCTAATAAAATGGACAAAATGGGAGCAAACTTTGAATACAGTTTAGAAACTATTGATAAGTTATTAGGTATTAACGCTAAAGCAATCCAATGGCCTATTGGTGCTGAAAGTGATTTCAATGGTATCATTGATTTAGTAACTATGACAGCTTATAAATATGATGGTGGGCAACTAGAAGAACCTGAAGTCATTGATATTCCTGCTGATTTAGTAGATATTGCTAATGAAAAGAGAACTGAATTAATTGAAGCAGTTGCGGAATTTGATGATGAATTAATGAATAAATATTTAGAGGGAGAAGAAATTCCTGTTGATTTAATTAAAAAAGCAATTAGACGTGGAACATTAGATGTTAATTTCTTCCCTGTAATGTGCGGTACTGCATTAGGAAATAAAGGTGTTAAATTATTATTAGACGCTATTCTTGATTACATGCCAGCACCTACTGATATCGAGGCTATTAAAGGTGTAGACCTTAATGGTAATGATATCGAAAGACATCCAAGTGATAATGAACCTTTTAGTGCACTTGCATTTAAAGTAATGACTGATCCATTTGTTGGAAAACTTACATTCTTTAGAGTGTATTCTGGTCATTTATCAAGTGGTTCATATATCTTAAATGCTTCTAAAAATAAGAAGGAAAGAATTGGACGTATTTTACAAATGCACGCTAATGATCGTTCAGAAATTAGTGATGTATATACTGGTGATATTGCAGCAGCTGTGGGACTTAAAGATACAACTACTGGTGATACTTTATGTGAAGAAAAACATGGGTGTATATTAGAGTCTATGGAATTCCCAGAACCAGTTATTGAACTTGCAATTGAACCAAAATCAAAAGGTGACCAAGATAAAATGGGTCTTGCTTTACAAAAATTATCTGAAGAAGATCCTACATTTAGAGCATCTACAAATGCTGAAACTGGTCAAACTATTATCGCTGGTGTTGGTGAATTACACCTTGACATCATCGTTGATAGAATGAAAAGAGAATTTGGTATAGAGGCTAATATTGGTCAACCTCAAGTTTCTTATAGAGAAACATTAACTCAAGTAGGTGATTGTGAAGGTAAACATATCAAACAATCTGGTGGACGTGGACAATACGGACATGTATGGATTAAGTTTGAACCAAATCCAGATAAAGGTTATGAGTTTGTTGATGCTATTGTTGGTGGAGTAGTTCCTCGTGAATATATTCCAGTAGTAGATAAAGGTCTTCAAGAATCTTTACAAACTGGTGTACTTGCAGGTTATCCACTTGTAGATGTTAAAGCAACATTATTTGATGGTTCATATCATGATGTTGATTCATCTGAAATGGCGTTTAAAGTTGCGGCTTCACTTGCTTTAAAAGAGGCTAAAAACAAATGTAAACCTGTATTATTAGAACCAATAATGAAGGTTAACGTTAGAGTTCCTGATGAATATCTAGGAGCAGTTATGGGCGATATTACGGCTCGTCGTGGTCGTCCACTTGGTCAAGAATCAAAAGGTAATTCATTATCTATTGATGCTATGGTACCACTTTCAGAAATGTTTGGTTATGTAACTAATTTACGTTCAAATACTCAAGGTAGAGGAAACTATACTATGGTATTTGACCACTATGAAGAAGTTCCAAAGAATATTTCTGAAGAAATAATCAAAAAAAATGGCGGAAACTAGACTAAAAGACTTGAAATTTTAGTTTAGTCTTGCTAAAATGTTAGATGAAATACATTAAAGGAGGAAAATAAAATGGCAAAAGAAAAATATAACCGTGCCAAAGCCCACGTTAATATTGGTACAATTGGACACGTGGACCACGGAAAAACTACATTAACTGCTGCAATTAGTAGTGTGTTAGCAAAGAAAGGATTAGCTGAACTTACTGATTTCGCTAATATCGATAAAGCTCCAGAAGAAAGAGAACGTGGTATTACTATTAATACTGCACACATCGAATACGAAACAGAAAAAAGACATTATGCTCACGTAGACTGTCCAGGACACGCGGACTATGTTAAAAACATGATTACTGGTGCTGCTCAAATGGATGGTGCTATCTTAGTTATTGCTGCTACAGATGGACCTATGGCACAAACTCGTGAACACATCTTGTTATCACGTCAAGTTGGAGTACCTCGTATGGTTGTATTCTTAAACAAATGTGATATGGTTGATGATGATGAATTATTAGAATTAGTTGAAATGGAAGTTCGTGAACTTTTAACTGAATATGGATATGACGGAGACAATACTCCAGTTATTAGAGGATCTGCATTAAAAGCTCTTGAAGGCGATGCTGCATATGAAGAAAAAGTTATGGAACTTATGGATGCTGTTGATGAATGGATTGAATCTCCAGAAAGAGATGCTGATAAACCATTCTTAATGCCAATCGAAGACGTATTTACAATTACTGGTCGTGGAACAGTTGTTACTGGACGTGTTGAACGTGGTCAACTTAACTTAAACGACGAAGTTGAAATCGTTGGTTTAAAAGATACTAAGAAAACAGTTGTTACTGGTATCGAAATGTTTAGAAAACAATTAGACTATGCTGAAGCAGGAGACAACGCTGGATTATTATTACGTGGTGTTTCTCGTGAAGACGTTGAACGTGGTCAAGTTATTGCTAAACCAGGAAGCGTTACTCCACATACTAAATTCAAAGCTCAAGTTTATGTACTTAGCAAAGAAGAAGGTGGAAGACATACTCCATTCTTTAGTAACTACCGTCCACAATTCTACTTCCGTACAACTGACGTTACAGGTGTTATTGAATTACCAGAAGGTGTTGAAATGGTAATGCCAGGTGACAACGTTGAAATGACTGTAGAATTAATCGCTCCAATTGCGATTGAACAAGGAACTAAATTCTCAATCCGTGAAGGTGGTAGAACAGTTGGTTCTGGAAATATTTCAGAAGTTATTAAATAATAGAAAATTAAAACTGCATTTATTTGCAGTTTTTTTCTATTGATTATTTTAATATAGTATAATATAATATAAATGGGAAGAGATATTATGCCAAGAATAGATTATGTTTAATTCTTTTCTATTGCTAACTATTTATTATAGTTAGTTTTTTTGTTTAAAAGTATAACTTTTTTAATTTTCTTGCAGGAATTTGTTATATAAAAATCGTATATTATATGTGAGGGGTAATTGGAAAGGATTAGAAAAATGAATGATGTAATAGTTAAAGAAAAAGACATAAAAAATTTGATATATGGAATAAGAGGGAAACAAGTTATGTTAGATAGTGATGTGGCATTTTTGTATAATGTTGAGACAAAAAGGATTAATGAAGCAGTTAGAAATAATAAGGATAGATTTCCAGAAAATTTTTGTTTTAGATTAACAGAAGATGAGTATAATTCTTTAAGGTCGAAATTTTCGACCTTAAAGAATTATCGTGGACAATATCGCAAATATTTACCCTATGTTTTTACTGAACAAGGAATTGCAATGTTAAGTGGAATAATTAAAAATAAAACTGCAGTTCGAGTTAGTGTAAACATTATGAATGCCTTTGTTGAAATGAGAAAATTTATAAATAATAATGCTGAAGTATTTAATAGAATAACAAAACTTGAATATGGATATTTAGAACATGATGATAAGATAAACCAACTACTAGATGAAATGAATCCTAAAGAACTAACAGAAAAGTTATTTTTTGATGGTCAAATCTATGACGCTTATAGTCTACTAATAAATATAATAAGAAAAGCAAAAGAAAAAATAATAATTATTGATAATTATGTAGATAAAACTATATTGGATATATTAATTTATAAAAATGAAAATGTAAAAGTAGAGTTATGGACAAAAAATATAAAAAGTAATTTAGATATAGAAAAGTTCAATTTACAATATCCAAATGTAACCATAAAACAAGTAAATAATTTTCATGATAGATTTATAATATTAGATGATAGTGAGTTATATCATATAGGGGCCTCATTAAAGGATTTAGGTAAGAAATGTTTTGCTTTAAGTAAAATTGATTCAATATACATTAAACAGATATTATAAAATATAAGGGCGGATTAATTATTGATTATTTTAATATAATATAAATGGGAGGAGATATTATGGCCAAAATTGATCATTAGTCTTAATTACTTTCTAACTAACTATTTATTATAGTTAGTTTTTGTTATATAATTGTAATGTATTAGAAAGTAGGTATTGTATGAAAGTGATTACTGTTAAACAACCGTTTGCTAGTTTGATTGCTGCTGGTTTAAAAGAGTATGAATTTAGGACTTGGAAGATTAATTATCGTGGTGAAATATTAATCCATGCAGGGAAGGGGATTGATAAAAAAGCGATGAAGAAATTTGAACATCTGGGTTTGGAATATCCTTTAGGGTGTATAATTGCTAAGGCAAATATTACTGACTGTGTGTTTATTGATGATGATATGAAGAGAAAACTAAAAAATAAAGATTCTTTAGTTTATTCAGGTGTAGTTAATGATGATAGTTGGAGCGGTTATGGCTTTAAATTAGGAAAAATTGAAAAAATAGAACCAATTAAAATTAATGGACAATTGGGGTTGTGGAATTATGATGAATAATTTATTATAAATATTTTTAAAATTATGAAAAATTAGTTGACAATTTAATATAATATAAGTATAATTATAAGTGCCTACTAATTTGCGGGTGTAGTTCAATGGTAGAATTCCAGCCTTCCAAGCTGACTACGGGAGTTCGATTCTCCTCACCCGCTCCATTAAGGTAACAACTCACATAATGTGAGTTTTTTATTTGTAAAAATGTGAAAAATAAAAATAATGTTTAATCATTATTTTTATTAATGTGCCATTTAGGTGGATATAGATAATCAATTTTATTTGTTTTTTGTGTATATTTTTTCTTTATTTTAGTTCTATTAGATTTTAGATCTGGTAGGGCTTCTCTACAATATTTATCTAATTCACAAAATATATTTTGGCAATCAATTAATTGTAGTTTTCTATTGCCAATTTTTTTGAAATCTAATCCTAATCTTTTAAATTCTTGGTCTTGGTGTTCGTACATATATCTAATGATATCTTCATTGGTATATTTCCCTTTATCAATAAAACATTTTTTTATTCCTCTAAGAGAACCAGGACCAGCAACTGTAAATTCATTTTCTTGCCAGTTAACTATATCACTATAGTTAATATCTGTAACTAATTGATATGCCATAAAGTTTCCGATTAGAGGATATGATTTTATTATATTAAAGGCTTCTTCCATTGTTTTGCATTTTAATATTTTATTTTGAATTTTATCTATATTAAACATTTTATTTAATAGGGCCAAATGATTATCGTGTTTTCTGTTATAGCCAAATGCTTTATTGGCACAACTGATATAGGCATCATTATAAATTTTCTTATCATTTGATATAGCATTTTCTAATACTTTTGAATATTCTTTAGGTTTGAAATCATCTAGAGTAATATCATTAAAATTGTCTATTAATAACTCCCATGTTGATTCTTTATTAAATAGTTTAAATAGTATTATTCTAAATAGCATGTTTTCTTTAGAATATGTTTTTTTACTATAAATTACATTTTTTAGTAAATATTGGCTGACTCTGTCATTTACACGATAACTATTACAAAATTTGTATGTTTGTAGTATTGGGTCTTCTGTCCAAGGAGCAGGGTAATTGTTTAATTTTTTCCAAAATATGTTTTGTCTTTCATATGCAAAATACCAATATAAATCATATACTTTTTGTCTTTTTTCCATATTAAAATCTCCTTTAATTTTTTTTAATTATATCACGGAAAAAATAAATGTAAATACTTATTGTATTAATAAATATATAAAAAGGACAATGAATTTTACATTGTCTAGTTTTCTTTTCGTTTAAATAATTGTTTTCCTACACCGCACATTGGACATTTGAAATCGTCTGGTAATTCATCATCATAATATACATAACCGCATATTTGACAAACCCATGCTATTTTTCCTTTTTCAGTGGTTACTTTTATTAAATCATTTTTATTTTCTTGATAGTAAGCATAACTCATTGGTTTTTTGTCGTTGAAAACGTCTGCTTCAATTAGTTTTCCGATAAATAGGGTATGTGTATCATTGTCTATAGAATCTATTATTTCACATATCATATATCCTATGGAATCTTTTATTACTTTGATATTTTCTATTTCTATAGTTTCAGTATTTTCAAATTTATTTATATTTCTCATTGAGTTCATTCCAAATGTGTTTATGATATCAGAATTTACTGTTTCATCTAATACTGAAATAGCAAATGTTTTATTATTTTTTAGTAGTTCGTTTGTATAATTGGTTTTCATTACAGCAACTGAAATTAAAGGGTTAGCACCTGCACTGATTTGTGATACTGCATCAACTATACATCCACCATTATTTGTTGTTAGGGCATATACTCCTTGTGTTATTTTTCTTGTTATTTTTTTATTTTTCATGTTTACCTCCAATCTCATTATATCATGAAAAAACAAATGTTATTTACATTTGTTTATTTAATTGTACTAACTAATTTTGTTTTACTTAGTTTTTCATAAATTATATCTTTACCTGTAAAAATATATTTGATCGTTGTTATAGAATATAGTATAAATAAATTTCCTAAGATTATTAGTCCTAAAAATTCGGTTATGCCATTATTTATATTAATTATTATTTTGAAAATTGAAATAGGAATTATTATGTAGATTAAAATAACTAAAAATTTTCTAAGTAGTAATCTTGGTATATTTTTGGTTCCATTATAATCTAGGACTGCTATATTTAAATATTTTTTACCTGGTGTACTGGTGTTTAGGAATAGGGGGATTATAAAGTAATATAGGAGGGCAATTATAATAGTTAGATATGTGTTGTATTCAAATATTATAATTGTGATAATTTCTATTATAAATAGTATAAATAAGTCTAACAAAAAGGCTAGTGTTCGCCTTGGTCCAGAGATTATTTTTCCTTTTTCAGTCGCATTTGCGTTAATGTAATCTATTTTAGGTAAAATGTTTATTAATGGTTTACTTATTATGAATCCTATAAGTCCGCCTAATGTATTTAAAATTAAGTCATCTATATCGCATAATCTATATCCTCTAGGGTAGATGAAATATAGCCCGGTTAGTTGGGTTAGTTCAAAGAATAAGCTTAATAGGAATGTATATATAATAGTAGTTTTCATACCACACTTAAAATAATACTTTAGGAAAAAGCCAAAGGGAATTGTTAATAAGATATTAAACATTGGTACATAAAAATATGATTCTTTCATGGCTTTTATATATGTATGGTAATTTGTTATATCAAATGAGGTATGATTAATAAAGTCTATCATAAATTCGAAGGGGATAGGTTGTATTTGAGGTGTACTTAGTTTGGCTACTTCTTCGATTGTTGGTAATGGAAGAATAACTAGAAAATAAGCACATATTAGATAGAATATAAATAGGTAAGTTATGATTGATTTTAAAAATGAGATTGATCCATATTTATGATATTGACTTAATATGAATGGCATTGTAAATAATAGGGCAGCAAAGGGAAAAAATATTACAGCATAGTTAATAGCAGATATATATCCCATGTTATTGTTTTTCCTTTCTTATATTTATTATCATTTACATCACCACATTTCATATATATTATATAATAAAAATTGTTTTTTTAACCTTACACTTTTGTCACATAAAAAGACAACATAAGTTGCCTTTGGTTATTCGACATTAATGCCTTGTTTTAATAATTTTATATTAATGAAATATCCAATTATGAGTGTTATGGTGTAAATTATTATTGATAAGTATATTGTAACTTTTACTATTTCAACATCAATAATTTGATTTGTAATGAATAGGTTCATTAAATCTTTATTAAATAGGGCAGTTATAAATGTTATAAACAGAGCAAATAGTTGGGTAATTGTATATGTTATGTAACCGAAGATTACTGAAAATCCGATTTTAGTTTGGTTCATTTTATGCCCTAATATTATACCTGTAAATCCTGCTTGAACAGTATTTGCAAATTGTAAAAATAATATGAATAGGAAGGATGATATAATTTTAATAATAGTACTGCCATAGGCGGTGGCAATTGGTAGAAGGAAATTTTTCAGTGCTTCAACGTTTTCTTTTGAATAATATGCGATAAACAAGGTTAGGGCTATGACTAGAGTACTTATAAATAGAGATATGATAGTGGTTAAAATTTTTGATAAATATATGTCTTTTTTTGAAACGGGTAGTGTATGAGTTAAATATGATTCATCACCATAAAGGTTATTTTTAAATCTTACCCATAGTTTTATTATATTATTAATTAATATATTTATTATCATAGCTATTGTAAATCCACTACAGATTTGGGCTATTATTTCTAAAATGAATGAGTTTTCAATATTAAAGCATATTCTAGTTGAGATTGCGCCAATTATTGATAGTGAATAGAATATAATTAAAAATTTAAAGATATTTTTTAAATCGTATTTTAAAAGTTTTGTTAACATTTGAACATCCTCCTAAATATTTCATCGATTGAATCATTTTCTTTTGTTCTAAGTTCATCGGCGTCTTGGGTTAGAATTATTTGACCTTTATCGATGAATATTACTTCATCTAATATTCTTTCAATGTCTGATATTAAGTGGGTTGAAATAATTACACTAGCGCCTTCATTAAAGTTATTTAAAATGGTATCTAATATATAATCTCTGGTAGCAGGGTCGACACCACCTAGTGGTTCATCTAATATATATAGGTCGGCTTTTCGTGACATTACTAATACTAGTTGAACTTTTTCTTGCATACCTTTACTCATTTTAGATAGTTTTTGATTTATATTTAAGCCTAGGTCTTCAAGCAGTTTTTTTGCTTTTTTAGAATCAAAATTTTCATAGAATTCTTCAAAGAATTTGATTATTTGTTTGACTGTCATTGTTTTATCTAAATAGGTTCTTTCTGGTAAATAAGATATTATTTTTTTACTTTCTATATCTATTTCTTTTCCATTTATTAAAATAGTTCCCTTAGTAGGGGTGAGTAAATTATTGATTAATTTTATAAGGGTGGTTTTACCAGTACCGTTTTTACCTAACAGGCCAATTATTTTTCCTCTGGGAATAGTAAGATTAATGTTATTTAATACTTTTGTATTTCCGAAACTTTTTTCTAAGTTTTTACATTCTAATAGTTCCATTATTTATCTTCTCCTAACTCTTTTAAATATTTTATGGTATCTTTTTTTGAGTAACCAATTTTTTCCATACTTTTAAAATACTGGGCTGATATATTTTTTGCGTATTCTTGTTTTAATTTTTTTATGGTGTTTTCATTTTCGGTTACATATTTTCCGTTTGTTCTTTCAGTGTATATTAAATCGATTTCTTCTAGTTCTACTAATGCTTTTTGCATAGTATTGGGGTTTACTTTGGTTTTCAGGGCTAAATCTCTTACTGATGGTAATTTTTCTCCTGGTTTTATTTGGCCTGAGATTATATATGTTTTTAATTGTTCTATTAACTGAACATATATAGGGATGTTATTATTGAAATTCATAAGCATCATTCCTTTTTAATTGTATTATGTCATTAATACAATGATACAATTAATTTTTTTTAATGTCAAGATAAAAAATTAAATTGATTCTAAAAAAAATATTTATACATATAATTAAATGTAAAAACAAAGGAGGAAATATATATGGAAACATTAAAAGTAAGGGCTAAATCAAACCCTAATTCAGTAGCAGGAGCACTCGCAAACGTATTTAGAGAAAAAGGAACTGTAGAAATACAAGCAATAGGGGCGGGAGCGCTTAATCAGGCAATTAAAGCAGTGGCAATTGCTCGTGGATTTGTGGCTCCTAGTGGTAAAAACTTAGTATGTATACCGGCTTTTACAGATATTGTAATAGAAGGTGAAGAGAGAACTGCAATTAAATTAATTGTTGAATCAAGATAAGCACATTGGTGCTTTTTTCTTTTGTACTTATATGGTATAATTTTATTAACAAGAAGGAGATGACTAAATGGATACTAATTTAAAAAGAAGTATTATGCTTGAGCATTATCAAAATCCTAATAATAGAGGACTTATAGAAGATGATAGTTATATTAAAATAAATATGAATAATGAAAGTTGTATTGATGAGGTTAATTTGATGGTTAAGGTTAATGATGGTAAACTTTCAGATATTCGTTTTGATGGTGAGGCTTGTGCGATGTGTATTAGTTCATCTTCTATTATGGTTGAAACTTTGATTGGTAAAAGTATTTCTGAGGTTAGAGAGATTTTATCTAATTTTATAAATATGTTAGATGAAAAGGATTATAATCCAGAGGTTTTAGAATCAGCAATTGTTTATGATGACACTTATAAGCAACCTAATCGTAAAAAGTGTGTATTACTTCCTTGGTGGGGAATAGAGAAAGTATTAGAAGGACTTGATAATAATTAATTTTGATAATTAGAGAGGAATTTCTCTTTTTATTTTTCTTTAAATTTAGTATAATGTAAATAGGTGAAATGATATGGGAGAAGAATTAGGACTTAGCAGTGAGAAAATTATAAATATATCTAAAACTAAAGGTGAACCAAAATGGATGACTGATTTTCGTTTAAAGGCTTATGAGACTTTTATGGAAACTGCAAATCCTAATTTTGGCCCTGAATTAAAAATTGATTTTGATGAGATTAATTATTATAAAAAGGTTTCTGACATGGTAGAGAATGATTGGAATAATGTAGCATGTAATATTAAGGAAACTTTTGATAATGTTGGTCTTATTGATGCAGAGAAAAAATATTTAGATGGAACTCATGCTCAGTATGAGAGTGAAGTTGTTTATAGTAATATGATTAAAGAACTTACTGATAAAAATGTTATTTTTTGTAGTACTGATGAGGCTTTGCAGAAGTATCCTGAGTTATTTAAGAAGTATTTTAATAAACTTGTTAAGTATGATGAGAATAAGTATACGGCTTTAAATGGTGCAGTATGGAGTGGAGGGACTTTTATTTATGTGCCACCACATACAACTATCGATAGGCCACTTCAAAGTTATTTTAGGATTGATACTAAAAATATGGGGCAATTTGAGAGAACTTTAATTATTGTTGATGATGATAGTCATGTTCATTATATGGAAGGTTGTACTGCAACTTATCATTTATCTGATTCACTTCATGCGGCGGTTGTTGAAATATATGTTGGAAAGAATTCTAGTTGTAGATATACGACTATTCAAAACTGGGCAGATAATATTTACAATTTAGTTACAAAAAGAGCTCAAGTTTTGGATAATGGTCTTATGGAGTGGATTGATGGAAATATTGGTTCAAAGATAAATATGAAGTATCCTACTTGTGTTTTAAAAGGCGAGGGTGCATCTGGTAACTGTATTTCAATTGCGGTTGCGACTAAAGACCAGATTCAAGATGCTGGGGCTAAAATGATTCATTTGGCACCTAATACTACTAGTAAAATTATTAGTAAGTCGATTGCGGCTAGTGGTGGCGATGCGAGTTACCGTGGTACTGTTTATATTGATAAAAAGGCAATTAATTCTAAATCTACGATTAAATGTGATACAATAATATTGGATGATGAATCTAAAAGTGATACTATTCCTAAAAATATTGTGGAGAATGATTCTTCTTATTTGGAACATGAAGCGACTGTTTCCAGGTTAGATGAGGATAAATTATTTTATTTGATGAGCAGGGGACTGAGTGAAGATAAGGCTCAGGAATTACTTATTATGGGATTTATTGAGGAGTTTAGAGAAAGTTTACCTATGGAATATGCGGTTGAACTTAATGCACTACTCAAAAATTATTTTTAAGGAGGAATAAAAATGGATAATAAAAATATGGAAACTTTGGAGATTGTTGATACAAATAATACGATGGAAACTAGTGAACCTCAGAAGAAAAGCAGGACAAAACTAATTGTTTTTCTAATTGTTTTAATTATTGTTATTGGGGCTGGTGTTTATTTTTACGTTTTAGATAGAACTAATACTAGGCAATTAGAAAAGGCTATGGAAGAGGCTTCTATTAATTATTATGAAAATTATATGAATACTAATACTGGAGCAGGAGCATATGATGTAACACTTGAAATGCTTAAAGGTGCTAATGCTAATAGTGGTGAAAATTATAAGTTAGATGTTTTGGATAGATGTAATGTTAAAACAACAAAGACTATTATAACTATTGATTATGTTAGTGGTGAAGTTACTGGAACTAAGGTTAATTTAGATTGTAAAAAGTTCTAGTAACTTTTTTTTGCTAAATTTTCTTTTTTGGTATGTAATTTTTTTTAAAATAGGGAATTTGTTATACTGAATATTGTTAATTTGTATATAAAAATATAGCAGATTTGGTATTTTTGTTATTTGATAATTGTTTGATTTTTCTGTATATTACCTTTCGAAAGGAGGGATAACATGCTTAATCAAACTGTTTTAGTAGGTCGTATTGCTAATGATCCAGAATTGTATGAAACGGAAAGTGGAAAAAAACTTTCTAGAATTACACTTGCTGTGCCTAGAGCATATAAAAATATGAATGGCGAATATGATACCGATTTTATTGGATGTAAGTTATGGCAAGGTGTGGCTCAGAATACTACTGATTATTGTAAAAAAGGAGATTTAGTAGGTGTTAAGGGCCGAATACAGGTTGATAGATATCAAACAGATGAAGGCGAACGATTTATTACTGAAGTTGTTGCTGAAAAAGTGACTTTTTTATCTAGTAGCCACAAGGATAAGGAAGAATAATTTGTTCTGGGGTTATGACGAATTGTTTCTTGTATTTTTCTCACACACCGATTATAATCTACCTTTTAAACTTTATTGTTGTCGTAACTCCAGAATTTATTATTTAAAAACAAGGTTTATTTTTCCTTGTTTTTAAATTCTTCATAAAATATTTTGTCTGGTTTTGTTTTAAATATATTTGCTATTTTAACTGCCATTTCATAGGAGAGTCTTCGTTTTTTATTTTCTATTTGCCAGTAGAATGGTTTACTTACCCCTAATTTTTCTGCCATTATTTTGCACGTATATTTCTTTTGTAGTCTGTAATTTTTTAAATTATCCATATTAACCTCCTGTTTCCTTCTATAGTTACATTATACATTAACTCTTAGTTATATACAATACTTTTCTAACTGAAAGTTAAAAAACAATGACAAACGTATTATAAATTGGTATAATATTAGTAATTTAATTTTCGTAACTTTTAGTTAATTAATTTGATATTTAATAACTATTTGCTATAATATGGTTAACGAGAGGGTAACGGTGATTTTATGAATGCTATTAATTCACAAGCGTTGAAACATGCAAGAAAAAAATTAGGAATGTCACAAGAACAATTGGCTCAGAAACTAGGTGTATCTAAGGTTGCTATATGTTGGTATGAGAATAATGACCGTACTCCAACTTTAGAACATTTTATTGAACTTGCAGATATTTTAGGTTTAACACTTGATGAACTATCTGGACGTGAGGTGAAGGTGGTTGCTGAAGGTGAAGAAGATTACGTAGTTAAAATGCCTAAAAAAGATTTAGAGATTATTAGTGAAATTAAAAAGTATAAAAAACTTTACAAAAATTTGTATAGTGATCCTGAAAGAACTATGAAATTGATTGATAAGAGAATGAAGTAGTACCTTAAGTGCTACTTTTTTGATATAATTAATATAGTTAGTATAGGTATAGGTGATAATAATGTATGATATTTTAGAAATTATTGAAAAGAAAAATAATCAAGGGGCACTTAATAAAGGTGAAATTGATTATGCTGTTATGGGATATGTTAATAATGAAATATCTGATGATGATATGACTTTATTACTTAAGGCTATTATGATTAATGGTATGAGTGATAAGGAGATAATTGATTTAACTGATATTATGCTTCATAGTGGTGAGGTTTTAGAGTTGGATTTTGATAGTGTTGATAAGCATTCTACTGGTGGTGTTGGCGATAAGACGACTATTGTTCTTGCACCTTTAGTTGCAGCATTAGGTGTTAAGGTGGCCAAGATGAGTGGTCGTAGTTTGGGTCATACTGGTGGAACTATTGATAAGTTAGAGTCTATTTCTGGTTTTCAAACAAAAATGACTTTAGAGGAAGTACAAGATCAAGTTGATGATATTGGTGTTGCTATAGTTGGTCAAATGAATAATTTGTGTCCTGCAGATAAAAAGATTTATGCTTTAAGAGATGTTACAGGAACTGTTAAGTCTATTCCTTTAATTGCTTCTAGTATTATGAGTAAGAAACTTGCAAGTGGGGCATCTAAGATTGTTATTGATTTGAAGGTTGGTAATGGTGCATTGATGACTAATATGGAAGATGCTAAGGAACTTGCTAGAATTATGGTTAAGATTGGTCATTTAAATGGTAAGGATACTATATGTGTACTTACTAATATGGATGAACCATTAGGTAATGCAGTGGGTAATTCTTTAGAAGTAATAGAGAGTATTGAAACTTTAAAAGGTAATGGTCCTAGTGATTTGAATGATTTAGTTATTAATTTTGGTTCTTTAATGTTATCTTTGGATAAAAATATGGCTATGGAAGATGCAATTGAATATATGGAGAATGCTTTGAAAACTGGTGTTGGATATGAGAAGTTTAAAGAACTAGTTAAGTTTCAACATGGTGATATAAATGATATTAAAGTTTCTAGTAGGACTAAAGAGGTTTTATCTTCAGAATCTGGTTATATAAAGAGTATTAATGCTTTGAAAATTGGAGAACTGGCTAGAAAACTTGGGGCTGGCAGATTGAAAAAGGATGATGTTATTGATTCAACTGTTGGTTTTGTTTTACATAAGAAGGTTTCTGATAAGGTGGAAGTTGGAGAAAGTTTAGTTACTGTTTATTATAATGATAAAGAGGTTACAGATGAGGAGATTCTTTCATGTTTTGAATTTAGTAAATCTGTAGTTTCTAAACCAATATTGATTTATGAAATTATAAGGTAGGTGTTATGATGAAAGAAAGATTAAAAGAGTTACTTGAAAATAGTTATTCTCCTATATATGGTTATTATGTAGCGTCTATTGTAGAGTGTAAAGATGGGAAGTTATTTGAAGGGGTTAATGTGGAAACCTCTTCGCCTGCTTCAGGTATATGTGCGGAAAGAAATGCTTTATATAGTGCGATTTCATCTGGATATGGTAAGGGTGATATTAAAACTATTTATATTATGAATAAGACTGATGGTGAGTGTTATCCATGTTTTGTTTGTCGTCAGGCTCTAAATGATTTTTGTGATATGGATACTGAGATAGTTACTTATAATTATGGTGGTACTAAAGAAAGTATTGTTACAATTAATGAATTATGTCCTTATCCATTTAGTGATGACGATTTAAATTAAATATAGTTTTTACTATATTTTTTTATTGCTTTATGTGTTATTTTTAGTTATAATGAAAATAGAATAGGAGAAAAAAGTATGACACAAAAAAGAAAGAATAATATAATAATAGGAAGTTTATGCGCAGTAGTACTACTTATGGTAGTAGGATATGCGGCATTTCAAAGCGTACTAAACATAACAGGAACAAGTAAGGTATCAAGTAACTGGAATATATTAATAACAGATATTCAAACTAAAAATATAGTAGGAGGAGCCAGTAATGCAGAAGAACCAACAGGGAAAGGTACATTAACTGCAACATTTAATACTAATTTAGTTAGTCCAGGGGATTCATTAGAATATGATATAACAGTAACAAATAGTGGTTCATTAAATGCAGTATTAGAAAAGATAACAGTATCAGACTCTAATAATCCAGCAATCAAATTTACTACAACAGGAATAAAAGAGGGAGACCTATTAAATGCTGGAGGAACTGCAGTATTAACAGTAAAAGTAGAATATGATAATAATGTAACTACACAGCCAGATAATCTAAAATCAGAACTTACAGTGACGTTAGATTATGTACAAAATGATGGAACAGCAGTAACACCGTCTAATAATGTGGTATATAGATGGACAACAGATACATTAAACATTGGGGATAGCATAGAAGGAATAGAAACAACAATAGATCCTACGACATTAGGTAAAAATTATTATTTAAAACATGAAATAAATTCAGAAAATAAAATAACTGCATCATATGTATGTTTTGTAACAGACAGCGAACATTGTATGCAAGGTGGGGATGCTGGTTATTATGAAACTAATAAAGCATTACTCCAAGGGCAACAAACATGGTTTACGAATAATGGAGGTAGTTGCAACTTCGATGGTTCCTATTCGAGCTGCCGCGGCGGTGGTTTCAGTAGCATCTATGCTGGTTCTGATGGTTACGAGTATGTCGATGCCAGTCCGTATGCTTGTGGAGTCAGTGACACTGGCGTTTCGGACTGCGGTTAGTAGTCGGCTTCCTAGCGACATCTAGAAATCTAAAATTTAATGATTAAAAAAATTGCACAAAAATGTGCAGTTTTTTTGTGTTTGAAGCAGGAATTTGAGGGGTGAGTGCAGTATATTAAAAGTGAGGGGCTAAGTAATTTATTTTAAGAAGGAGGATTAGAAATGAAAGAATTAAAAAAATATAATGAGAGTGTATTTGAAAAAATTAAACATGTTGATGAATATGGCAATGAATATTGGTATGCAAGAGAATTACAGACAGTTTTGGATTATACTGAATGGAGAAAATTTGAAGGGGTAATAAATAAGGCTATGATTGCTTGTAAAACTAGTGAATTTAATATATCTAACCATTTTGTCGGTATCGACAAAATGGTCAAACTTGGTTCTGATTCGGAAAGGAAAGTAAATGATTATAAACTTTCACGTTATGCTTGTTATTTAATTACTCAAAATGGTGATAGTAGAAAAATGGTAATATCTTTGGCTCAAACCTATTTTGCCATACAAACCAGGAAACAGGAATTGAGTGAGAAAGAATATTCTATATTAACAGAAGATGAAAAAAGATTGTATCAAAGAAATTTAACTAAGAAAGGAAATTATTTACTAAATCAAACTGCTAAAAATGCAGGAGTTAAAAACTTTGATAAGTTTCATAATGCAGGATACAAAGGATTATACAATGGGGAGAGTGCAAATGATATAGCCAAAAGGAAAGAACTTAGATATAGAGAAGATATTTTGGATAATATGGGAAGTGATGAATTAATTGCTAATTTATTTAGGATTTCACAGACGCAGCAAAAGTTAAAGAATGATAATATTAAGGGTGAAAATAATGCTAATTATGCACATTATAATATCGGGAAAAATATAAGAGAAGTAATTGCTAAAAATGGAAGCACTATGCCAGAGGATTTACCTACACCGGAAAAAAGTTTAAAACAGATAGAAAAAGAAAAAAATGTATTTTTGAAATAACTATGTTATAATTGGATTGGTGATAGTATGGCTGTAACAAAGACTAACTTTATTAATTATAGTAGGTGTCCTAGATATGTTTCTTTGGATAATTTAAAAAAAGACAAGTTAATGAGTATGGTAACTTTGGAAGAATATAAGAAGGAAGAGGAAGAAGAAATTATTAAGGAAATTTTAGGTGGGATGTTTGATGATAATGGAACTGATTTAATTGATGTTCCTAATGATCATCTAGAGGTAATGATGCCATATTATGGTATGGTTGAGTTACTTGCTGGTTCTGTAGCTCCTAAGTATTTTCCTGGGACATTTAAATATTCAGCAGCCACTAGAGAACAAGAGAGTTTTGATGCAGTAATTGATAATATTCGTTATTTATGTTATGTAGATATTTATAATGAACATGATAATGGTTTTAATATTATTGAAGCTAAGGCGACTACTACAAAGAAGTATTTAGAAATGGGAACTAAGGTAGATGGTGAGTTTCAATCTATATTTATGAAGGATGAAAACGGCATATATAAATTGCTTGAAAATTTAGAGGTTAATATTGAAGATTATATGCCTCGTGATAAGTATGATAAAGCGAGAAGTAAGTTATTTAATCGTTATGGTAGTGCGGGTCATTATGTATATGATTTGGCTGTTCAAAGGTATATAATTGAACATGATTTAAGGGATAATGATATGGTAGATAAACTTGATAATGTTAGGTATTATTTGACGGTATTAAACTCTGAATATGTGTTTGGTGGAAAGTATGAATGTGGGGAACCAGTGTATGAGCCAGATGGTGATGGAAATGATATTGTTTGTTTTATTGATTTAACTAGTGTTACTGGAGATTATATGGATAAGATTGATTTGGATAGAAAAAGGGTTGCTGGTTATATTAATGATTTAAAGGCTAATGGGGTTCCTTTAGGGGAGTATTGCGAGAGTAAGAAAACTACTAAGTGTAAGTACTGTAAGATATGTTGGGATAGGCTTCCTAGTGTTAATTCAATTATGGCTTATTTGGATGGTCATCATGGGTTTAAGGATGTTGATGGCAATAAGTATGAGCGTTTTGATTTGATTAATGATGGTTATGTAAATATGCTGGATGTTCCTGAACGCATGCTTAATAGGGAGAAAAATATTATTCAAAGAAGATGTGTTGAAAGTAATGAACCTTATATGAATAAGGATAAAATTATTGAT
Source organism: Bacilli bacterium (assembly GCA_022801735.1). Classification (GTDB taxonomy): domain Bacteria; phylum Bacillota_I; class Bacilli_A; order RF39; family UBA660; genus Coprosoma. Next base: position 1,163 of record JAAWSW010000009.1, on the reverse strand, counting down.
GGTATTAAGCAACTTGAATATCCAATTTATCATTTGGACTTTGAAACATTCCCTTGTCCACTTCCTAGATATAGAGGGGAGAAGTGTTATACACAGTCGGTATTTCAGTTTTCGCTTCATATTGAGAGGGAACCTGGAGTTTGTGATAAGGATAAGGACCATTATGGCTTTTTGGCTCCTGATCATTTGGATCATAGGGAAGCGTTAATTAAACTTATGTGTGAATTAATTGGTGATAAGGGTACTGTTTTAGTTTATAATGAGTCTTTTGAGAAGACTAGGATTAAGGAACTATCAGATATTTTTCCAGAGTATAAAACTAAACTTATGAAAATAAGAAGTATGATATTTGATTTGATGAATATTGTTAAAACAAAATCTTCTTTATATGAGGAACTTGGTTATGATAAGGTAGAGGCTTCTAGATTTAATTATTATCATCCTTCAATGAATGGGTCGTTTTCTATTAAAAAGGTTTTACCTTTATTTTCTGATTTAACTTATAAAGGTATGGAAATTGGTAATGGTGTAGAGGCGTTAGTTGCTTATGCGAGGTTTCCTAAAATGAATCCGAAAGATTTTGAACATAAATATGGGAAGTTAGTTGATTATTGTAAACAAGATACTTGGGCTATGTACTGTGTTTTGGAAGGTCTTAAGAAGTGTGTTAAATAATGTCAATTTTTGTGTTATTGGTTGTATTTTGAATTTTTCTGTTATAGACTAGATAATAGGAGGGTGATGCAATGTTATATCCATCAATTGATAATTTACTAAATCAAGTTGGCTCTAAATATTTATTAGTTAATGTAGTTGCCAGAAGAGCAAAAGAAATGGAGGCTACTAACCACTATCAAATGAAAGAAAATGAGTATAAATCTTCTAAAAGAATAGGAAAGGCGCTTGAGGAGGTAGCAAAGGACTTAATTCATATGAAACATGAATAGTCTTTTTTTTTGTTGCTCTTTGAACAAATGTTTGATATAATTATTATGGTGAATTAAATGAAAATTGAGAAGATAAAAAAGACTGGTTCTAAATATAAAATAACTTTAGATAATGGTGAAGTTATTAATACATATGATGATGTTATTTTAGAAAATAATTTACTTTATGATAAGAATATTGATAGTGATTTATTTAATAAAATCAATAATGATACA
>JAAWSW010000008.1 GCA_022801735.1 Bacilli bacterium | reverse complement strand
TGCGGACAGGATTTCCCGGTGGCGCTTCGTTTCAGCGTAAAGAGCATGATCAAGGACTGGCGGGTGGGCGCCCTGCCGGGAGAAGAGTTCGAGGAAAAGTACTCCAGAGGCACTTCTACCCATAACTCTAATTTCTGATTCTTCAAATCTAATCATTCTTCCATTTGATGAGGCTATGATTATTTCGTTTTCCCCAGTTGTTTTCTTAACTGAAAGTAATTCGTCATCATCTTTAAGAGTAATAGCAATTTTACCATTAGATCTTATATTTTCAAATTCTGATAAGGCTGTTCTTTTAATTAAACCTCTTTGTGTACAAAATACAATATATTGATTTTCATCGTCATGACTTACTTTTAGCATGGCATTTACTTTTTCTTCTTGTTCTAAAGGTAATAAATTAACTATTGGTAGACCTTTTGACTGCCTACTATATTGAGGTATTTCGTATCCTTTAATTCTATATACTTTTCCTTTATTAGTAAAGAACATTATGTAATCATGTGTTGTCATAGAAATAAGTTTTTCTACAAAATCATCTTCATTGGTTGCCATTCCTTTAATTCCTACTCCACCTCTATTTTGGGTTTTATATGTTTCGCTAGTCATACGTTTAATATAACCATTATTTGTTAAGGTTACGACAATGTTTTCCACAGGTATTAGTGATTCATCTTCAATGTAATCAATTGCTGTCATATCAATATCTGTTCTTCTTTCATCACTATATTTATTTTTGATTTCTAGCATTTCTTCTTTTATTATACCTAGTATTTTTTCTTCTGATGCAAGCACTTCTTTATAATATTTTATTTTTTCTAATAATTCATTTAATTCATCTTCAACTTTATCTCTTTCTAAGCCTGTTAATCTTCTTAATTTCATTTCTAGAATAGCATTGGCTTGGATTTCACTTAAATTGAAGTCTTTCATTAATCCTTGTCTTGCTTCTTCATCAGATTTAGAACCTCTAATTAGTTTTATAACAGCATCTATGTTGTCTAAAGCAATTTTTAAACCTTCTAGTATGTGAACACGATTTTCGGCCTTGGTTAGGTCATATTGTGTTCTTCTTATAATTATTTCTTTTTGATAATCTATATATTTTGAAATTATATCTTTTAATCCTAGTGTTTTTGGAACTCCATTATCAAGCATTAATAATGTTATACCAAATGTGGTTTGAAATGATGTATGTTTATATAGATTATTTAATACAACTTGTGCGTTTGCGTCCTTTTTAAGGGTTATTGTAATTTTTACACCATTTTTTAAATCTGTATGATAATCAGAAATTCCTTCAATTGTCTTGTTATGAACTAATTCTGCTACTTTATCTTTTAATTCTGAGGTTTTTACACCATATGGTACTTCTGTAACTACTATATATTGTCTACCATTTTTTTCTTCTATTTGAGCCTTACTACGTATTGTAATAGTTCCTTTTCCTGTTTCATAGGCTTTTTTTATTCCGCTATTTCCTAAAATACTTGCGCCAGTTGGGAAATCTGGACCTTTTATATATTGCATTAATCCTACTGTATCAATATCTGGATTATCAATATAAGCAACACATCCATCAATTACTTCACCTAAGTTATGTGGTGGAATATTGGTAGCCATACCTACAGCAATCCCCATCGTTCCATTTACTAAGATATTTGGAAATCTTGATGGTAAGATTGAAGGTTCTTTTTCAGATTCATCGAAGTTTGGTACAAAATCAACTGTATTTTTATTTATATCTCTTAATAATTCTAATGATAATTTTGAGGCTCTTGATTCGGTATAACGCATTGCAGCGGCGCCTTGTCCACCAATGGTACCAAAGTTTCCATGTCCATCTACTAACATATAACGATAACTAAAATCTTGAGCCATTCTTACCATTGCGTCGTATATAGAAGAGTCTCCGTGTGGGTGATATTTACCCATTACGTCTCCGACTATTCTGGCACTCTTTTTATGTGGTTTATCTGGCGTATAACCTGATTCATGCATTGAATATAGTATTCTACGGTGAACTGGTTTTAGTCCATCTCTTAAATCTGGTAATGCACGTGCTACAATAACGCTCATTGAATACTCTAAAAATGATTTTTCTATTTCATTTACTATATTATTTTCTTCTAATCTATCTGTACTGTAATCCATAATTCACCTCCTATATATCCAAATTTTGTGCATATGGTGCTCTTGTCTCTATGAAGTTTCTTCTTGGTTCTACTTCATCCCCCATTAACTTAGTAAATGCGGCATCAGCAGCTATTGCATCGTCTACAGTTATTTTTCTTAATATTCTTGTATTTATATCCATTGTTGTTTCATTTAATTCTTCTGGATTCATTTCTCCTAAACCTTTCATACGTAAAAGTTCATATTTTGTATTTTTTTGGTTAAGGATGGCTAAATATTCTTCTAATTCTTCTTCATTTAATACATATTTTATAGTTTTCCCATGTTTAATACAGAATAATGGTGGCTGAGCAGCATAAATGTGTCCTGCTTCAACTATTGGCTTAAAGAAACGATAAAATAAAGTTAATAATAATACTCTAATGTGTGATCCATCGACATCGGCATCGGTCATGATTATTATTTTATGATATCTAAGTTTACTTAAATCAAAGTCTTGTCCAATTCCTGTACCAAATGCAGTAATTATAGTTCTAATTTCTTCATTTGCAAGGGCTCTATCTAGTCTCGCTTTTTCGACATTTAATATTTTACCTCTTAAAGGTAAAATTGCTTGAGTCATAGAATCTCTACCTTTAATTGCTGACCCCCCTGCTGAATCTCCTTCGACTAGGAATATTTCACATTTTGATGGGTCTTTATCTTTACAATCTTCAAGTTTTCCACCAAAATTAATAACATCTAAGTCACTTTTTCTTCTAGTTAATTCTCTTGCTTTTTTAGCAGCAACACGTGCTCTAGCAGCGGTCATGTTTTTATCAACAATAATTTTGGCTTCTTCTGGATGTTCTAAAAGATATCTTTCAAAACCTTCGGCAAATACATTATCTGCTAGTTTTCTTACTTCTGAATTTCCAAGTCTTCCTTTTGTTTGCCCTTCAAACTGTGGATTTGGATGTTTACAAGAAACAATCATTGTTAATCCTTCTTTAACATCTTCACCACTTAATGAATCGTCTTTTTCTTTTAGCAACTTATTTTTTCTAGCATAACTATTAATTATTCTAGTAAGTGCTCTTCGAACACCCTCCTCATGGGTTCCTCCATCATGTGTATTTATATTATTAACAAATGAATATACGCTATCTGTGTATCCATTATTATATTGAAGAGCGACTTCAAAAATAATTCCATCTTGCTCCCCTTCTAAATGGATAATTTCATTTTGAATCGGTGTCTTATTTTCATTTAAGTATTTAACATATTCACTAATTCCACCTTCATAATGGAAAGTTTCTCCTATTGTATCTTCTTCATCGCGGTCATCTCTTAAGGTTAAACTTAATCCTTTATTTAAGAAGGCTAACTCTCTTGTTCTAACCATTAATGTATGATAATCATATATATCTGTATCAAATATTTCAGAATCTGGTTTAAATGTTACATGTGTTCCAGTTCTTTCTGGCTCACAATCTCCTATTACAGTAAGTTTTTGAGTGATTTTTCCACCATTTTCAAATTTTGCTTCATGAATATGGCCGTCTTTATAAACAGTTACTGTTACGCTTGTTGATAAGGCATTAACAACAGAAGCACCTACTCCGTGAAGGCCACCTGATACTTTGTATCCTCCGCCTCCAAATTTTCCCCCTGCATGTAATACTGTATAAACTGTTTCAACTGTCGATAATCCTGTTTTGGGATGAACACCTGTTGGTATACCACGACCATTATCTTTTACGGTTATTGAATTATCTTTATTGATAATAATTTCAATATTATCACAATAACCTGCCAAAGCCTCATCAATAGCATTATCAACTATTTCCCATACTAAATGGTGAAGCCCTTTAACATCAGTTGTTCCAATATACATTCCTGGTCTTTTTCTTACGGCCTCTAACCCTTCTAATACTTGAATATCGGATTCATTATAATGTTCTTTATTTTCTTCCATTATTTCACCTCTTCTACTATTTTTCCATGTTTAATATTAATTAGTTTTGCTTCTTCTTGAATTTTGGAATCTATATTATCTAAATCAGTTGTTGTTATAATTACTTGCATATCACCATTTATGTATTTTAGTAAATTATTTTTTTTGCTATTATCTAATTCGCTAAATACATCATCTAACAAAACTATTGGGTTATTTTGCTTATAATCTTTAAATATTTGAATCTCTGATAATTTTAAAGTAAGGACTGCTACTCGTTGTTGTCCTTGTGAACCATAGTTTTTTAGGTTTTCATCATTTAATGTAAAAATAAAATCATCGCGATGTGGCCCATAAAGAGTTGTTTTAAATCTAACTTCTTTTTCATAGTTGTTTTTTAAATTTTCAGACATTTCTTTTCTTATTGTTTCTTTATCCATACTAGTAAAATCAATCGATGGAAGATATTTTATTTTAAAATTCTTACTTTTGGTAATATCTTTATATATTTGTGGGCAAATTTTATTTAATCTTTCAATATATTTTTGCCTCATTTGATATATAAAAACACTTTTTTCTATCAAATATTCAGTTAAGATTTCAAAATACCCTATATCGTATTCTTCATGATTACTTATTTTTTTGAGATATTCGTTTCGAACTTTTAGCAATTTATTATAATCATTTAAGGTATTATAATAATTTTTTGATATTTGACTTAATTGTAGATTTAAATATTTTCTTCTAGTCTGTGGAAAACCTCTTATTAATTCTAAATCTTCAGAATAAAAAATAATGACATTCATCATACTTATATATTCCCCTAATTTATTTACTGGATTTTCATCAAGTTTTACTTGTTTTTTACTTTTAGATAAAGAAATTTCAAGATTATAAGGAATTTCATTTAGCATAGTACCTTTTATTAAAGCTTTTTCTTGCCCACTTTTAATTAAATCATAATTTAATAAGGCTCGGTGTGACTTGGTAAGCGTTAAAACATATATACTTTCTAGAATATTAGTTTTTCCACCGCCATTTTCACCATAAATTATGTTAATACCTTTATTTAAATTGATTTGAAGTTTATCATAATTTCTAAAATGTCTAAGTTCTATGTTTTTTAGTATCATGAATTCCCTCTTTTCGATTTTTTTTGGGTATTTTGACAAAATAGTACTTTAATAATACTCCTATACCTCAATACCATTATACCACAAAATGGCCTAAAATAAGCAAAAAATAGGCTTTTTATGACCTATTTTAGCATTTTACTTCGTTGTCTTGTTACTAACATTAATCTAGTTGCTCTGTTTATTTGATTTTCTAGCGTTTCTAAGGATATTTCTAGTTCAATTGTTATTCCATTATTAAATTCTACTAAGGTTCCATATCCTTGTTTTTGATACGTTTTTATATTATTTAAGGAAATCCAACTACAATCTTCTAATCGTGGTGATGTTGTTGGAAAAAATATTAATTCATTGGTATTTTCTATTACTATTGGTAATTTATACTTCATTCCTAATTGTTTTTGACTTCCTTTTAATCTTCCTTCTAAAGTACAACCATAATATTCACAACTTTTTTTTATTATTTTTGTGGCTCTATGGTCAATTATAAAACGATTTTCCTCCTCTATTACTTCTGTTTCTTTTGAATTTATGGCTAATAAAGCACAAGTTTTACTACTAATTTCATATTCTAACATTTTATTTTCCCCCTTTGTTAGATCAAATATTAAAATTTGATAACTCTCTTATACTCTTTTTCTTAGTCGAAATTTATCAATATTTGTCGTAATTATAATTTTTTTTAAAAATATTGTGGAAAAATAAAAAAGAACCTATTTTAATAAGTTCTAATTGGTAAAATTAATTGTGTTAAATCATCACTTTCTGGATTTTTGATAATAATAGGTTTAAATTCACCATTAAACATTAACTCTATTTCATCTGCATCTAATACTCTTACAGCATCTAACATGAATTTAGAATTGAAAGCAATTTTAATATCTTCTTCTTTACTTTTTTCCACAGTAATTTTTTCTTCTACGTTTCCTATTTCAGGAATATTTGATGAAATCACTACAGTGTTTTCTTTGCTGGCTAATTTAATAGTGTTTTTATCACTTTCGTTAGTTAATAATGAAGCTCTATCAATAGCACTATAGAAATCTGATAATTTTATATTCATTGTTAATGTAAATTCACTTGGTATTAGTTTTGATGTATCTGGATATGTACCACTAATTAATCTAGTCATCATTGTTAGGGGTCCAAATTTAAATACAACTTTGTTACCAAATATATGCATTTCTATTGTATCTTCATCTTCGTTCATTAATTTAACTAATTCATTTAAGTTTTTAGTTGGAATTATTATATTTGAATTTTCTTCGGCTTTTTCGTTTAATTCTATTTTCTTAATTGCTAAACGATATGAATCAGTTGCAGTACATTCCATAATATTTCCTTCTATTTTGAAATTAATACCTGTTAATACTGGTCTTGATTCTCCAGTTGATGTAGCAAATGCTGTTTGATTTATTATTGTTTTAAATGCTTTTTGATTTAAAATAATTGGATTTGTTCTATATTCTAATTCTAAATCTGGAAATTCTGTAGGATCACTACAATTTAAGTTAAATGAAGAATTAGGAGTTGTTATAAATATTTTAGAATCAATTACCTCTTCTATATTTATTATTTCATTTGGTAGTTTTCTAATTATTTCATATATATATCTACCAGATACTACTATTTCTCCACAGTTTTCGATTTTTTCTATTTGAGTTTTATCTATAAATGTTTTTATAGATATTTCATTATCTGTACTCATTAAATATAATCCATCTTCTGTTAATTCAAATTTTATACAGTTTAATATAGGTCTTAAATTTTTAGTTGATATACCTTTTATAACATAGTTTAAATGTTCAAATAGTATTTCTTGTTTTATTTCTAATTTCATAATTATATCTCCTTTATTTTTTTATTTTAATATATATTGTTATTATTGTTGTGGAAAAGGTGGAAAAGTCTTCTTTTGCTTGTTTTTTCAATAGTTTTTTGGAAAATTAGGCTGTTGAAAAGGTGTTAAAAACTTTTCAGTTATCCCAAGTTTAATTTTTCAACAATTTTATTTATTTCATCTTCTAATTTTTTGTCTTTAGCAATTTCTCTTTTTATTTTATTTACAGAGTGCATTACGGTTGTGTGGTCTTTACCACCAAATTCACTACCTATTTTTGGAAGTGATTCTTTTAAATATGTTCTGCAAATATACATGCCAATTTGTCTTGGTACTGATATTTTGGATAATCTTTTTTTACCTCTTATATCTTCTGGGGTTATATTGTAGTTATCAGCAATTAAACATATTACTTTGTCTATATTATTTTTTGAGATTACGTGTTTACCGATATAATCTTTTAAAGCCTCTACTGCTAAATCTAAAGTGATTTCCGAACCATTCATTATAGTGGCGTAGGCAAATACTCTAGTTAAAGCACCTTCTAATTTTCTGATATCAGTTTTACAATTTCCTGCTATATATTCTTTTACTTCCCCCGGGAAAAACTCGTTTATTCCTTGTGCTTCTATTTTTTTATCTAAAATAGCCATTCTTAATTCAAAATCTGGTGGTAAGATATCTATTGTTAATCCCCAATTAAATCTAGTTCTTAATCTTTCTTCAAGTTTTTTTAAATCATCGGGTGATCTATCTGATGAAATAATTATTTGTTTATTTTGTGTATGTAATTCATTAAATGTGTTGAAAAATTCTTGTTGTGTTTTGTTGGCAATTTCTAAATATTGAATATCATCTATCATTAATACGTCGATATCACGATATTTTCTTTTAAAGTTATCCACAGTTTTAAAGTTATTTTCATTTTTTCTATATAGACTTAGAAAATCATCAACAAATTTTTCACTTGTTACATATAAAACTTTTTTATTTGAATTATCTGATATATAATTTCCTATTGCATGCATTAAGTGGGTTTTTCCAAGACCACTATTACCATATATAAATAGTGGGTTGTACATGCTTCCAGGTTTTTCAGCTACTGCTACGCCTATTGCTTTAGCGAATTTATTACTTTCACCTGATATAAAATTATCAAAATTATATTTATTATCTAAACCACTTTCAAATATTGCTTTATCATTAGGTTTAATTTCTTCATTATTAATTTCATTATTTTGTATTTCGTTTTCCGTCACATATTTAAAATTAAAGATTGAACCAGTTATTTCCATAAATGTTTCTTTGATGATATCACCATAATTTTCTTTTAAATGTTTTTTATGAACATCTAAAGGTACTTTTATAACTGCCAAGTCATCTTCTAACTGAACTAACTGTGTTTCAGTAAACCAAGTTTGAAATAAAACAGGTTTTACTTTTTGCTCAATTTTGGATAAAAAAACATCCCACATATTATTTAAGTCCATAAGCATCCCCCACTACGCTTTAAAGTTTATATATTCATTTTACATTATTTTTACAAAAAATGCCATAAAAACTGTGGAAAAAACTAAAAAAAGATATCCACATGTCGTTTTTTGTTGATTTTTGGCTAATTCCTATTATTTTTCCACATAAATTGTGGAAAAAAATAAATCCACAATGTGAATTAATTTATACTTTTTCACATATGTTTAAAAGTGGAATATTTATTTATTTTTTTGATTAAATTTGATGTGAATAAAAAATATTTGCTATTTTGTGAAAAAAATATGCTGTGGAAAAGTTAAAAGAGAATTTTTGTCTTAAAATTATTGACAAAATATGGTTTTATCTATATAATTAACTAAGCAACCAAAAAAATAATCTGAGAGGAGTGAAGATGTATGTCAAAAAGAACTTTTCAACCTAATAAAAGAAGAAGAAGTAAAAAACTAGGATTTTTTGCAAGAATGCAAACAAACATTATTAAAAGTAGAAGAAAAAAAGGACGTAAAGTCTTATCTCATTAATAGCCACTGCGAAATCAGTGGCTTTTAAATATTAGGAGATGTGTTTATGAAAAAAATAAATATTTTAAAAAGTAATGAAGATTTTAATCGTATTATAAACTCTAATAAAGCATTTAAATTTAAGGATTATATTATATATTTAGAAAAAGGAACAGGTGGTCCTTATAAATTTGGCTTTTCGGTTGGAAAAAAAATTGGTAATGCTGTTGTTAGGAATAAATATAAAAGAAGATTAAAAAGTATAATTGATAAAAAGGTCTATCAAAATGACTTTAATTGTATTATAATAGTTGGTAAGGGGATTTTAAATCGTAGTTTTCAAGAAATGGAAACTAACTTATTTAAAGCTTTAGATATGTTAAAGTTAACAAAGGAGAAATAAAATGCATAACAAAAAGATATTAATAGTACTTTTACTTTTAGTGACATTTTCACTTACTGGATGCACTCAATATGTAAAAGATGACGGAAAAGTAGTAAAAGAGCCTACTAATGGGCAAAGTTTAGTTTCAAATATTTTATGTCAACCAGATCCTGATAGTAAAATAGCAAAAACTTATGAAAAACATGAGGTTGATATTGAAAAATTACCTACTTGTAATAAATTTACTCCAGCAAGTGGTGGATATGAAGGTATTTGGAGTACAGTATTTATAAAACCTTTAAGTTGGCTTATTATTCAATTAGGTGAATTAGTTAAGAATTATGGTTTAGCTATTATTTTAGTTACTTTATTAATTCGTATGATTATTTTCCCAATTAGTAAAAAGTCTGCGATGCAATCAGAAGGAATGAAAGAGGCATCTAAAGATCTACAACGTTTAGAGGAAAAATATCGTAATCGTCAATCTCAGCAAGATCAAATGATGAAGGCTCAAGAAATGATGCAGATATATAAGAAACATAATATTAATCCAATGTCTGGGTGTTTATTTGCCTTTATTCAAATGCCATTGTTCTTTGCTTTCTTAGAAAGTTTATATCGTATTCCAGCAGTATTTGAGGGGAATTTCTTAGGTTATAATTTAGGTACAAGTCCTTTTAGTGCTTTATTTGGAACTAGTTTCTCATTTAATAATTTAATTGATTCATTTGGAAATGGTTCATGGATTTATATTTTATTACCAATTGCGGTTGGACTTGCGACTTTCTTCTCATTTAAGATGAATTCTGGTATGAGTGGAAGTAACCCTGAACAAGAAAAACAAATGAAGTTAATGATGAATATGATGATGGTATTTATTACATTTGTGTCATTCACAATGTCTACAAGTATCATTATTTATTGGATAACAGGTAGTCTGTTTACTATTATTCAATCATTAATTATAAGGAGGCATAAAAATGCTAGAGATAGTAAGAAGCGAAGCCAAAAATAAGGATGAGGCTTTAAGAAAAGGTCTAGAACAATTAAATGTTAGAGAAGATGAAGTATATTATTATTTCGAAGAAACAGAAGGCGGTTTATTTAAAGGTAAAAAATATATTTCAGTAATAACTACAAAATATGCTGTAAAAGAGTATATAAAAGAGTTTTTAAATGAACTTGCTTATAAAATGAATACAAAATTTAATATTGAAGTTACTAATAATGAATATGGTTTTTCGGTTATAATTGTTGCTGATGATAGTGCGTATTTAATTGGAAAAGATGGTAGAACTTTAAATAGTATTCAAACTCTTTTAAGACAATCTCTTAACAAGTATGGGAATTTTGGATTTAGAGTTAATATTGATATTTCTAATTATAAGGTCAAAAAAGAAAAACATTTAAGTTTTGAAATTAAAAAAATTTGTAAGGATGTTTTAAAAACTAAGATGGATGTTAAATTAGATCCTATGAATTCTTATGAAAGAAGAATTGTTCATAATGTAGTTAGTAAATTTGATAATTTATATTCAGAAAGTGTTGGAGAAGGAATTAATAGATATACTGTTATTAAGTATAAAGAAGATTAATTTCTTCTTTTTTCTTTGACTAAATAGGATATATAAGGTAGAATATATTTAAATTGAGGTGATTTTAATGAATGATACTATTGCAGCAATTGCTACTGCTCAAGGTGTAGGGGCTATTTCTATTATTAGAGTTAGTGGTGAAGAGGCTATTAATATTGTAAGTAACGTATTTTCTAATAAAAATTTTAAAGATGCTGATAGTCATACTATTCATTATGGTTTTATTATGGAAAATGGTGAAAAAATTGATGAAGTATTAGTTAGTAAAATGTGTGCACCTAAAACTTTTACACGTGAAGATGTTGTTGAAATTAATACTCACGGTGGAATTTCTACTACTAATAAGGTATTAGAGGTATTACTTAGTAATGGTTGTCGTTTAGCAGAACCTGGTGAGTTTTCTAAGAGAGCGTTTTTAAATGGTAGAATTGATTTAACTGAAGCAGAAGGAATTATTGATTTAATTAATGCTAAAACGGAAAAGGCTCATAAGATGGCTATTAATCAAGTTGGTGGTAAGGCTTCTTTATTAATAAAGGATTTACGTAATGATTTATCACAAATTTTAGCTAATATTGAGGTTAATTTGAATTATCCTGAGTATGATGATATTGAGGATATTACTGTATCTAAAATCAAGGATAGTATGAAAAATCTTGATTTAAAGATAAATAAAATCATTTCTGAAAGTAAAAATGGTGAACTTTTAAAGAGTGGTATTAATACAGTTATTCTTGGTAGACCAAATGTTGGAAAAAGTAGTTTACTTAATAATTTAATTGGTGAAGAAAAAGCAATTGTTACGGAAATTCAAGGGACTACAAGGGATAGTGTAGAGGCTACACTAATTGTTGATAATATTATTTTAAATTTAATTGATACTGCAGGTGTTAGAAAAACTGATGATATTGTAGAAAGTATTGGTGTTGAGAAAAGTTTGAAACTTGCTGAATCTGCTGATTTGGTGTTATTGGTACTTGATTATAATCAAAAATTAACGGATGATGATAAACAGTTAATTGAAAGTTTAAAGGGTAAGAATTATATTACTATTATTAATAAGTGTGATTTAGAAAAGAAAATAGATGATGAATTATTATTAAATAAGGTTTATGTAAGTGCTGCTGAAAGTATTAATATGGAAGGTATTGCTTTAAAGATAAAAGAATTATTTAATCTTGAAAAGTTAGAAACTGATGATATGAATTATTTAGGCGGAGCTCGTTCATTATCTATTTTGAATCAGGTTGGTGATTCTGTTAAAGAAGTTAATAAGGGAATTGAATTAGGTTTTTCTTTGGATATGATTGAAATTGATTTGAAGAAGATATGGAGTCTTCTTGGAGAGATAATTGGTGAGAGTTATGAGGAAGAACTAATCGATGAATTATTTAGTAGATTTTGTGTCGGGAAATAATTTTAGGTATTGATTTTATTGGTATTTCCCGGAAAATATATATTATATAAATTATTATTTTAAGAAAAAAACATCTATGTTTTCGTGGTTTGGAAAGGGGTGTTTTTTTATTTTTTTATTGTTAAATAAAAAAAAAGATAGTATAATACATAGGACGAAGGAAGTAGGTGTACTTTATGGATTATGAAATTATTGTTGTAGGTGGTGGTCATGCTGGCTGTGAGGCGGCTTTGGCTAGTGCTAGAAAAGGTCATAAGACTTTATTAGTTACAGGAAATATCAGTAATATTGCTGATATGCCATGTAATCCATCTATTGGTGGAAGTGCGAAAGGAATCGTAGTTCGTGAAATTGATGCTTTAGGTGGTGAAATGGGCCGTAATGCTGATAAGAGTTTGTTACAAATCAAGATGCTTAATAGTGGTAAAGGTCCTGCGGTAAGGGCTTTGCGTGCTCAGGCAGATAAAATTACATATCCTAAAGAAATGTTAAAAACTTTAGAATCTACTTCTAATTTAGAAATTTTAGAAGGTTTAGTAAAGGATTTAATTGTTGATTCTGGTAAATGTAGTGGTGTTATTTTAGAGGATGGAAGAGAAATTAGTTCTTTGGCAGTTATTTTAACTACAGGGACTTATATGAAGGCCGATATTTTAGTTGGAGATACTAGAAGAAGAGAAGGTCCTCATGGTGAGAAACCTTCTAATTATTTAAGTGATTCTTTGGCTAAATTAGGATTTGAAATAAAAAGGCTTAAAACTGGAACACCTCAAAGAATAGATAAAAATTCTATTGATTATTCTAAGACTAGAATTGAGAAAGGTGATAGTATATATCATACATTTAGTTTTGATATGGATCCTATTTATGATGTTGATGAACAAATCCCCTGTCATTTAATTTATACTACTCCCCTAACCCATAAAATTATTAATGATAATTTAAATAAATCTAGTATGTATGGTGGGCTCGATGATATTACTGGTGTTGGGCCTAGATATTGTCCTTCAATTGAGGATAAGGTTGTTAGATTTGCGGATAAGGAAAAACATCAATTATTTTTAGAACCTGAAAGTTTATATTATGATGATATTTATATTCAAGGTTTTTCTACTTCGATGCCTTATGATGTTCAAGAGCAGATGGTACATAGTTTACCTGGGCTTGAGAATGCCAAAATTCTTAAGTATGCTTATGCGATTGAATATGATTCAATCTACCCTACTCAACTAAAACAATCTTTGGAAACTAAGTTAATTGAAAATTTATATACTGCTGGACAAATTAATGGTTCAAGTGGTTATGAAGAGGCTGCTTGTCAAGGATTAATTGCGGGTATAAATGCGGCTTTAAAAATTGAAGGGAAAGAACCTTTAATTTTAAAACGTGATGAGGCTTATACTGGAGTATTAATTGATGATTTAGTTACTAAGGGAATAAGAGATCCTTATAGATTACTTACTTCACGTGCAGAATACAGGTTATTACTTCGTCATGATAATGCTGATTTAAGGCTTCGTGAATATGGCTATAATGTTGGTTTGATTGATGAGCAAAGATATAATAAATTTTTATTAAAAAAAGAAAATATCGAATCTTTAATTAAAGAGCTTAAGAGTAAGAAGGTAACTCCTAATGATAATGAATTTTTACTTTCTATAGGTACAACTGAAATAAAAGATGGTGTAACTTTATTTAATTTATTAAAAAGACCTGAAGTTAAAATAGAATCTTTGAGAGTTTATTTAAATGAATATAGTGATGAAGTTTTGGAACAGGCTAATATTATGATTAAATATGAGGGATATATTGCTAAAGCGATGAAAGAAGCGGAAAAAATGCGTGAACTAGAGGATAAAAAAATCCCTTTGGATATTAATTATGATGCTATGCATAATTTAGCGAGCGAGGCTAAACAAAAACTAAAAGAGGTAAGGCCTACTTCTTTGGGTCAAGCACTTCGTATTAGTGGGGTTAATCCAGCAGATGTATCTATTTTAATGATTTATTTGAAGAGGGATTATCATGGATAGACAGTTATTTATAGATGAAGTTAAAAAGTTAAATGTTGATTTAACTGAAAAAATGCTTGAACAATTAAACAGATATTATGAATTATTAGTAGAATGGAATTCTAAAATTAATTTAACTGCTATAACTGAGAAACATGAAGTTTATTTAAAACATTTTTATGATAGTTTGACTTTGTGCAAAGTAATTGATTTAAATAGTGAAGAAAGTTTATGTGATATAGGAACTGGAGCGGGTTTTCCAGGCATTGTTTTAAAGATATGCTTTCCACATTTAAGGTTAACTTTGGTTGATGCTTTAAATAAGAGAATTAATTTTTTGAAGTTAGTTTGCGAAGAATTAGGATTAGACAATGTTGAATGTATTCATGCTCGTGCTGAGGAATATGCATTAAAGAATCGTGATTTATTTGATATTGTAACTGCTCGTGCTGTTGCTCCTTTAAATATTTTACTTGAGTATTCTATTCCTTTAGTTAAAGTTTCTAAATACTTTATTGCTTTAAAGGGGATTGAGGATATTAATGAAAGTAAAAATGCATTAAAAATTCTTAATTGTAATATTATTACAGAAGAAAAATTTTTATTACCTATTGAGGGTAGTAATCGGACTATTATTAAAATTGAAAAGGCGGGAAATACGCCTGGGAAATATCCTAGAAGGTTTGCTGAAATTAAGAAAAAACCTTTATAAAATATAGCGAAACTTTAGTTTTTTGATTAAAGTTTCTTTTTCTTTAAAAAAAATGTTGAATTATTTCCCGAAAAATAGTATTATAAATATAAAAGAATAGAAGGGAGGGGTACTTTATGGATAATGCCAGAAGTTTTACAACTCTAAATATTGAAGATATTTTGCCTAATAGATTTCAACCTCGTATTCATTTTGATGATTTAAAGTTAAATGAACTTGCAGAATCTATTATGAAGTATGGAGTTATTCAACCGATTATTGTTCGTCAAATTGGTGATAAATTTGAAATTATTGCTGGTGAACGAAGATATAAGGCTAGTAAAATTGCTGGAAAGAGTACTATCCCTGCTATTATAATCAGTTTAAATGACAAGGAAAGTGAAGAAATTGCTTTACTTGAAAATGTACAAAGACAAAATTTAACTCCGATTGAGGAGGCTGTTTCTTATAAAAGAATATTAGATATGGGTTATATAACTCAAGACGGACTTGCTAAAAAATTAGGAAAAACACAATCTACTATTGCAAATAAAATTAGATTACTTAATTTAGATGATCAGGTGCAATATGCTCTTTTGAATGGAAAAATTTCTGAAAGACATGCCCGTTCATTACTTCGTATTCATGAGATTGATAAGCAACTTGAAATGTTAAATAGAATAATAAATGAACGTTTGACTGTTAAAAAAACGGATGATGAAATAAAGAAATTACTTTCTAATAAAGATGGTGATGAAAAGGTGAAACAAAGTAATATTACATTTGCTACAGAAGGTCCTGTTGAAGATTTATTTGCAGAACCTATTGTTAAGAAACCTAGAAAGGCTGTGGCTGTTGCAAGTCATGAAATTATTAGGGTAAATCCACCTAAAGAATTGGAAGAAAAAATAGATAGAAAGGAAGTTGTTAGTATGGATATAGATAAAATTATGAATGAAGCGCAAGATATTAATATTCCACAAGAGAATAAAGATATTTCTAGTTTAATGAAACAAGATGATACTAATGTTGGTATGTTTGAACAAACACCTATAACTCCTGCTTCAGAAGTACAAACACCTATAGTATCTCCACTACCAACTAATGATATTCCTTTAGTAAATGATGAACAAAATAAATTTATAAATTTTTCGGGGATTGTTCAAGATGAACCTCAACCGATAAATGTTGAGCCAACTCCTGTAAGTACTGTAAGTTTTGATAGTATTTTTAATCAAACACCTACAGATTTACAAACAAGTACTCCTGTTACTGAAAACATCCAAACAGATAATATTGAAACTTTTGATTCTCAAAGTAATCCATCATCTATTTTTGATACGATGCCAAATCAACCAGAGGTACAAACACCTGTGATTCCAGAACCAATCAATGAAGTTTCACATTCTATTATGGGAAATACAATGGAAACTAATGGAAATGCTTCTGGAATTAGTATTGCAGAGGCAGTTCAAAGAGCGATGAATACCGAACCTCCTGTAAAAGAGGAGTTTTCTCAAACTATCCCTGATGTTCAAGTTAATAATATTAGTGATTTTGGTACTCAAGGTACATCGGCATTAAATGTAACACAAAGTCAATCTATAATAGATAATAATCCTTTATATAATGAGTTAGTAACTCCTAATTCAGTACAGGAAGCACCAGTATTTGAATCAATTCAGGCGCAACCAATCAATAATGCAAGCGTTAGAATTCCTGATATTGGTAATATTCCAGATTCTGATATTTTAGAGTCACCAACTAATATGCCAATGAATAATCCAGAGCCTGTAGTTATAGCAACTAATGATAATTTTGCTGCTGCAATTAAACTTCTTAGAAATTGTGCAAGTGAAATGGAAAAATTAGGATATTATGTGGATATAGATGAACTTGATTTAGGTAATACTTATCAAGCAACATTTAAAATTAATAAATAGGCTAGTTTTAGCCTTTTTCTTTTGGTATAATTTTAAAAGGAAGTGATATTGTGGAAAAAGGTATTCCTAATTTTTTATATAGTAAGTTAGAGGTATTATATAATAATGAATTAAATAGTATTATCTCTGGATATAATTCCAAAAGGAAAGTTACTTTCAGGGTGAATACTTCAAAAACTACTGTTTTAGAAATTGAAGAAATTTTAAAGTCTAATGATATTGATTTTTCTTTAGTACCTTGGTATTCTGAGGCTTTAATAATTGAGAATGTTTGTGAGGAAGATATTAAGAAATTATCTATTTATGAAAATGGTGAAATATATTTACAAAGTTTATCTTCTATGATGCCTGCTTTAGTGGTTAATCCTTTAGACGGAGAGTCTATTTTAGATATGGCGGCATCGCCTGGAGGAAAAACTACACAAATGGCTAATCTATCTAATAATATGGCCTTGATTATGGCTTGTGAAAAGAATAAAATTAGAGCAGATCGTTTAAAATATAATATTGAAAAGCAAGGTTCTAAAAGGATTAATGTGGTTGTATCTGATGCTAGAAAGTTAGATGAATTCTTTTCTTTTGATAAGATTTTGTTGGATGCTCCTTGTAGTGGTAGTGGGACTTTAAATATAAGTGATTCTAAAATTTGTGAGGTTTTTACAGAGGAGTTAGTTAGTCGTTCTGTTAAGGTTCAAAAGGAATTACTTAGTAAAGCAATTTCATTATTGAAAGTTGGCGGAGAATTAGTATATTCTACATGTTCTATTTTAAAGGAAGAAAATGAAGAGGTTGTTAATAGTGTTCTTACTTCAGGTTTAGAAATTGTTCCAATAGATGAAAATTTATTTGATGGTATACCATTGTTACCTGTGAGTATTGATGGAACTATTTGTGTTTGTCCAACTAAATTATATGAAGGATTTTATATTGCTAAAATAAGAAAAATTAAATGATTTTTATAGGGATGGTCTTTGGGTTCATTCCTTGTTTTATATTGTTAAAAATGGTAAAATAAATAACAGATTATTTGTGTTTGAAAGGAGGCGTTTTATGTTTGAATTGGTATCTAAATTTGAGCCTAGTGGTGACCAACCTTTGGCTATAGAAAAATTAGTTAGTGGTATTGAAAATGGTAAGAAAAATCAGGTATTACTTGGGGCTACTGGTACTGGGAAAACTTTTACTATTGCGAATGTAATAAAGGAAATTAATAAACCTACTTTAGTTCTTGCTCATAATAAGACTTTGGCAGGTCAATTATACTCAGAATTTAAGGAATTATTTCCCAAAAATCATGTCTGTTTTTTCGTTAGTTATTATGATTACTACCAACCTGAGGCCTATGTTGCTAAGACAGATACTTATATTGAAAAGGATGCTTCTATAAATGATGAGATTGATGAGTTACGTCATTATGCGACTTCTTCTTTACTGGATAATAAGGATGTTATAGTTGTGGCTTCTGTTTCTTGTATTTATGGTATAGGTGAAATCGAAGAATATCGTAATAAAACTTTATCTCTTGTGACTGGTGAAACTATTGATAGGGATAAGGTTATAGAGAAATTAATTGAGATGCTTTATGAAAGAAATAATATTGATTTAAAAAGAGGGGCTTTTAGGGTTCGTGGAGATGTTTTAGAGGTTATTCCTGCAAATGCGCATTCTAAGGGAATACGTGTGGAATTTTTTGGTGATGAAATCGAGAGAATTAGTGAGTTTGATGTTGTGACTGGTGCTATTTTGATTGATAAGAAAACTATTACGATATTTCCCGCTAGTCACTTTGTTACTAGTGAGGATAAGTTAAAGATTGCAATTGAAAGAATTAAGGAAGAACTTGATGAACGTTTGGAAGAGTTTAAGGCTGATAATAAATTACTTGAATATCAACGTTTGAAGGAAAGAACTAATTATGATATTGAAATGCTTTCTGAAACTGGTTTTTGTAGAGGGGTAGAGAATTATTCTCGCCATTTGGCTTTACGTGGGCCTGGAGAGACGCCAACAACTTTAATTGATTTCTTTGGTGATGATTTTTTACTTGTTATTGATGAATCGCATGTTACTATTCCACAGGTTAAGGCTATGTATAATGGTGATAGGGCTCGTAAGACTGTTTTAACAGATTATGGTTTCAGATTACCTAGTGCTTTAGATAATAGACCTCTTAAGTTTGAAGAGTTTGAAAATAAATTAGACAATGTTATTTATGTTTCGGCTACTCCTGGTGATTATGAACTTGATAAATGTGATGATGAAGTTATTGAACAAATTATTAGACCTACTGGTTTATTAGATCCTTTGATAGAGGTAAAACCTACTAAAAATCAAATTGATGATTTAGTTGATCAAATAAGAGGTCAGATTGCTAAAAATGAAAGAACTTTGATTACAACTTTAACTATAAGAATGGCTGAAGAATTAACTCAGTATTTGAAAAAAATTGATATAAAAGTTGCCTATTTACATAATGAAATTAAGACTTTAGAGCGTACTCGTATTATTCGTGATTTAAGACTTGGTAAATATGATGTGGTAGTTGGAATAAACTTACTTAGGGAGGGGATTGATATTCCTGAAGTTAGTTTAATTGCGATAATGGATGCTGATAAGCAAGGATTTTTACGTAGTGAGAGAAGTCTTATCCAAACTATTGGTAGAGCGGCTAGAAATGCTGAAGGTAGAGTTATTATGTATGCTGATTATATAAGTGATGCGATGAATAAGGCAATTACTGAAACTGCGAGAAGACGTAGTATTCAAGAGGCTTTTAATAAAGAACATGGTATTGTACCTAAAACTATTGTTAAAGAAATTCGTGATTTAATAACTAATAATCAAGAGGTAAAAGATGATAAACCTTCTAAGATGAGTAAATCTGAAAAGGCAAAATTAATAATTAATATTGAAAATGAAATGAAGGAAGCGGCTAAAAATTTAGATTTTGAGCGTGCTATGGAACTTAGAGATATATTATTTGAATTAAAAAGTGAATAATGTGTAATATAATTATGGTATAATTATAGATATATGTCATGAAAAGGTGAAATAAATGAAGAAAAATATTTTTTCTAAGGAATTTTTTTATAAATTGATTGATTGGGCTATTAAAATGGTAGGCTATGCAGCCATTTTAATGGTTACATCATTGATATTTGATGATACATTATATATTGATAATGGTTATTTTGGGTTATGGAGTTTAATTGCTGCGGTTATTATATTTTTACTTAATAAAACGATTAAACCATTTTTGGTATGGCTTACGATTCCAATTACTGGAATTACATTAGGATTATTTTATCCTTTTATTAACTTAATTATTTTAAAAATAGTTAGTTTAGTTTTAAATCCTCATTTTTATATTAATGGTATTTGGTTTGCTGTATGTGCTTCTTTATTAATTTCTATTTTAAATGTTTTGATGGATACTTTTGTTTTAGATAAGATAAAGGGAAAGGTGAAATAATATGAATCCAGTAATTGATTTGGGTTTTATTAGTATACATTGGTACTCTATATTTATTTTTCTTGGTATTATTGTTGGTGGACAATTAATAATTAAGGAATCTAAGAAATTTGGTTTTGAAGAGGATTTTATTGTTAATTTATTATTTTTTTCAATTATTATAGGAATAATTGGTGCAAGATTATATTTTGTATTATTTAATTTTGGTTATTATTTAAGTAATCCTATCGAAATATTTATGGTATGGAATGGTGGTCTTGCTATCCATGGTGGTATAATTGCGGCTTTGATGTTTATAATTATTTATTTATATAAGAAAAAAGTTAATATTTTGCTTATTTTAGATTTTTTAGTTGTTGGACTTATTATTGGTCAGGCAATTGGTCGTTGGGGTAATTTCTTTAATGGTGAGGCTCATGGTCCTTCTACGACATTTAGTGCATTGCAAGATATGCATTTACCTAATTTTATAATTGAGGGCATGAATCTTGATGGAACTTATTATATTCCTACTTTCTTTTTTGAATCTTTATGGTGTATTCTTGGATTTATTTTCTTGATATTATTTAGAAGATTTAAGAAAAATAAGATTGGGATGCTTACAGGCTTATACTTAATGTGGTATAGCGTTGGTAGATTTTTTATTGAATGTCTTAGAACTGATAGTTTGATGTTTTTTGATTTGCGTATTGCTCAAATTATTTCTTTAATTATGTTTATAAGTGGGATTATTTTGTTCTTCTTTAGTTACAAAAAGTGTAGGCTTTATAAAGAGGGGGATTTGAAAGATGTATAATACGATTGTTATAGGTGCTGGTCCTGCAGGAATGAGTGCTGCACTATATTTAAAAAGAGCGGGGATATCTGTTTTGATAATTGATAAGGATGCACCTGGCGGGCAGTTACTTAAAACTAGTAATGTGGAAAATTATTTAGGTTTTTCTTCTATTAATGGTGCTGATCTTGCTTTAGAGATGTTTGACCATATTAAGAAAAATAGTATTTTATTTGAATTTGGAGAGGTAAAGTCTATTGTAAGGTCGGAAGATTATATTGTTAAGTTATCAGATAAAGAATTTAAATGTAAGAATGTTGTGATTGCGACTGGAAGAAAACCTTTAAAATTGGGTCTTGGTGAGGACAATATTTGTGGAATAAGTTATTGTGCGGTATGTGATGGAACTTTTTATAAGGATAAGGTTGTAGGCGTTGTTGGTGGCGGAGATTCTGCTTTTACTAATGCTTTATATTTATCCGATTTATGTGAAAAAGTTTATATTTTTGTAAGAAGCAAAGTAAGGGCTTCTTTAGAACTTATTAATCGCGCAAAAGAATGTAAAAATATTGTTATTATTGAGGGGAATAATATTTCAGAACTTCAATCTAATGATGAAATTTTAAATAAGGTTATTTTATCTAATGGTAAAGAGTTTATGGTAGATGGATTATTTATAGCGATTGGTGGTAAACCTAATTTTGATTTCATTTCAGGGGTAGATACTGTAGATGGCTATATAAAGGTTAATGATAAAATGGAAACATCACTTGAAAATATTTACGCTTGTGGTGATGTAATTAAAAAGGACGTTTATCAAATTGTAACTGCGGTTAGTGAAGGTGCAGTTGCAGCATTAAGTATAAAATCAGGTGGTGAATAGTATGAAGGCAATTAAATTAGCAGTTTTAGGTGGAGGAACTGGAATGAGTATTTTACTTAGGGGATTAAAAAAGGTTCCTTTTGATATTTCAGCAGTTGTTTCGGTTTGCGATGATGGAAAAAGTACAGGAAGACTTAGAGAAGAGTTTAATATGCTTGCTGTTGGTGATATTCGTAAGGTTTTAATTAGTCTGTCTGAGGATGAGGAAAAAGTTGAGAAATTATTTGATTATAGATTTGATACTAGTAGTGATTTAGATGGTCATGCTTTGGGAAATATTTTACTTACAGGCGCTAATGAGATTATGGGGAATATGTCTGATGGTATTGAACTTATTGATTCTTTACTTAATTTAAAGGGTAAGGTATTGCCGCTTACTGAGGATAATGTTACTTTGGTTGGAAAAATGGAAGATGGTAATTTTGTAGAAGGTGAACATTTTATAACCGAAGATACAAGAACGATCGAATCTGTATCATATAAAGAGAGGCCTATGGTTAATCCTAGGGTTTTAAAGGCTATTCGTAATGCAGATGCGATTATTCTTAGTATGGGTAGTTTATTTACTAGTATTATTCCAAATTTGATTTGTGAAGAAGTACGAGAGGAAATTGAGAAATCTTCTGCCAAAATTATTTATGTATGTAATATTATGACGCAACCTGGTGAAACTGATGATTTTTCTGTAAGTCATCATATAAAATTACTTAATAGTTATTTAGGTAATCGTAAAGTGGATGCAGTTGTTGTAAATAATGGTAAAATTTCAAAAGAACTTATTAATAAGTATGCTGATAGTGAGCAAAAAGATTTAGTGGAAATAGATTATGAAAATATTAAGGCTTTAGGTGCTGGTATAATTGAAGATAATTATGTTTTAATTGAAAATGGATATATTAGACATAATACTATGAAGGTATCTATTGATATTCTTTCTTATTTATTAGATTAGGTTATAAATTAAGTAAAAAGAGATTGAAACTTATTTTAAGGTTTCAATCTCTTTTATAGATAAATTTGTAACTTCTGATATATATTCTATATCAGTTCCTTTAGCAAGCATATTCTTAGCAATATCTAGTTTTTCTTGCTTAGATCCTTGCTCAATTCCTTCATTAATTGCATTCTTCCTCTTCTCTGATTCAACTAATGCATCTAATTTCTCTTTCTCCCATTCATGTAAACTAAACTCTTCTTTACTCATCTCTATCACTTCCCTAATAAATCTATCTTTATCTTTGGGTGTCAATATATGACTTAACATCTCTTCTAATTCACTAAACGTTTCGGCTGTTAAAGCCGCTAGCCATATATCTGATTTCTTTTTGGTACCTTTATTATAGTATAAATGCCTATAATACGCAAGATACTTTATTACTATTTTCTTGTTCTCATTATATACCATTTTACTTTTTAATCCATATGGTACTACTATATCATCTCCTATTAATATTTGTTTCTCTCTAGCATTTAAGTTTAATTGATATAGTATCTTATCATTTAATAAGTGATAATTATCTCCTGTTTCTAATAACATACTATATCCTTTATCAGCAAACATCAAATTTCTTAATTTTATATCATTAAAAGATTCTCTATTAACTTCTATATCTACATGTACTTCTTCATTCAATACAACATTTATATCTAAAGTCTTTTTATATTCATTTTTATTTTCTTTTGGTAATTCATTTGGAAGTAATTCTATTTTACATTCTTTTGGATCTAATATATATTCTAAATTTAATACTGATATTAGAAAATCTTTTAGAAGTTCTAAATTATTATTAAATACTCTTTTAAAAGAAAAGTCATATGTTAAAGGTATTAATGTTACTTCTTTATCTATTTGTTTTAATTCTTCTTTGGTTAATAATGTGTTCATTTTTTTGTACCTCGCTTTATTATTTAGGCCTCTTTTTATTCTTTTATATTTAATTAAGTCATAATATCACCATTCTTTCTAGAAGGTATTTTTTACCTTCTTATATGTATGGTACTGTGTTATATATGTAAATTCCTTCTTTTTTCATGATTTTTTTTCATTTTTATATTATTTTATGATATTATATTTTTAATGGAAAGGGTGATTATATGTCGTTTACTAGTACAGTTAAAGATGAACTTAGTAAGTTAGATTTTACTGAAACCACAAGAATTTCAGAACTATCTGGAATTATTCATAGTAATGCTGATATTAGTAACGGCATTGTAGTTACAACTGAAAATAATAGTGTTGCTAGAAATATATTTCTTTTATTTAAGGAAATATATCAGATAAATCCTAAGATAACGGTTCGTAAGGGTTATAATTATAATAAAAAAATGCTTTATATTTTAGAGGTTAAAAATAAAGCTGATATTATTTTGAAAGATTTAGGAATTCATGGAGATATTCCAGATGAATTTATTATTGCGGATGATGAACTTATAAGGGCCTATTTATGTGGAGTATTTTTGATGAGTGCGAGCATTAATGATCCAAAGACTTCTAGATATCATTTGGAATTTAATTTAAGTAATGAAAGTTATGCTTATTTTATTAATGATTTATTGAATAAATATAATTTAAATAGTAAGGTTTTGCATCGTGATAATAGTTATATGGTTTATATTAAAGAAGCCGAAAAAATAGGTGATTTTTTAAGGATGGTATCTGCTTTTAAAGCAGTTATGTATTATGAGGATATTAGAATATATAGAGATCATAAAAATATGACTAATAGACTTAATAATTGTGAACAGGCTAATGTGGATAGAATTATTGAAACATCTAATAATCAGGTTGCTGACATTGAATTATTAAAAGAAATGGATGTTTTTGATTTGCTTAGTGAAAAGGAGCAAACTGTGTGCAATTATAGGTTAAAATATCCTGATACATCTTTAATGGAACTTAGTGAAATTATTAGTTTGGAGACTGGTAATAAAATTACTAAATCAGGTTTATACCACAGGTTTAATAAAGTTAAACAATTAGCAGAGAAAATGAGGACTAAAAAGAATTAGTCTTTTTTTATACCTAAATAACTTTACACTCATTTACGAGAAAACAAGACCT
>JAAWSW010000007.1 GCA_022801735.1 Bacilli bacterium | reverse complement strand
CATTCTAAAAATAGAAGTGATTTAAATAGTTATTATGAAGTAGGAAGATTATTAGTAGAGGCTCAGGGTGGAGAAGAAAGAGCAAAATATGGTAATATGCTTATCAAAGAGTATTCTGAAAAATTAACTAAGGAACTTGGAAGAGGATACTCTACAAGGAACCTGAAATATATGCGTCAGTTTTATCTATTGATTCAAAAAGGGCACTCAGTGTGTGCCCAATTATCATGGACTCATTATCGTCATTTATTATCAATAAAAAGCAAAAAAGAATTAGAATATTATATTTATATAACTAAAAATCAAAATCTTTCTGTACGTGAACTTCAGGAACGAATAAAATTAAATGAATATGAAA
Organism: Bacilli bacterium; assembly: GCA_022801735.1. GTDB lineage: Bacteria > Bacillota_I > Bacilli_A > RF39 > UBA660 > Coprosoma. Next base: position 26,184 of record JAAWSW010000007.1, on the reverse strand, counting down.
GAATTGGTTATAAGGAAGAACTAAGTGAGCCTAAGGTAAATACTTTAATAAAAGACCCAGTTATTATAAATACAAAGGTAGGTACTGATAAGATAAATGAACTTTTTGTGCATAATTCCATTTTGGAGGATATGAGTAATTTTTTAAAACAATTAGGTATTGGATTTACTTATGTAGATCATGAGGTAAAAATAAAAATAGGAAATAATTATCATTATATAGATTTTTTATTATATAATGTTAAGTTTAATTGTTATGTAGTATTAGAGTTAAAGACTACTTCATTTAAAGCAGAGCATATTGGACAAGTTAAGAAGTATATGGGATATGTTGATGAGCATATTAAGGAAGTTTTTAATGATAAAACTATTGGTATTATTATGTGCCTTGAGAATGATAAATATGTTTTTAAATATATTAAACCTGATGATGTTTTTGTTACTACTTATGAGTTTGTTAGTTAATTTGTTAAATTTGCATAAAAAAATATGCGAAAAAGGGAATTTGGTAAATTTCATAAAAAAAGCAGGAATTTGGTAGGTGCATGCAGTATATTACAATTGAGGGGCAAGAAAGGAGGATTTATGAAAAAAGTTTTTTTAGCAGGTTTAGGTGTTTGTTTATTTATTTCTTATTTGTGTAATGTGCATGCAGAAAATATTTCTTATAAAAGGTTAGATAATATTTATTATAATTTGACTGTTGATGGTAAATTTGAATCTAATCATGTTACGATGTTTTATTTGGCTGATAGACTAGCATATTGTATTGAACCAGGTAAAGAAATTACTACTAAGGTTTATGATAGTTATAAGGATTGGTCTAAGGTTGATTTTTCTGATGATACTAAGGCTTATATTGAAAGGTTAGGTTATTATGGGTATGAATATCCAGGTCATCAAACTGATAAATATTATATTGCAACTCAAGAATTAATTTGGAAGGCTGCCGGAAATGTTAATATTAAGTGGACTACTGGTGAAAATAATGGTGGTTCTATAATTAATGTTGAAAAAGAAAAATCTGAAATTCTAAGATTAATTGAAGAGGATAAAAAGAAACCTTCTTTTATTAATGATATTATTACTGGAGAGGTTTCTGAAAAGTTAATTTTGGAGGATAAAAATGGTGTAATTAGTAATTATGATGTTGGTTTAAGTAAATATCATAATATTTCTATAGATGATGATAAACTTATTATAACTTTTAATGATGAGGAAAAACCTATGGAAGAAGTAACATTATCGAAAAAACACTATGATAATAAAACTTTACTTGTATATGTAAAGGATAATTCTCAAAAATTAGCGTCTTTAAGGCTTTCTAATCAAGATGAACTTAGTTTAAGAGTACAAAATAAAGAAACTCCAACTGAAGTTGTTAGAGTTCCTAATACTTTAGAAGATGATATTGTTAAAAGGTTTGATGTGGTTATAGGATTTAATTATAATGCTTCTAGGTTTAACTAAATTATGCGCGGTTATATCTAGTTTATCTTTAAATATTGCATTTGCTGATTACAATAATAATCCTGTTTTATCTATTCCCAAAATAAATTTGAATCAGGAATTTTATCCTAATGATAAGTTAAAAAATAATGTGGATAGGGGAATACAAGTTATTGATGGTTCTACTATGCCTGATAAAAATGGTAATTTGATTTTGGCAGCCCATAGTGGAAGTTCTTCTATTGCTTATTTTAAACATTTAGATTTAGTAAATATTGGGGATAGGGTTTTTGTAGATTATAAAGGTCATAAATATTCTTATGTTATATCAAATATTTATGATGTGGAAAAGACAGGTTTTGTGAAAATAAAAAGAAATAATAAGCAGACACTTACTTTAATAACTTGCAAAAAAAATACCAATAAACAAACTGTGTTTATTGGATATTTGACGCCTAATTAGGCGTTTTTTATTATATATGGATTTGATTCTGTACCTTCACCAGTTAAAGTAATATTAGAAAAAGTATATATAACTGGTCTAACTTTGTAGTTACTGTTCGTATTAGAGTTGGTAATACTTCCATTTTCCCTTATTGTGGCTATTCCGAGGGTGCTTTCACTCGATGGGGTTATTGTTTGTTCCCATGATCCTTTATTGAGGTAGTTGTTTTGACCGCAGTCGCTTGCACTTTTAAAACCAGCACTAAGTGAGTTGCATGTTGTTATGTTTGGATTTGCTCTTACATATTCACTTATTGTCATTAAGCCGACTTTTCCTTGCCAAATATAAGCCTTTTCTTGCATTATGTTAGAACTCCAAGTTTCGTCGTCGTTGTGGTTACCTGGTGATCCTACATAGAAAGGTCCAGTATTAATTTTTTCTTTATCTTGCATGTTATTATAGTATTCTGTATTTAAGTAGGTATTTACTGTACTATCTTTAGTGACTTTTCCTTTAATAATCTCAGTGGCAGTGTTTTTATTGCCAGTTGGATTGTATGTTATAAAATCAGAGGGAGAACCTACTAAATTATTTGTAGCCGCCCATATATTACATCCATAATTATTCGTTTCTTGGCAATATGTATCAACTGTATTATTTCTATTACCTACTTGATCCCAGGATTGGATAGTAATATGTTCATTTCTAATTATTTTCAATGTGTTATTGTTTTCTACGCTCATTATTCGCCACATTTCATCATTAAACTTTATATAGTTATTTGGATTTGCCCCTTTGTAGGTATATCTACCTTCTTCATATATATCTTCATATAGGCCATCACCTGATGTTATTACTTGTTTTTTTAAATATTTAGCAGCAATCATTTCTTTTATATTTCCTTTTGCGGCGATATTTAAGTGAGTTTGAAATGCGGCATAGCCTGCGCTCATTATGCATAGAAAACTTATCACACTTAAGATTATTAGTTTTCTATGTTTTTTTCTTTTATTTCTAGTTTTTCTATGTTTTTTCATTTTTTACTCCTTATATCATTGTGTTTTTATTAGTATATCTAGTTAATTTATTAAGAAAGATATAATACATACTATTTGTATGCATTCTGATATTATTAAGCATTCATAAAGTATGCTTTGCGAGAGGTGAAATTGAATGAGGCTAGTTGCCAATAAATATACAGAAGCAGAAGTAATGAAAATTATGCGCGAATGGACTGGAAAAAAACAGAAGGATTTTGGGAAGGATTTAGGTTTGAGTAGAATGACCGTACAGGGTTATGAAAGAGGAATTAGACGATATACATTTGAAACTTTGATGGTGATTGCTAAAAAGTATGGATATACTATTACTATTGAGAAAAAATAATAACGAATAGAAAAAAACATATACTTATATAGGTGAAGAGTATGAAAAACTATAAAGTAGGTGTGTTTTTAGTTATTGCTATTTTATTATGTGCATTTAATTTTGTAAGTGCTAAAAATAAAGATTTACCTTTACTTGATAAGGTTATTTATTTAGATCCAGGGCATGGTGGTAATGATCCTGGGGCTTATTATAAAAATGTTAAGGAATCAGATTTAAATTTACAGTTAAGTAATAGGATAATGAAGGCTTTAAAGGATGATGGGGCTACTGTATATTTAACTAGATATGATGATTATGATTTATCAGTTAATCATGCTTATAATCGAAAACGTAGTGATTTGTCTAGGAGGGCTAATATTATTAATAAATCGGGATGTGACATGTTTATTTCAATTCATCTAAATGCATCTGAAAGTTTTTCTTGGTATGGTGCTCAAGTTTATTATGATAATATTAATTCAGAGAATCAAAAAATAGCGGCTATTTTTCAAGAAGAGTTAAAACGTTATTTGAATACTACTAGGGATTATAAGGAAAATAATACAAAATATATGCAGCATCGTATTAATAGACCAGGGATACTTTTAGAAGCAGGCTTTTTATCTAATGCAAATGAAAGGTATATGCTTCAAAAGAAATCCTATCAAGATAAGGTGGCAGAGGTGGTTCGTAAGTCAGTTGTGAAATATTTTGAAAAATAATGTGAAAAAATGTTTATTTTAAAACTTGGAATAAAAGTGTGGTATAATGTATTGTAGGTGATAGAGATGGCTAAGATGAATCATAAAATATTTAAAACCATTGATGAGCAAATTGATATTTTAAGAGCCAGAGGGTTAGTTATCAATGATGAGGAAAAAGTTAGAGATATTTTATTTAGAGAAAATTATTTCTTTATAAGTGGTTATCGTCATATGTTTACAGAACCTGGTAGTCGTAGTAAATTTTTGACTGGTACTAGTTTTGAAGAATTATATGCAGTTTTTTCTTTTGATCGTAGAATCAGAAATACTTTTTTTAAAAATATTTTAATAGTTGAAAATAATATTAAGTCTATTATAAGTTATCATTTATCTAAGAAGTATGGATTTAAAGAAAAGGATTATTTAAATCCTGATAACTTTACACAGGACAAGCTTGCTGATAGACAGGTAAATGATATTTTAAATAAGGTACGTAGACAAATCAGAGTTAATGGAAGAAAGCATACAGCAACTATGCACTATATCGATAATTATGGATATATTCCTATGTGGATTTTAGTTAAGGTTTTATCTTTTGGAACTATGGCTGAATTTTATGGCATTTTGAAAAAGGAAGATCAGCAAAGTATAGCAAGTGCATATGGATTGGATGCGGAAACATTAGAAATATATCTGGCTATTTTAGCTAATTTTAGAAATGTTTGTGCACATGAGGACATTTTATATGATCACAGAACCCAGAGAATGATTCCAGACTGTAAATATCATAATATGCTTAATATAAATATGATTGATGATATTTATGAATATGGGAAAAATGATTTATTTTGTTTAGTAATAATGCTTAAATTTTTACTTAGAGAAGATGAATTTAATGATTTGATTTCTGAACTTAGGTATGAAGTTGAAATTTTGGATGAAATTGTGGATACCGTTTCACTTGAAAGTATTTTAAATAAAATAGGTTTTCCAATTAATTGGTATGATATAAAAGAATTGAACTAGGAGGAAATATGCGAGGAAAAATAATAAATGTTGTTGTCATTTTAGTTGTATTTTTGATAGGGGTTTTAGGAACTTTGTATTTTACAAGCGGTAAAGAGGAATCTGTTCAAACTACAGGTAGTCGCTCTAATGTAACAATTGAAGAAACAAATACAATTAGTACAGCAGTTGATAAAATATATGATGCTGTTATATATGTTGAATCTTATAAGTATAATCAGGTTGTTAGTTCAGGATCTGGTTTTGTTTATAAAAAAGATAGTAAATATGGTTATATTATGACTAATCATCATGTGGTTGATGGTGCAACTGAAATTAAAGTGTCTACTATTAATGGTGATTTGGTTTCTGCAACTTTACTTGGTAGTGATAGTTATGCTGATTTGGCGGTTTTAAGGATTGATGCAGATAAGGTAATTGATGTTGCAAGTGTTGGTGATAGTACTAAGAGTAAGATTGGTGATACAGTGTTTACTGTTGGAACGCCAATTGATAGTCAATATATGGGAACTGTTACTAAAGGTATTTTATCTAATCAAGCTAGAACTATTACTGTATCTAGTAATAGTGGTAATTATATGATGGAAGTGTTACAAACTGATGCTTCTATTAATCCTGGTAATAGTGGTGGGCCGCTTGTAAATATTAATGGCGAGGTTATTGGTATTACTTCAATGAAATTAGTTACTAACGAAGTAGAGGGGATGGGATTTGCTATTCCTATTGAAGTTGCTATGGCACAAGTGGATAAACTTGAAAGTGGTAAGGAAATTCAAAGACCATATATAGGTGTAGTAATGTATGATGTAAGTAATGTAGCATTGCTATATAGAAATAATATTAAACTAGATAAAGATGCGACTGATGGTGTAGTTATTAGTGAAGTACAAAAGGGTTCTTCTGCTGCTGAAGCAGGTTTACAAGCCAATGATGTTATCTTATCTGTAGATGGAACTAAGGTTAAAAATTCTGCTCATTTTAAATATATTTTATATAAACATAATATTGGCGATACTGTAAAACTTAATGTTAGCCGTAATGGAAAAGAAATGAACTTAAACTTGAAACTTACAAAGATTCAAGGAAATAATTAAGTTCCTTTTTTTTATAAAAAAAATTAGAAGTTAATTCTAATTTTCAATCTTAATAATTATTAGTTACTCCTATTATTGCACCAACAATTGAATTTATTATTGTGAATATTAGGAAGATTATAGATAATACTAAACCGGCGATTGCTAAACCCTTATTAGTTTTGATGTTAAGTCCTTTGGCACTAAATACTATTCCACAGATAGTAACAGGGTACCCAAATAATGGAATAATCCAAGCAATAACGGAAATTATTCCTAGAACAAAACCTCTAATGGCATTTTTATTTTCTGTAGTTGTTTGTGTATTTGTTTCATCGACTTTTTTTCCACAGTTTAAGCAAATGTCTTGGGATTCAGTTAATTCTTTTCCACAATATTTACAAAAGTTATTCATGATTGTACCTCCTTTTATTTATTATAGCATATTTTACTTTTTACTAACAAATGTATAATATTAATGTTTAGTTATCCTTTTTCTTGAAATAATGTTAAAACTTGTTTATAATTATAATAGATAGGAGCCTAGATATGTGGAATCGAAAAAAGTTTAAGGAAGATGGACGAAAACGTTTTAAAAAAAATTATTGGCCTTGTGTATTTGTGTGTTTTTTACTTGCTTTTTTAGGGTGTGAATATAGTAGTTCTGTTACTATTATTCATGGTTATGATACAGAAGTTAGTGTACCAGAAAATGTTATTCAAACGACTGATAGGTTAACTAATATGAAAATATTTGATGGTGATGATAATTTTTTGACGGTTGCTGTTGAAGGTGTAACGGGAACAATTTCTTATGTGTTTAAGTTTGTTGGTTCGGTTAAAGATTTTATACTTAATAATTTTGAAGATTCTTTAATTTTAGCCCTTATTTGCGCAATAGAATTTGTTTATGTATTTTTGATTTGTAATCCTATTATTGTAGGAAGTAGGAAATTTTTTATTAAAAATATTTCTAATGATAAAACGAAGGTTGGAGTTATTTTAGACCCATTTCGAAATAAGAGCTATTATGGAATTGTTAAGACTTTATTTTTACAAACCTTATATTTATTCTTATGGTTGTTTACGATAGTTGGATTTTTTATAAAGATTTATGAATATAGAATGATTCCATTTATTTTAGCAGATAATCCAAATATTAATTCTAAAGAGGCTTTCTTATTATCTAAAAAAATGATGAATGGTAATAAGTGGGAAATGTTCAAGTTTGATATGTCTTATATTGGTTGGTATTTATTAAGTTTTGTTACTTTAGGATTGTCGGCTATACTTTATTCAAATCCTTATAAGGAAGCGGCTACGGCTCAAATTTATTTGAAATTAAAAGAAAACGCTAATTAGCGTTTTTCATTATATGTAATTCCTTCACCTGTATTAGGATTAAAACTAGAATAAATTGTGTCTACTAAAAATAGTATTATTAAAATAGTGCATATGATGATTTGTAAGTATTTTGGTATTTTTTTAAATATATTAGTGAAGATGGGTTTTCCAATGTACATAACTGCACAACCGGCAAGTCCAAATATAATTGAGGCTTCTAAACAAACTCTACCATTTATATTGATAAAGTAGTTGCTGTAATCCCACCATCTTATTCCTTTTGTATATTCTAAATAACAACTACAACTATATTCTATTATTGTGCAGACTAACAATGATAATAGAAAAATTATTATTGGTTTTTCTTTATATTTATTTAATAAAACTAGTACTGCAATTCCGCCCATTCCATAAATTGGTAGCCATGGTCCAAATAATGTTCCACTATTTACTAGGTTTCCTGTTTGAACTAGTTTTAAACAAGTTTCCCAAATGTAACCAATTATAGCAAATGAAAAAAATAAAAATATGTAGTTTAAAATTTTATAAAACAACGACTTATTCAAGTTACTACACCTCTATGTTTATTTTATCAAAAAAAGGTAAAAAAGAATAGTAAAAAAAAACAATAAAAATTGTTTTTAATGGATTTCTTGACATACTCCTGGTGCTGGTTGATAGAAGCAATGGTTTTTATATTTTCCACTTAAATCTTGATCCCACCATGTTGATTTACATGATTGGTTAGTCCCTGGCGCATAAAACCATAAAGCGTTAGTGGCCGGATAGAAGTATTGACCTCTAATGACTTTATCCGCTAAATTTTGTTCCATAGTGGTAGGATTACTGTAGAATAGTGGACTGTTTACGCCTGAAAAACCACCTGGAGATTGGTAGGCTACTTCGGGAATTGTCCTGGTATTTTTGAATGTTAAACAGTTTGCAATTGCTCTATTAACTATAACATTACCTACCATAAGCATACCAAGGTCACCTTCACCTACTGCTTCTGCTCTCATTAAACGAGCGAGCATATCACGATCTTTTGATGTTGCTTGAATAATCATTTTATCACCTAATATAATATATGAAAGTTTTAAAAGTTATTGAATAAAATATAAGTATGTGGTATAATTGACTTGCTTGGAATTTTTTAGGGGAATAGTTCAGTTGGTAGAACGTCGGTCTCCAAAACCGAATGTCGTGGGTTCAAGTCCTGCTTCCCCTGCCATATGTAAATTACATAAACTCAATTTGTTGTTTTACAAATGCGTTTGTGATTAGGATAGAGAGATAATAAATGGGGATATTTTATTTATTATCTCTTTTTATTATTTCATTATAATTGTATTATATAGAAAATTGGGAGGGTTTCTATGCTTATTAAAAACATTTATAATTACGAAAAATGGAAAAAGAAAGAATTAAAAGATAAAAGGAAACTTAAAATACAAAGTATTATTAATAAGATAGATAACAAAAAAAGAAACATAAAAAAAGATTTTCCTCTATCATTAAGTACAATATTATTGGTTTTGCGAAAAATTTTAAAAGGAATTTTTGTTACAATGCTCTTATTCTTAATTAGCACTATTATTGATATTATTTTTATTGATCTAAATTGGAAAAGCAGTATAATATTATATTTAAAATATGACAAGGGCTTATTTATGAATTTTCTTGTTTCTTGTGTTAGTATTGCAGGATTTTTAATAGCATTATTTTATGCTAATTTATCAGGAATATTCACTTCACGATATGCCCATCTTTCAAGTAGAATTTCTAAAGAATTATTAAATGAAAGTACAAATAGAAAATATATAAATTCTATACAAAATTATATAATTATTACACTTATAGTATTGTTACTTAATATTATTGGTCTAAATTCAGACATAATTATGGCAATTATTATAATATTTTTAACCATTAGAATAATCGTAATATTCATTGAATTATCAAAAAGGATTTTTATTTTTTCTGATACTATGCTTATAGGTAAAAATACAGCAAATAAAATATATGATATTTTTGGTAAGATACGAGTTGGTGCATATAAATATGATTATCACCCTTTCCAGGTTTATCATTTTAAGCAAGTAGATAATAATATAAATTCATTAAATGATCTAGCTAACTCTTTAATAAAAGATAAGGATTTTGAAGGAATGTATAGTCTACTAGAAACCAATTTATTATTAATAGCAAATTATTCAAATATTAAGAATAAAATACCATATAATTCATTATGGTTTCCTAATGGATTGCAACCTAAATATTGGTTTAAAGGAGAGGCGACGGAAATATTGATGGCTATTGAAACTGGCACTTCATTATCTCCTATAACAATAAGAGATAACTATTTCTTCGAAAATAGTTTATTTAAAATAAATCAAAAAATTCTTGACAATTTATTAAAAGAAAAAGAGTTTAAGAAGTTATATAATTATTTTGCATCATATAATAATTGTTTTGAGATGTTTTCGAAAAGTGGAGACTTGGAGTATTGGACTAGTAAAAACGAAGAGTTAATTAACTATATACTTTCCAACATAAATTTTGATGATAAGGAATTAAAGGATAATAAATATATTGTTGGTCTAATTGATATAATTGGACTATATTATATTGATGTTTGTAATAATTTTTCTGATTATTTAGAAAAAAGTTTAAAAAAACTTTTTTCTATAAATTGGAACAAGTTTGATAAAAAAGAACTCTTAAAATGCAATAATTATATAATTAATAATGAAGTTTTTAGTAATTTTGTTCAAAAATTAGAAAATGAAAGATATGTTGAAAAGCGTATAATAACTAAATCTTATTTTTGCGAGGAATATATTAAGGTATTGATTATCAGATACTTGAAAGATTTAATCGAATATGTATCAAGCAGTATTGAAAAATTAAATACAATTGCTGAAAAAATGATAAAACTAGGATTGCATAAAAATGCAGCCATTATTTATTCTAGAATTATAGAACTAAACAATAAAATAGATTTTAGAATGAAGTATTATAAAAAGATTTCTGATAAATTAAATGAAAAAGAAATTCTTAATTTCAAAAATGAGAATATTGAATTTGTTGATATAAATAAGAAAATTAAAGATGATTATGTTGAAAGTGTTAGTAAATATTGTGATGTTAGTGGCATATTATACTTTGAAAAATATGATATTGATACTTTTCAAATAGATTTCATTGGAGAGAATTATTACCATCTAACAAATTTAATGTTGGATTTGATAATGGAGAATAATTATAGCGGCTTTGAAAAATTGTACAAAAAATTTGTGTTGGTTTGCTCAATAGGAGATTATCTAATAGGTGATATTATTCCAAAAGATGCAAATCCTCCATATGTTATAAGTAAATATACAATGGCAACAATAAATTTTATGAATATAAGTGGATTAGCTATATATTATTCCCGACTTAAAAATGATAAACGTTGGGAACAACTTGTAATAGACAACACTAATGAATTAGTTTCTAAAGAGGAAGATAAGGAACGCTTTCTTAATAAATGTAAAACTTCTGCTGAATTATTTGAGTCAAATATATTTTCGCACACTTTAGTTGATACAAATTTAAAAATGAAAATTGAAAGGTTTATAAGATCTAGTGGACTATTAAAGTTTAAGTATGTAGGCCCCTTTTCTCAAAAGGTTGTTGATTCTAAAGATGAAATTATAAGTAAATTTGAATTTGATGATATGACGGGATTTATTTATGATTTTTATGAAATATATTTAGTTTATTGTGTGAATAAACATTGTGAAAAAGATAAGAAATATAAAGCAAAATATAATTGGTCAGAAAGGATGCGATAGTATGGAATATATAATGGAAAAAGAAAAATTCATTGAGGAGTATGGTCGTTTGATACTATTTAGTCTTTCAGAAGATTATCATAATTTTTTTAGTTTTGCAAAAGGAAATAAATCGAAACTTTCTAAATATATCTCATTATTTAGATTTCATGAAGTAATTGAACGTGAATGTGAAAGATTAATTAGAAATGGAAAAGATATTTTATTTTATGAAGTAACTGAAAATAAGAATAAAAAACAAATTAATTTTATTACTCATAAGACCAAAAATAGTCGTACTATAAAATTTATTTTACCTAAGCAAATCGTTCCTAAAAGAAAAAAGATAATAAAAAAATTAACAGCATTAAATCATAACAAAGTATTTAAAGAAACTGATAATGATGTTGATAGTATGAAATATATTGTTGATATGAATTATAGAGGAACTTTGGCGAAAAACAAGATTACTAAGGATGTTTATTATGATAGTTATAGTAATGACTTTTTTACAGATTATTATAATTTATATAGAAGAATTACTGCTATGAAATGCCAAAGAAAATTAATTGATTATGTCTTATACACAATAAATAATGTTTTAAAAAAGGAATTTAATTTAGATGAAAATGATATAATTCAGTTTCATGGAAAAACATTAGATGATTTAGATAATTATATGTTACAACTTAAAAATAACATACGACCACTAAATGATATTTCGTTAGAGTTATATAAATAAAAACGGTTTATAGTATTAGTCATAAATTTGACTCTGAACACAAGTCTTTTAAAAATTGGTACATTATTACTAAGAATATAATTAAAATTGTAGATAAGTTAATTCGGATTAAATTTGCTTGGAATTTAATTAAAAAAGTGGCAATCAATTAATTTTGTTGTAGTAAATATTGATTAAAAATAGTTAAAAATAAATTTGTACGAAATACTCCAAAACCGAATGTCGTGGGTTCAAATCCTGCTTCCACTGCCATTTATAACATAACTCTAAGCAATCGAGTTAATATATATGCACAGGAAAAATTCTGTGTTTTTTATTTAGTTAGATAGATGATGCCTTTAGTTGGAATTTTTATTGTACAAAAACATTTATAATAATTTTAAAAATAAAATTTTAATCTTTAATTTTCTTATTAATCTTTTCTATATTTTTATGTTATAGTTGAGATTTTTTTCTTCAGTAGTGTGCGCATTTGCAACTAATTGGTTTAGGACTATGTTGTTTCATATAAATTTTCAAGTCTTACTGGAGAGACTGTCATTTTAGAACATAAAATTGATAATAAAGTATATAGAACTCATTATTATTATATGCTTGAAAAATCAATTGTAGTTGCTGATGGACAAAAAGTAACTGTAGGACAAAAAATAGGTATAGTAGAAATGAATGGTTCACAAGTAATAGGACTCCATTTACATTTGGAAGTTCATCCTTACAATGAGGATTCAAATAAATTTACTCCTATAGACTCAAGTTATGTACTTAACAATTAATTTATATGACTTATTTGGTATTGATTATATTGACTTTTGGATACTGCAGTGTATAATAAGATTAATAAAAACGATATTATTTTGCATATAGTGTAATTACTTGATAATGGTAACATCTATAAGTATAAATTATACAGATAAATGCATTATATTTTAAGTTTTATTGTCTGTTTTTTATTATAATTGAGGCGATTATTATATGTATTTGTTAGAAGAATTGGATAGAATTAAAAAGCAAAAAAATATTAAAAAACTATATATGTTTGTGGATATGGATGGTGTTATAGCCGACTATAGATTTGGTGAGGGTATAAATATCAAAAATAATGTTCAGGGTATATATTTAAAGAAACGTCCAATAATTACAACTATTAATAACTTAAAGGAAATAAATAAAATAGACTGGATTGAATTATTTATTTTAAGTTCATGTCTTTATGAAGAACAAGCAAATGAGAAAGTTTTATGGCTTCAAAAATATGCTCCATTTTTTAAAAGAGAAAATATGTTTTTTACTATGAATGATAATTTTATAGATAGAAAACAAGCGAAAATTGATGTAATCAAGGAAAAGTTGAATTCAGATAGTTGTAATTATGTGTGTTTAATTGATGATACTCATGATATATTGTTTATGGGAATAGAACAACTAGGAGAAAAATTTATTCCTTTTCATGCTATTTCTTTAATAGATTAAATAGGAGGCATTTTATGGATTATGATGTAATTATAGATTGTTATACAGATGAGCCATCGGGATTAGGTGTTCCCCCATTTTTAAGTGTTCACTCTAGATATATAGTTGGTTGTTTGGGGAAAGCAAATGTTAAATATTATTATTTAACGATTGATGATTTAAGATATGCGAATGGTGAGACACATTTTGAAAATTCCTTTAATAAAAGAATTTTAAATACTACGAAAAATAAAAATGATGTAAGTAGTATTATTGAAAATGCCAAAAATATTTATGTTGTTATGGGATGTTTTGTTAAATATGAGTATGTTTCAGCAGAACCACCAACTTTTAGTGAAGTGGAGGAATTATTACATAAATTTAGTAATAATGATACAAATAAGTTGTTATTTTATTCATTAGGAGGAAGTGAGTTGACTAGAAAAACAGTCAAGGAAACAGTTCCACGAAACTTATTTAATGATATAATTTTCGGAAATACTTATAATTACTTTTTAGGTGAAACAAAACAAAAATTTAAATCAAACTATAATCAGTTAAAAGATATTGCTATCTATTCATCAAATATTTTAACACAACTTGAAAGACCACTTGTTTTTGAAATAGAAACAGCAACTGGATGTAATAGAAATCCAGGATGTACTTTCTGTATAGAGGGGATGAGAGGGTTACCTTTACAATTTAGGGATAAAGAGGACATTGTTAAAGAAATTAAAAGTTGTTATGATTTGGGGGCAAGATATTTTAGATTAGGAAGACAGCCTAATTTCTATGCGTATCAAAACTGTAATGTGAATGAAATAGAAAAACTTTTTCACATGATTTGGAATGCTTGTCCTAATATAAAAACATTACATATAGATAATGTGAGTCCTCATAATGTTAATACTGAAGAGGGAAAAGAAATTACTAGGATTGTGGCAAAATATACAACTGATGGTAATATAACTCCATTTGGTATAGAATCTTTTGATTCTGTAGTTCGTGAAAAATGTAATTTAAATGGGACAATAGACGATATTCATAAATCCATTTCTATAATTAATAAATATGGTAAAGAGAGAGGCAAAACAGGAATACCTAAACTTTTGCCAGGAATAAACATTATTTATGGATTAGATGGGCAAAGCAATGATACTTTACATCATAATATAGAAAATTTTAACAAAATATTGTCTTCTGGAGATTTTGTAAGGAGAGTATTTGTAAGAAAACTAACTTCGCCATATGGGGAACAATTTGATCACTATAATTCAAAGGAATTGCAAGAATTTACTAGTTGGTCTAAATCAATTGAAAATGAATTTTCTATACCAATGTTAAAAACGGTTTTTCCATTAAACTTAATTATTTCAGAATTAAGGATGGAAATGTATAAAGATGGTAATTCTATTTTAAGACAAATGGCTACCTGTCCTGTCAGAGTAGTAATAAAAAATCAAAAACTTGATTTGGATAATTTTTATAGAGTAAAAGTTATAGGTTATGATGGTAATAGAACATTGATTGGAGAATTAGTATGAAAAAGATAGGCTTATTAATTCCTAAAACAAACCTTACGGTTGAATATGAATTACAATATTTATTTTCTAAAAATTTTATAAAACATGATGACTATGCCTTTTATGTATCTAAATTAAATTATAAAACTAATTATAAAGATGATAAGGTACAATTTTTAAAAGATTTAGCCGATGATAGTTATAACAAAATAAAAGATTTAGAATATCTAGGTGTGGATTATATTGCTTACTTTTGTACTTCTTCAGCACTTATTAATAGTGATAAAATTATTAGCAATAACCCCGCTGTATCATTGATTGAAGAGGCAAAGAAAAATAATATTTCAAAATGTTTGCTTATAACACCATATAATGATGTGTTAGGATCAAAAGTACAGGAAGAATTATTTAATAATGATATTAAGGTATTAAAAAGTATAAATTTGGATTTATTAAATACAAAAGATTATTTTGACTTTGGTATAAATAAATTAGAACAGTTTATTATCAATAATTATAAAAGCGACTATGAAAATATAATTATTTCTTGTACAAATTTACCAACACTTCATTTTATAGATAAATTAGAAAAACAATTAAATACTAAAATAATCTCTAGTAATTTAAGTATGTTTAATAAAATTATCAGAGAAGATTAATAGAGGAGTAGTTATGACAAAAGAAGAATTAAAACGAATTTTGGATATTTGTAGTAGTTGTCCAGATGTTAAAGAAGATATATTTAAAAATCATGATAATAATATGTGGTGGCCATTAGAAGTTGAAGATTATAGAAAACGTTTATTGATTGCTGGATTATCAACAAGAATTTCATATAGTATGATAAATAGTTATAAAAAGGTAATTGATGAATTAAATTCATATAGTTTTGAAGAAATAAAAAATATGTCGGAGGAACAAATTGTATCTATAATTAAGGGATTGGGATTATCTAATACAAGATACAAATATTTATCTTCTATGATAGAATTTATTGAAATGTATGAGCAAGAATTACAGACACTACCTAATGACCAATTAATAGAGTTAATTGCTAAAAATGTTAATGGAGCATCTTATAAAGTAGCACAATGCTGTGTACTATATATGCGAGGATATTATGATTCAGGTATAATGCCAGTAGACAGTGGTATGAAAGATGTTGAGTTGCCTTGCTTAGGATTTGATGTTTATAAAAATGCAATAGGTCATGATAAACTACGCAAAGAATTAGAGGCGTTGGTTGATGACTTGGATTTAGAGGATATAATAATTAATAATGGTTATGAGGATTTACAAATACCCGATTATAATAATGCTACATGGTGGGCACACTTGGTTTTAATTTATTATAAAAGACATTATTGTAACAAGCATAAACCAGAAAATTGTCCATTAAATAATAATGATATAAAAACACTTTGCCTATGTGATAGGCAAGTTGATAGGGGGTAAAAAGTGATTATTGTTGAAGGAATAGATGGAGTAGGAAAAACTACACTAGTTGATTATCTTGTAACACAGGGGATGAAAAAGCACCATTTTGGTTATGATGAAAAAAATTTAGATTTGATTACAAAATATATGAGACTTTTAGATAAAGATACTAGTTCGTTAGTGCTGGATCGTTCATTTATTAGTGAAATGGTATATGGTCCTGTTCTTAGAGGTGGAAGTAAAATAGATTTAGAGGCTTATACAAAACTCTTACTTGCATATAAAGAACGGGGTTTGTCAATAATTTATTTGACTGCCCCTAAAGATGAACTTTTAAAACGTAGACAATATGATGATTCGGATTATGCCAATATAGAAAATTATTATAATGAATTAAATAGTTATTATGATGCTATTATGGATTATAGCCAACAATTTGTAGATGTATATAGAATTAATACTCATGAAATGAATGAAACTGCTGTACAGGGATTTGCTAGGAAACTTAGATAATAGTGATAGATATTTGTTTTGTTGGTAATAGTTCGATTGATAATATTATAACTAAAAAAGGTAGTTATAGAACTTTTGGTGGGAGTGCCTTATATAGTGCATATTCATGTAGATTTAATTCAGATAGTAATATTGCAATTATAAGCAACATAAGTGAAGATTTGAAACAAAAATTGGAACATAGCGATATTTCGCTGATAGGGAATAACAATAAATTAGCGGAATTTGAGATTAACGAGATAGATGGAACCTGCGTTTCTAAAAAATGTTATGATGGTGATTTTTTAATAAATGATATGTTAGACATTAATCATTTACACGTTTCATTTAGAAAAGGTGTTAATATAGATAAGATTTTGAATAATCCAAAAATAAAATATAAAAGTTTATCTATTGATGTAATGATTCATAGTGTACGTGACTATATTCCGTATATAAAAAAATATTTAAATAGAATAGATATTTTATTTTGTAATTTAAATGAATATTCTTTAATTAAGGATGTTGTACAAGAAATACCTATAAAAGTTATTACTAATGAAGAAAAGCCAGTTATAGCAATAACAGAAAATGAGAATTTAATTTTTGAAATTCCCAATATAGATAATATTGTTTCAACTACTGGAGCAGGTGATACTTTTATTGGTGGCTTTTTATCTAAATATATAAAAGAAAAAAATCTCGTTCCTGCGGTTATTCAAGGAATTAATAACAGTCTACTTTCTATTCAAAGGGTAGGATATTTAAGTTCAGACGCTTCAACTGTTATGTTAGATATAAAGGTAAACAAGATACCTAACAATATAATTGTAATTGGTAATTCCTGTGCTGGGAAAACCACGTTTATAGAATTTATTAAAAAGTATTTTGATATTTTTGTCGTTATAGATGATTTAGCACCACTGTTAGAAACTTTTATGATGGATGATCTATCAATTAGCAATGATAAAGTATCTTTTGAAAAAATTAAATCTGAAATAAAATTTATGCAGGATATTTATGATGAATATATTTCTAATTATGATGGAATAAATCACTATAGTAAAATTTCTAAAACTGGTAATGGGCACGACATTGTGAGACCTATATTATGGGATTTGATTTTAGAAAAAGCGGTAACTGTATTACAACAAAAAAATAATATAATTCAGTTTTCAAGAGGCCTAGATCCTGAATATGGAAAGGAAATAGACACTGATATTTATGGACATAGTTTAGAATTAGTTTTAAATAGACTTTCAAAACGAGCAAATACAATAATTATAAATTTAACTTCTGACTTAGAAATTAGAAAGCAAAGAAACATAGATAGATTTTCTAATGGCGGACACTTTGTTTCAGAAGAAACTATGGAACAAGTATATGGAAAAGATATATTTGTTTATGAAGAAAATGATAATAATTGTGGTTGTATAAAAATCAATGATGAAACATACCCTGTAGTCACAATAGTAAATAATAAATCTCTAACACCTATTGAATTAGATAAATTTTTATTATATAATTTGAATAAGGTAATAGATTATTATAATTACTACAATAAGGAGGTATAATGTTATGGAAATGAAAAAAATACAAAAAGATATTTGGCAAAATAAATTGGATAAAGGATTTAATACAACTGATGTTAATAAAGAATTTTGCTTTTTATATGGCGAGGTAGCCGAAGCACATGACGCTTATAGAAAAAAGAAAGAGGATTTGGGAGAAGAACTTGCAGATGTTGCTATTTATTTAATGGGCTTATCTGAAATGTTAGGATTTGACTTAGAAGATGAGATAATGAATAAAGTATCTAAAAATTCAAAAAGAGTATATAAAAATGTTGATGGTGTTAACATCAGAGTAAGTGATTAATTGTCAACAGCATATAAAATAATAAAGTAATGTACAGAGTTTTTGGGATTTTTAATAAATTTCTGAGAACTCTTTTATTATGTGATTTTAAAAATTATTTCTAATTAAGTATTGTCCTATTCCTATTCTAGTGTATATAACTGTTTTTGGTAAAATAATTAAAATAGATTCTTTAATAGAAGTATAAAAGTAGAAAAACTAAATTCCAGTATTAGAATATAAATATACCCCTTCGTCTAGTGTTTAAATAAATTTGGTACACAAAAAATGTGCATAGAAAAAAATGTACAATTTTGTGCCATTTTTCTGTTTGGAATGAATTATTTTTAAAATTAAGGGTATTTAAACGCGTTTAAATATGATTGACAAAAGGTTTGTGTGATGATACGATAATTATACTAAAAGACTTTGAAATCTTTTGTTTTTACTTGGCTCTTTTTAAATTAATAATATTTTATGGGAGGTTTATATGGATTATAATTTTAATAAAGAAGTAAAATTATTTATGGTATTTGATATACTAGGTGATACGGTTAGAACTGGTCCACAACTTTGGCATGTTGATAGAGAAAGAATAGAAGATGTTAAAAATCATATATTAGATTTATTATTAATTGTAAGGATTTTGAAAAAACATTTTCCTGTCAATGTTAACATGGATTTTAATAAAATGATTGACTATATTATATGTCATGATTTACCAGAGGCTATTACGGGAGATATAACCAAGTTTGAGGGCGTTTCTGATGATGAAATTAAAAGTGTAACTGGAATAGCAATTGAGTATTTATCATCTCAATTTGGTGATATATTAAATTTTTCAGAATTGTTAAACGGTTATGAAAATAGAGTTGATATCGAAGCAAAGATTGTTCATATGATAGATAAAGTTCATTCCGCTGCTACTTTTATTAAATATCAGAGTGAAAATAATATTGATATGGATGATCCTAGAATTATTCCAGAATTGAGGTATCATCCATTTGTAGATAAAAAAATTGCAGAGGGAAAAGATTTGGCAGATATATTTTTTGAATTTCATTTAAGTTCTGTTAATATTACAGATGAGGAGTGTCAAAGGTATTCTATTACGAGGGATGAAGGAAATCAAATTGTTAGTGTTATAAGATCATTTGCTTACGAAATGTATAGTCAAAAATTAGGTGGGACATTATTAGAATTTAAAAATGATTTACCAGAGGCTGCTATGATATATAATAGAAGGAAGAAATGTTAGTAAAAAGGTACTTTATATTTGTACTTTTTTCTTTTACAATTAATATTGTGCATGCTATAATATTTTTAATAAGAAGGAATGATATAATGGTTAGGTTAAATGAGGATTTACTTTATCAAATTTTTTCTATTGTGGACGAAATTCCATATGGAAAAGTTGCTACTTATGGGCAGATTGCTAGATTAACTGGTCACGAGAAAAATGCTAGATTGGTTGGTAAGGCTATGTCTTTGGCTCAATTTTATGGTAATTATCCTTGCCATCGAGTGGTTAATCATAAGGGGAGGCTTGCTCCTAATTTTACTTTTCAAAGAGAATTGTTATTAGAAGAAGGGGTTTCTTTTAAAGAAAATGGGTGTGTTGATTTAACTAAATGTGGTTGGGAAATTGATTAGGATTTTTATATTTTGAAAAGAGTATTATTCGTGTTATAATGAATGGTAGAGGAGGTCATGTTATGCAGTTTTTGAAAAACATAATATCGATTATTTTATCATTTATAATTATTGGTATGTTGTATGTTTTGTTTTTAATAGGCAACGTTAGTTCATTTTTTAGTGTTCAAAGTATAGAAAAAACAACTTCGAATATTGATGTTGTCCACGAGATTGAAAAAATTAAAAATAGTTCAGTGATTGCTGGTCAGAAAGCAGAAATTGTTGATATTATTAATACTGCATATGATGAGGCTGAGAGACATGGTATTTCTAAGGATTTAGTGGATGTGATTTTTAATTCTACTGAGGTTAAGGAATTTTTGGGACATGTAGTTGGAACTACGACTGATTATGTTATTAATAATAGAAAAGGTGAAGTTGTAACTAGTGAAGATTTTAATAAACTGTTAGATGCGAATATTGATAAATGGATAGATGAAAGTAATATAGAAATAAGTGATTCTAAAAAAGAAGTATTAGTTATTAGAATTAAACAGGCAAGTGCGGGTATTGTAGATAATTTGCCTAATACAAGTATGGTAGATGATAAAATTGATGGTGATAAACTTGCTCAAGTTCAATTTATTTTTAGTAGTAAGGTGAAGGTTGCTTTAGTTGTTTTAATTGTTCTTTGTTTAATCTTGATTTTCTTCTTGAATAAGAATAAAAATAAATGGCTAATTTATCTATTTATGTCTTTACTTATTACTGGATTAATTACAATTGCGACTGGTTTTATAACCACTGATATAGTAACTTTGGCTCTTAATGAATATAATTTGTCATTTATGATTAATGCTTTTAGTAGTAGTTTTTCTCATAGTGTACTTATCACAGGAATAGTTTCAGTTTTTATTGCAATTATAATGTTAGTAGTTTATTGTCTTTTAAATAAAAGAAAAGAAAATTAAAAAATCCCTTTTGGGATTTTATTTTGCTTTTTTTTCTAATTTACCTTTTATAAATGCATATATTATTGGTAACACTGAGATGAATACTATAGTTATAATTATTAAACTAAAGTGGTCAGCAACAAATGGAATATTTCCAAAGAAGTAACCTAAACATAAGAATAATGATACCCATACAATACCACCTATAGCATTAAAGGTAATAAATTTTTTGTAATTCAATTTTCCCATGCCTACAACAAATGGGACAATAGTTCTGATAATTGGCATAAACCTTGCTATAAATACAGCAGTACTACCATATTTAGAGATTAAAGCATCTGCCTTATCTAAATTTTCTTGTTTTACTATAGTAAATTTTTTGTTATTTAAAAGTTTCCGTCCAAAGTGTTTACCTATTTCATAATTTACTGTATCACCAATTATGGCCGCACCTGTTATTAAAATAAATAAGTAAAATAAGTTAAGTTCTCCAATCCCAGCAAATGTTCCAGCCGCAAAGATTAGTGAATCTCCTGGTAGAAAAGGTAAAAATACTAAACCTGTTTCACAAAAAATAACTAGAAATAAAATTAAATAAACTAAAGCACCATAGTTATTGATAAATGTACCAATGTATTCATCACAATGTAATATAAAGTCAACTATAACCATTTTTTACCTCCATAACTTTAGTATTAATTATAACATATAGATTGTTAAATGGCAAAAGTAATTGACTATCTTTTTGTATCATTATATAATATTGGTAAATTGGGGCTTGAAGAAACATATATGAAAGTAGGCCAGGGGTATGTTTGGTGATAAAGCAGAAATAATGAATTCTTTGAGTATATTATTAAATTATGAAATTGATATATTTAAAAGTTTAGATTTTTTGAAAATTTTAGAATTAAAAGATATGGTGAAAAGTTCTATATATGAGGATACACTTAGTGAATTACAGTTGCTGTCAACTAAAGAAGATAGAGTATTGGGGAGTATATCATGTTCTTCAGATTTATTACTTGAATGTTTGGGTGAAATTATTAAGGAAATTCCAAATAGAGTTGCTCAAAAAAGTCAGGAAGGTCTTGATTTAGAATTAATCGGTGAGGGTGTAAGTAAAAGTGCGCTTTCATTAGAAATGTCGGAAGTTACAGGAAGGATGACTCACATTATTTATGCTAAAAAGGCGGATCTTGAATTTAACAAGTATTCACTTTCTTGTTCTTTTGAAGATAGTGAATTTGCAGTTAGTATAGGGCAACATGGTGATATTTTTAAACAGCCGCTTGAAAATAGAATAGATTTACTTCGTTTACTTGATTTGCATGATTCTCTTATTAATGAAACTGATGAGAATAAAAGACGTGAATTAATTGAGGAAGAATTTAAAAGAATATATCAAAGTAAGTTTTTAACTGATGAACTTATCAGACTTGATATGAAACTTGATTTATTGTGTGATTTATCTGATGAGGCTGAGATTCTTCAAATTATGGATGGTTTAGATTTAGATGCTGAAGAGAAAAAGGAATTTGTAGAAGAATATCTTAGAAGAAAAGAAGATAAAATATTGGAAATTGTAGAGTCATATTTAGATAGTGCTGATGAAATTGAAGAATATTTAGAACAAAGATGTAAACTTGCGCAAGGTGAAGATATAGATGATGAATTTTTTGATCCTGATTTTGTTACGATTGCTGAACTTGAAGAAAATGGCATAGTTAATGCAGAAGACTTAAAATTTCAGTCAATTCTTGATTTTGTTTTTTTAGAGAAACTACTAACTATGGTTTCTACGTCTACTTTAACGGCATACCAAATCCAATTAAAAATGGATAATAATTTTCAATCTAAAGATTATGTTGGACAATTAATTGAAATAATAGATGGTATTTTAGAGGCAAGGGAAGATTATATTAGACCTTCTGATGAGGTTTATGATGTTGAATTTGGACATGTATTACCAGAAAATATAATGGATAAGTATTTTGGTTTATTAAAACTTTTACATTTAATTTATAAAGAACATGAAGAAATGTGTAGATTACATTTAGAGGGACTTAAGGATTCAAAAGAATATAAATCATGTTTAAGGCATTTAGAGCAGTATTTAGAACTTGAAAAATCTTATTTAGATCAAATGGATATTTTGGAAAACATGGTAGAAGTATTTGATGATATATTGGAAAATAATTTGGATCTTATTATTACTGATGATATGGTTTTAGATGGCTCTGTAGTAACTTCTGTTAGTGAAGAAGAAAAATCTGCTTTAAAGATTAGACTTCAGAGTTTAATTCCTACGTTAAATGGTGAAGTGTTAGATACTGATACTAGTGAACAAGTTATTTATTCGATTGAACTTGCACATATGCAAAAAGTATTTAAGGAATTTTATAATTATATTGATTCAGGAATTGATGCTGAGTTATGTCCGCAATTAATTAGGGAAATGTACAGGCAAAGTTTTTATAATTCTAATATTACTATGGACATGGTAGGTTCTAGTTTTAATCCTAATAATATTGTGGTAATGGATGATGAACTTAGTGCCAATTTACTTAATGTTAGTATGAGGGAATATTGCTATGATAAAGATTTAAGATTATATAGTAATGCGTTGTTATTATTAGATTGTATAAATGATGATTTTGATGATAGAGCGAGAATAATTTTTAATTTTATACGTCTTAAAGAGTTACTTAACAATATTAGTTTTGAATCTGTGTATGGTTTACAACATAGATATCAGAATATAACAAGTCAAAAGGGCGAAGGTGTTAAAACATTACAATTAAAGCCATTATTTAAATCCGTATTACCAGATTATATTGAAGAGGAGTAACAGTTTATACTGTTATTCTTTTTAGTCTATATTAAAAAAGATAAAAGTATGTTATAATGGGAGCATATGAAAGTAGGCGGTGTGGATGACAGATAATGTAAAAGTATTTTTTACTAATAAAGGTGTTTGTGATGATTATGTTTGTTTTCATAAATTGGAAGACTTTTTGTTATTTTTACAAAATAATAATGTAAAAGTTATTGAGGTAAAAAGTGAAATTAATGAAGTTAATGAAAAGGCTGCGTATGCTTTATATACATTTATAAATTTTTATAAGGAAATAAAGGGTAAGTGCAATAGGTATTTAGCCGATTATAATGAAGAGTTAGTAAGTCAGCAAGATGGTGAATTTAGAGGAATTGCTGAGCAATTTGTTAGAATGAACAAGGATGGAAAATGTTTACGTGCAATGTTAGTTGCTTTAGGATATAAGAGTGCTGGAAAAGATGATGAATATTATATGTCTTTATCTAAGGCTTTGGAAATTTTTCAAACTTCTATTTTGATTCATGATGATATTATTGATAATGCGGATATGCGTAGGGGACAAGATACGATTCCTACTTCGTATAAAAAAACGTATGATAATCCGATAAATATGAATTCTTCTTTTGATGGTAAAAAAAATAATTTTGCTGATTCTATGGGAATTTGTATTGGTGA
Source organism: Bacilli bacterium (assembly GCA_022801735.1). GTDB lineage: Bacteria > Bacillota_I > Bacilli_A > RF39 > UBA660 > Coprosoma. The sequence continues at coordinate 1,359 of JAAWSW010000007.1, read as the reverse complement.
TTTAGGTTTTTATTTAGCAAATGGAATTTTGTTAGATGCATATAGTGATGATAAAAATTTCGGTAAATTATTTAAATATTATAATGATGTGGTAATAAAAACTTGTAAGGGTGAAATGTTAGATGTTATTTTACCTTTTAAAGAAGAATTTTTTGAAACAGATGCTGATTTAGAAAATAAAATTATGGAAATATATAGGTTGAAAACAGCATGGTATTCTGTAATTGGTCCTTATTGTCTTGGAATGATTTTAGGTGGTGCTTCATCTGATTTTATAAAGGAAATGGAAGAAATTTTACTTGATGCTGGTGTGGCTTTTCAGATAAAAGATGATCTGCTTGGTGTGTATGGCGATGAGAAAAATATTGGTAAGTCAACTAATTCCGATATTAGTGAATATAAACAGACTATTTTATATTCATATGTGATGAATACAGAATATAAGGATGAACTTTTAAAATATTATGGAAAAACTCTACAAAAAGAGGATTTAGAAATTGTAAAATCAATATTTGATGATTCGGGTGCTAAAGGATATGCTTTAGAAACAATGCAGGAGTTATTTAATAACTGTGTTAATAAAATTGATAATTTATCTTGGTTGGGTAATGAAATTAAAGCAGTTTTAGAAGGGTTTATTGTTTATTTACAAATTAGAACAAAGTAGTTAGGTGGTAATTTATGAATAAGAAAAAGGTTATAATGATAGTTTTACTGTTTGTGGTTATTGTTTTAGCAATGCTAATTATATATTTATGTATAAATAAGGGGTCAGACAGTATTAGATTTAAGAAAGAGTATGAGAGTTTAAATGCTCAGGAAAAATATATAGATGTAAAAATTCCAGAGGATAATAATGTTCAGTATGCTTCATTTGATGATGTTATGGATGTTTTAAATTCAGGAACTGGAATTATATATTTCGGTTTTCCAGAATGTCCATGGTGTCGTAATGCTTTACCTGTTTTATTAAAAGCGGCTAAGGATAATGAAGTTTCTAATTTTTATTATTATAATGCAAAATCTATTAGGGACGAAAAAGTCTTAAAAGATGGAAAAGTTGTTACTAATAAAAAGGGTACTGATGAATATTATAAATTATTAGATAAACTTAGTGATGTTATAAGCCCTTATCAAGGTTTGAATGATGATAGTATTAAACGTTTATATTTTCCTACAGCAGTGTTTGTTATGGGTGGGAAAATAGTTGGTTTTCATGAAGGAACTGTTGATTCACAGGAGAATCCTAGTAAAAATTTAACTAGTAAACAAGAAAAAGAATTACTTAATATTTATAATGAAAATATAGAAAAAATTTATGGTTTTTGTGACACTGAAAAAAGTTGTTAATTAACAACT
>JAAWSW010000006.1 GCA_022801735.1 Bacilli bacterium | reverse complement strand
AAATGGTAGCGAGGGTGAGACTCGAACTCAAACTTGTTTTCCCTTTTAAAATACAAGTTTTCTTTCACCACTCGACCAAGTTTGGTCTTGTTTTTGGTCTTGTTTGTATTTTTTTATTAATTCTAGTGCTGAAGTATAATCTTCTTCAAACAGATGAGTATAAGTTTCTAACGTTTCCTTGATGTCTTTATGTCTTAATATTGTTGAAATAACAGCAATAGGGACACCAATTGAAAATAGCCAAGTGGCACAACTATGCCTAAAATCATGAAGCCTAAATCCTGGTTTATCTATTCCTGCTAATTTAAAATATTTATTTTTATTATAATTTAAAGCATTAGTACTTATTGGAGTTATTTCACCAAATATATACCAATTTTCATTGAAACCATCTTTACTTTGTTTTCTTTCAATTATTTTATCAATTTTCTGGCATAATTCATCATCTAAATCAATAGGTGCTTTTGACGAAACTGTTTTCGGGTCTTTAAGTTCATTGGTTTTAGACAGTGTATGATTTATCATTAATTGTTTCTTTTTTTTGTTATAATCTTTTATCCTTAAGGCTCTTATCTCTCCTGCACGAAGCCCACAATTAAACTCTAAATCAAAATATGTATTATATTTCAAATTATTTTTGCTAACTTCTAATAAACTAACAAACTCACTATAATTAATAACAACATATTCTCTACGTTTTTTGCTTAGTTTTATTTCTTTTGGAGTTCCTATACAACCTACTTTCTTGGCAAAATTGCTTGAACAATATCCTTCTTCAACAGCATAACATATCATTCGACATATTTCGTTGTGAATAACATTAAGACGTTTTATAGAAAAATTATACCACTTATATTTTCTATCATTTTCATCTTTTTTCCATTCTAACAAATATTCTTCTTTTATGTTTGAGTTTGTATAAAGTTTTTTCTTCATTTGTATTTGCCATTCATGATAAAATTTTTGGTCAATTTGTGAAACGACTTTATCTGGATAAGTTGTAATTTGTTCTGTGTTGTCATATTCACAAAAATGATTCAAACAGGCTCTTATCGCCTTAATTGTATCAACATCTCTTTTTCCTTCATAGGTAGATAAGTATTCTTCTTTTAATTCATTTAAAGTTATTTCTGCCTTTTTTCTTTCTTGTTCTCTTTTGTTGATTTCTTCTTGTGAAATAAAAGTTTTCTTTTCCTTATCATATGTTGCACCTACTGGAAAAATTTCAGATGTTAATTGATTTTTTAATTTTTGTGCTTCTAAAAACCCATCTCTACCTGTCCAATTTTTGTCACGAATTGTAGTTTGTTTGACTACTCCATCTTCAAAATGAATATAAGGTCTAATCTTGTACAACCATTTGCCATTTGGCAACTTCTTGTCTTTTATAGGCATATTTTTTGTTTCTTATTTCCTTTCTCTATCTCTCTATCTTAAATATGCCACTCCTAAATTTTTACAACATTAGTATATCATAATAAACATATGTTTGCAATAGTTTTTATAAAAAAAGAAGATTTTTATTCTTCTAATTCCTTTTATTTTTTATATGGTTGAGAACATTCAATTCCTTCGTCCCTATCACATATAACCATTTTGTCAAAATCGACAATCATTTTACCTGATGGGTCATATAATTCTTCTATATCATGATATGGTTTATTTTTGTCTAATATAAAATTTTTTAATTTTAATATATTGTTTTGCAATTCATATTGTCCAATAAGTGTCGCCTCTGCCGAACACATCTCTTTCCCTGTTTCTTTATACCATTTATTATAATCTGTACAAATATCGTAAATAACCCTTCCATTTTTTTCAAAAGTCAAAAGTACAATAGCATCTGAAACATTTTTTTTCCATTGTCCCAATAAAACATCTTCTTGTTCTTTGACTTTTATTTGGTCTTCTTCGTTAATATTAGAATTTCCACATCCACATATTAATAAGCATAAACTTGCTCCTATTATCCAATATAACTTCTTATTCATCACATGTATATCCCCTGTTCTCTAAATCTTTAATGTGTTTATTAACAGATTCTGTATATTTCATTTCCATAATTGTTTTTACAGTTTTTCCTTCTCTTTTGGCTGAACATTTTAAAACATTGCTACTTTTAAGTAAAATTTTACAATTTTTATATCGTTTTTCTTGTTCTAACGCCTCTGACATTGTATATTCTCCCACGCTTATTTTTTTTATTTTTGTGATTTCATTTTTTTTGTAATAAATTTCTTCTATAAATAAATCATTATCCATTTTATGTTTACAGGTGATATGCTTGTTTAAGTTTTTCAATATTATTATTAATGTAATACTGCCAACTAATATAATTGTTAGACTTACCCCTATTATCCAATATATTTTTTTATTCATACTTTCTCCATTTCTAAACTCCTATACAAGCAAGTTAACTAATATATATCAATTTTTAAGCACAATGTCAATGAGTCTTTTCGTGTTTTTACAAATTTATTTGATATATTATTAACGTAGTATGTTGTAAGGTGTGAATTTATGAAAGTAGTAATCAAAAATAGGAATTATAATAAAGCAGATATAATTAAAATTATTAGAGATAGTACCGACTTAACTCAAGAAGAATTTGCCAAAGAAATAGGCAAAACTAAATCTACTATCCAAAAATATGAACTTAATTTAGTAAATTATCCTATAGAAACATTATTAGAAATAATTGATAAATTTGATATAAAAATAACATTAGAAAAACAATAAAAACCCCAAGATTTCTTGAGGTTTTTATTTTATTTCATTTGAATGGCGTCTATTTCCTTTCCATATATTCCAGCATATCCACTTGCGGTGTTATCTGCTTTCTTAACCCAGGGAAGCCATTTGCCACCTTTTAAATGTACTCTATATTCTACATATCCATAATCAGACCATATTTTTACACCATCTATTGGTTTATTTATGATTCCGCTATAAGAATTGCCATCATTTGAGTTTTTAGAATATGCACTTGAATTTATAGTAGATAACCAACTTCCACCTTTAACATGTGTTTGAATATAAATATTACCATTTTTACACTTAGCGCGAACTCCGCCTAATCCATTACCCAAATTACCAGCATAATCTCTATCATTAACTACTTCAGGTAACCATTGTTTCTTTTTATTGTCATAAGTTTGGTAGGTTATATCACCTGTACATGTTGGCTTACTTGAAGGCTTAGATACAGTAGATGTGGTACTACCACCAGTTATACTATCAGTGATTGCTTTAGCAATATTATCTATATTAGCGTTGTATTTAGATAAATCATTAGAATTATCATGAAAGCATACTTCTACTAAATTATCAAATCCAATATTAAGCATATATAGGTCTGTTCTGTTTTTTGCTCCTCTATTTGTTGTACCTATTGCCTTTGCCACTTTATTTGCCATTGTAGTAGCCTTTTTAGGCGTATTTTTATATAATACTTCAGTTCCTTTTGCCGAACCATTAAAGGCGTTAAAATGGACGCTTAAAGCATAATCATAGCCCCTTCTATTAGACATAGACCACTTTCCTAAAAGATTCTTTTCTTGTTTTACAGTAACACTATGTCCTGCACTTTTTAAATATTTAGCCACTCTATTTGCTAAATCTATTGTTCTATTTTTTTCTTTTCCTTTGTCAGCGCCGATAGAACCACTGTCAGTTCCACCATGTCCTGCTGATAATAATATCTTCATTAATTATCCTCTACATCACTATTTCTAAACATATCTAATATAAATGTCTTTAAAGCACTTAATCCACCTGTTAAGGCTCCTATAAGGGCTATTTTCATTTCATCTTGCGTAAATCCAGTAACTACCAATGATGCTAAGAAACCTTGTACAAAAGACCATAAAGCCCTTTCTATTAAATCCTTCCAATTAACTTGTTTTAATTTATCTTTAATCCTTGTTAACATTATTTCATTACCTTATTCCATTTTTTCTTTATATATCCATTACCATCTAATATTTCTGTATAATGTGTATAAGTTTCGTATGCCCTTTCTTTTTCAACTTCATCTAATGTTTCCCCTCTTTCAACATCCCTTAAAAATCTAACTAAGAAATTTTTACAAGTACTTTTATCCAACTCATATAAAGATTTTTTTATTTCATCTAATTCCTTTTTTTGTTCATCTTTTTTTAATTTGTTGTCTTTATGTATCTTTAATAAGGTTGGTATAGAAGCGGAGAAACCGCCAATTATCGCTACAATTATTTCTGTCATTAAAATCCTTTTTATATTTCAGTTTTCTATTTTTGTATATTCCAACACTATATGCCCCCTCTGTATATCACTTAGTGAAGAACCTACTTGAAAATAAATCTTTCCGTCTTCACCCAAACGGAAACCACCCTCCCAACTTTTATCACCTATATCATACAACCAGGGTATCGTTCTCCAGCCTCTGTCTTTAGAGTTAGAGGCTTTAACTAAGCAATTAGCGCTTATAAGGGTATCATAGGAATTAAAGCCAGTATCTATTGTGCTAATGGTATTAAAACCAACTACCTTTCTATAAATTGATTTGCCGTCTATCCACTTACCCCCTGTTAATTTTTCCTCTGTAGAATAATGATTATCTATCGTTATATCATCTTCTGTTAAAACTCTTTTGTCATTTATGTAGCATGCCTTTTTGTTACTACTTATAAAGAATATTGATTGACCTGAATCAATTGTTATAAATTGTTCTCCATAATCTAATTGGTCATAAACTTGTACTTGAACTATAAAAGTCTCATTTTTATTTACTGATAGTGCAACATTATTACAAACAAAATTATTAATATAATCATTTTTTAAAAAATTACCAAATTCATCACAATTATCAATAAAACTGTTTATTGTATAATCCTTTATCTCATTCCATTCAGACCATACATCATTCAAGCAATAACGATATTTAATATTATCAATCTCATTGACTTCAATATGTGTGGTTACATTTTTAGGTGATATTATATATTTACCTGTTATCGCTTCAAAACTGTTAGAAACTTCAAAAAACATAATATCTATATAGGAATTTACACTTATTTCAATATTGCCTAAACCAATATCTGAAAAATCATAATTTTTACTTTGTTCAATGTTTTCAGATGCTATTGATAAAGTTTGAATTGAAAAATCACTATAAATATTCAGTTCTGTTTCATATTCTTGACATATTTTTTTAACAATTTTATCTTTTTGTGATTGTGTAAGTTCTCCATCAGGCAACACTAACAAACATGTATTACTGTTTTTAGGGATTATAAAAACAAATGAAGAACTACACATTGAAGCGTTTGTATCTTCGGCATAATCACTGTCCATAGTTATGTCTATAGGTTGTTTATAATAAACTAAAGGAGAATCCGAATCTATTTCTAAATTGGGCTGTGTTAAATCTGATTGTTCAGATTCAGGAAGAGAAAATGTAGTACCTGTGATTTCTAATAATGTTTCATCCTCAAAATTATTGATTCTTCCTCCTGAAAGATTAATGGTTGGTTTTTGATAAGGAAAAACATAATAAGTTTCTGAAATTTTTGTCGAATTTCCTCGACTATCATAAGCAATTACTGAAAATTCAATAAAATTATTTTTATCTATATATGAATTTTCTATTTTCCCTAAATCAACAGTCATATCGTTTTCTGAATAATTTGCAATGATTGTCTTCCCGTCAAAGTTTATAACATAATGTTTTGGACTTGCTCCTTTGAATGTATTCATCTTATCTTTAGCAAGAATATTTAATTGAATACTAGAAGAATTTTGAATAAATGAATTAAATTTCAATACATCTGTCACCTTTTTATTGGTGTCAATTAAATTAAATCCACCAAATGTTGGTTCACCGTTAATAATAGTCATTGTTCTATTCAATATCGAATAATAAGTATTTCCACCAATAATTGTTCTTAAGTAAAATTTAACTGGCAATTTGTTATTGTTTGGTGATGAATTTCTTAACAATTCTCGTTCTTTTTCTGTTAAATTAAATGTATAAGAATTACCAGTTTTTGGAATATCTCTATATTTAATATCATCTTTAGCCCCAGTTAAAGAAATACAAACGGATAAAGAACTAATTGCATTTCCAGCAGGATTATTATATTTAATAGTAGGATTTCCTTCATCATTGAAGTTATCGGCCGATGTTAGATTAGCCTGTCTTGGTATTCTACTCAAACCTAAACTACCACTACTACTGGCATTACCAGGAGTATATGACTTTCCAGCACTATCAGTAACACTAAAACTAAAACTTATGCTTTTTGTTCCATCAGCGTTGTGTGGAATTGTTAAACTCCCACTTTTCAATGTAACAGTGCTTGACCCGTTATATGATTGTATGGTTCCTGTATAAGAAACTCCGTTGATGACTATTTTATAAGATATTCCTCTGATGTTCCAATCCCATCCAGTTTGTATTGGAGTTAGTACAAAGGAAAATGAAACAATTGATGTATTATTTTGTGTTGAAGTACCAGTTTCATTAACATTTAAAGTGAATCTGTGATGTCCTCTTGAACCATTTGCTGAACAATTTGCCATTTATATCCTTCCTGTAGAAGCCACAAACGCCCAGCCCTGTGTCTCGCCCTCTGTTATAGGCACAATTTTTATTGGTGGCATTTTAATTTGGTCCTCTACCTCTAATTTCTTTACTATGGTTGTATCTTTATTCAAACTAAACACTTTAGTTAATACTCCATTTATCTTTGAATAACCCGCAAACTCTAAGGGAGACATGATGGTATAGTCTCCATCGTATATTAGCGATTTAACTAATATCCCATCAACATTTATTTGAACTTGCGTATTCATTATTTCGCCGTTTGCTTGTGTCCATGATGATTTATATTGCCCAACAGAAAACATATTATCTGTGAATGTTGCATCACTATTTACCGAGCCATAAAATTCAATATTATAATAATCTGATTGTGGTAATAATGCTTTGATTTCGTAATCTTCATATTGTGCTTCTACACCACTTCCAAGTTCTATGGTATATAATTCTTTATCATTTGATATTTTTACATAACAGGTTCCAGTGATTTTCTTTTTAATTTTTGTTGAAAATGTATAATAAGTTTTTTCATTTTCTGGAATTTCAACATTATCTTGTTTGACATTGATTCTTTGAATTACAGACTTGTTATTTAAAGTAAATGATTGTCCACTAATTCCGCCAAACTTAGTTGATTCAGCATTGGTTTGAATTGTCAAAATTCCATCGCCTGATAATGTCCAATTATTAGGTGTGCCATCTTCTTTACAAGCAAACATTACTGAATTTTGTAGTAAATTATTTCCACCAGATTTTTGGATACTGGTTACTACTTTTTCAACATCTTGCATGATTTGCGAATAATTATCATCACTATCCTCAATAATACTTTGTATTTCACCCTTAATTTTGTTTACTTCTACCTCGACACGTCTAAAATTTTCTTTTGGAGTTTCATAGTTGTTTTCAATTCTAGTTTCAGATTCAGTTAGTGCTGGACTTTCAATAGTAGAATGAAACGCTCCATCAAATTTAAAAGCGTGTTTTAAGACATATGTCTCTAACATTGTCCCATCATTGGCTTCAAATTCGATTTTATTTCCACATTTTAAGAATGGCTTTCCTAAATCTGTAGTGATAGTACAATCTTGATAAGTAAAACCTTTCAATCTTTCATAAATTGCTGGAATGGCTTGTCTACGCAAATCTTCATTATAAAGAAAATAATTGTCTTTAATTGCAATTTGAGTTTCACCATTTTTAGTTATGTCGTCTTCATCTTGCATAACTACATTTTCGCCCTCAATTTGACTTTCCTTAATTACTACAGAATTAACAGGGCCATACTGTTTATTTAAAGTAAGAGTTGCATAATCATCTTTGGTAAGTGTTTCTGAAATTTCTTCATCAAACCACACTAAATCTATTTCTTCTTCATCTTCATCAAATTCAACAAATGAGCATGCTACTTCTGCAATATCACTTAAAACGTCTCTATATTTTTCTCTATTAGTGAATGGATTACCTGAAACTGGTAAATCACTATTTATAAATTCTAATGTCTTTGGTATATATCCAAGACTATGACACAAGTCATTATAAACGTCTGCTATTGTTATTTGTGTAGTTTCATAATCAGTAATTCCACATATGTATGGTTCATTTAATTTATGCAAAATATCAAGACCATTATATTCGCCGTTTTTAAGGGTCTCCTGGTTGTTTTCGCTATCTACAGTATATTTGCCCATATTTAAGTATTCCGTAGTGCTATCGTCGTATTTCACACCTATATAAGCCTCTATTTCGCCATCAGATAGTTCATAGTTATCTAATGTATTAATTTTGATAGATTTTGCATTTGTTGTACCAATAATATTACCGTCTACATAACAATCATCAAGGACTTCGTAATTAACTAAATAATCATCTCCTGTTATTTCTGTATATGGATAATATTCTATAGAATGTGTTGTTGGAATATTAGAATTAATAGTTATATTATTTGTTCTTTCAAATGTCTCAATAACATGTGAATCAAGTGTTATTGTTTCTGGATTTTGTTTTATATAATAAACAGTGACTGGGTTTTCTGATAACCAAGTTTTCCAATCTGATGCTGATATATTATTATTTGCAAAATACACTCCGTCTTCTCCAATAGAAAATCCTTCTGTAACTGTTCCTCGATATAATGATGAAGCACTTGCAGGTAAAAAATAATTACATAATGCTGGAGGAATTACACTATTGTTAAATGGTTTAATATCATCTTTAGATATATTAGAATATAATAATTTAAGACAACTTCCACTTTTATACCAGGATTCACTACCATCAAAGGTAATTTTACTTATTCTTTTGGTTAATCCACCAGATACAATATCTAACTCGTCAAAAATATCATCAATTGAACATAATTCATTATTATTCAAATTAATATTATCATTAATGTTAGTATTTGATTCATCTAGAACATACTGCAATAAATCTACACTTATTACATTAACTGTTTTTATTTCACTAGGATAATCTACACTTGGTGTTTTTCCATATTTTTCATATGCAGTATCTGCTGAATAATCTCCTTCAAGAATCATGGGATATACTGTTAAATTAATTGTTTTATTTTTTGTAATTTCCAAATAACTCCAACAATTACTGTCTGTTGCATATTGGTATGTACTTGTTATACAATCATTACCACTTATCCAATTTAATAAAGTATAGTTTTGTGATGAACTACGTGTTGTAAATCCTACGGATGTTGGAGTTCCCTCTATAATATTTTCTGCCTTAAGAAATGATGTATATACTTTCCCATTTGTTAATGTAAATCTGCAATTATCAACATTGTTTAAATTTAGATAAAAATTTTCAGTTGTAGTCCCTGATAATGTAATTGAATTGTCTTCATTAACAATCCATGTTATGCCTGATTTTGTACCACTTTTAGGACAAACAACATTTAACACATTTTTACCATTTCTAATTTCCTGTTCACACTTTCCATAAACAGTTAGTGATTTTAAAGGTTCTCCATTACTATCAAATGTATTTTTATTTGTAATTTTAGTATCTTTAGTTTTATATATGATTTTACCTAGCCTATTTGCATAAGCAGGTTCTTTGCATTCGTTTTTAAAGTTCTCAGTCATTAATCTCCTTATAATTCAATTAACGCTATTTGTGTACCACTTAATATATTTGGCATATAAGGGCTAGCAGTTCTATCTCCCCTATATGCATTGATTGTTTTAGTTCCACCTGTAAACGGATTATAAAATGTAATTGTCATAGTTGGTTTTTTTATGATTTCGCTAAAGAAATCTATAAATTCAGAACTTGTTAAATGGTTAGTAGCAAGGTCGAGACGGTATTTTGTAGACACAACGTTTAATATCATCTTACCATTAGCATTAGTGCTACGACCACTATCAATTGATACATCATACCAACCAACTGAAGTACCAGGGGCAAGGTATTTAGATATACTCTTGCCATTTATTGATACTTCCAACGTTTGACCTGATGCAATACGTGAATAATAATTTCCTCTTGAAGTAAAACTTTCAGGAGATAAGGTTTGATTTTCTTCCATTAAGCCACCTTAATAGGACTTCTACCTGTCCTTGCATATTCTCTATTTATACCATTGATAGCAGTTTCTACAATAGTTCCTTTCTCTGTTCTAGCGCTTACATCTACATTAACATTAATTTGTTGATTATTAATGGCTTGACAAACCGCTTTAGAAATTTCACCTATTACATCAATTTCAAATTCTATTTTGGAATTATTGCTTATTGTTTTCATAATTTCTTGTTTATGGTTTGTATTGATGTCAACAGGTTTAAAATTATCAAATTTAAGTTCTTTATTTACATATTCAAATGGTGATTCAAACGCAGAAACTATATCATCAGAATAATCGCTAATTTGTGATAATACTGTGTTTTTACCTTGATTCAGACCTTTAGGCAATCCCAATCCAAGATATTTTCCAAATTCGGCTGTTTTTCTTGATGGTGACTTAATCCCAAAAGCCGCTTTCATGGTTTTTAAGACATTGTTAGAAAATGAAAGTGCAGTACTCATAACTTGTCCTTGCCAATAATTGTTTTTTAAACCATTATTAAGCCCTTGTACTACTTGAATTCCCACGCTTGTAGAAATGTTTCCTTTCTTTAATCCACTCATAACTTTTTCTACATTTTTAACACCACAATCTTCCAATAATTTCCTTTGTTGACTATCACTTAATCCGTTTAAGTAATTTGCTATACTTGATTTAGCAACAGATGCGTATTCCCTGTCTTTTTTCATTTTGTCAACCATTTTTGTTGCCATTTCATTTGTTGCTTTTTCTAATTCTGGTGTTTTCTCTGTGATTACACCTGTAACATTTTGAATTTGTTGACGCATTTCAGGAGATAGTTTAGATAATTGTTCTGCATAAACATCATAGTTTTCTTCAGATAATGTTTTCCATGCCGTTTTTAATGGTTTAGACAATTCCGTAACTTTTGATGTTTGGTCTGTTAAATTTTGAGCAACAAGCATTAATTGACTATATGCTTGGCTTTTTATTTCAGTGTTTATTTCATTACCTTTATTTTTTTCTATGGCTATTATTTTTTCTGCATTTTCTTGAGCATGCTTAATTTCTTCACCTAAAGTCAGTTTTTGTTTACCTTTTTCTGTATTCAAAGTGTTTGTATAATTGCGTATTGCTTCTTCTCGTTTCTTTTCGTTTCCTGTAATAACAGATGTTTGCAACGTTTCGTAATTAATAATGTCTTCTACGTTTTGTTTATAGGCTTCGTCTGCTTTTTTTAATGTTTCTTCTGCGCTTTGAATGCTTTGTGTATAAGATTCCCAATGCTTATCCATTTTAGCAAATTCTAACAAACTCATATGTTCTTTTACGCTCTCATCAAGTCCATTATAAAGTATTTCTGTTTCTTCCATCCACTTTTTATATTCTTTTTGGACTTTATTTAAAGATTTTTGTGTATCTTCTTTTTTCTTCCAAAGTTCGACTTGCCTTTCAAGTGCGTTTGCATATGTTTTCTCATTAGCATTTAGAATTATTTCTGCTTTTTTTGCTTCTATGGTCTCTTGTATACTTTTCTTTAATTTTCCATAATTTTGAATAACACCATCAATGATTGAATATTCAATACCATAGGCTTTATTTAGTGTTCCCAAAATAAATTGCGCTCTATCTTCATAACCATCTTTGATTTTTCCGTTTGCATCTACTATGTTGTTCAACTCATTTGCTAATGTTTGTGCCTGGGTTATATGCGCTAACTCCGCATTCATGTTATCTTCAATTGCTTGTCTTTCTTCTTTAATTCCTTTGATATACTCTTTTAAAGATGATACATTTCTATCAAGTTCTTTTTGCGATGCACTTTGTGCATTTTTATAACCGTGCATAGTGGCTATTAATGTTGTTAATGCTCCTGTGGCTCCACCTATAATAGTTCCCCATGGTCCAAAGATTGACCCTATTGTTGCTCCGCTTGCAATAGCAGTTAAAGCACCGCCAACATAACCTAATGAATTGGCTAAATTAAATCCGTCTTCGGCTATGCTTTTCATTGACATACTAACAGCAGTAAGTCCAACTACTCCAGTTGCTAATCCAATTAATGCTATCTTAGCGCCATTTACAACACCAGTAAATCCATTTAATTTACCTGTGGTAGAAGATATAATCCCCTGTTGTTCTCTCCATGAATTTATACTACCTTTAAGGCTAGAGTGTGAACCTTTTATGCCTTTTATCATATTCGAAAAAAGAGACGTTGTAGGACTTATTAATGCTTTTACCACCCTTCCTAATCCACTAGACCCCATAACAGAGGCTAAAGTTCTGAATCCTTTAATTACTTTTGATGCAAGTAATGCTCCTATTGTTCCTAAGATAACTTTTATAGGCGTTAATCCTTTATTAAACGTCCAAAGACCTTTTTCCGCATCATAAGTAAAGCCTAGCCACTTCATAATAGCATCTCTAATAGCGTTTGCTTTCATGCGGACTTTTTCCATACCGTTTTCATAATCACCTAAAGCCGCTAAAAGTTTTGGGTTTATTCCGCTACCTATACCACCATCAATACCTGATGAAGATGGACTGGTAGATGTTGGTGTAGATATACTATGGATTTCATCAAACCCCATAGTTGTTCTTTGAAGTTTCTTAGCCTTTTTATCTGCTTTATCTAAATTATCGCCAATATTACTTGTAGAATCCTCTACGCCAACAAAAGCGTCCTCTAATGAACCTAAGCCACTATTATAATCGCTTATTTCAATACCAAACACCCCTGCTATAGCGTTAGCCACTTCTTTAATAACCATTACTACGGCTACGGCATATGGTAATAATTTAGCAAATGCTCCAACAAATAAATTACCTAAGGCTCTTTGTGCTTCTTTACATTGCATTCCTAATATTTTTAACTGATTTGCTGGTGCTTCTATAGTGTTAGCAAAGTCTCCTTGCGCTACTTTTGCTTGGTCTACTATAGCAATATAACGTAGCAACATTTTTTCGGCATAATTAAGTTGTCTTGGAGTTAATAATTCACCTTCACTATCACGCATATCCAATCTTTGAATGATTGGTTTCAATGAATTTTCAGTAACATCAAGACCAACAGCACGTAATGGTTCTGTCTCACCAACTAAACCTGCACGAAGTTTTTTCATTGCACTGGTATCAGATATGTTATATAAAGACGCTAAGTCAAAACCAATTTTAGTTAAACCTTCTGATAATTTATAAGCACTATCATTTGCAATTCCCATTGATTTAGATATTGCTTGAAATATACCTTGATAACGTAATGTTTCAGATTGATTTGTTCCAAAAGCCTCATTAATAGTATTTTGAAACTTCATTCCTTTTTCAGAAAGGTCATCTAAGGCTACATTATATAAGTTTAAATTTTCAGAATAATCGATTGACTGTTGTAATAAGTCGCCAAATGTTTTTGTAGCCGTTTTAGCCATAGCAAAAACACCCGCAAAGTTCATTGCAGATTTTAACTTATCTGCTTTATTAGTTACTCTATCAATCCCATCTTCCATAGATTTAGTAGGATTTTTAGACTCTATATTTTTTAAAACACTATTCATAGTGCTATCTACTTTTTTTAGTGTAGATATTAACTTTTCTAAAGTTGAATCAACTTCTCTAGCGTTTGCTTCTATTTTTAAATTTAATTCGTTTTGCATTTACCACCCCTAAACAGTTCCTGTACTTTCAGAACCCTGTTCTTTAGTTGTGTCTCTATAATATTTTGCTTTGGTGTGGTTTCCTCGACTCCAAAAGGCGTAGTTCTATATGAATGTTTTTCTTTTGAAAATGCGTTTGATAGTGAAACCGATAACGCTTCATAAAAATACGCACCTTGTAGCCAGGCGTTATAGTTTGATGTTTTATGCTCAAACTCTTGTTTTTTTATATAAGAAAAACGGTATGCCCAAAATAGTTCTGGGTCTTGTTTCCAAAACTCATCTGCTGACATACCGTACTGAAGTGCATAAGGAAATAATTCCTTAAAATATTCAGTTAAGTTCGTGTGCTTATTTTCTTCTAAATTTGCGTCTACCCTTTTACTATCTTCGCTTTCTTCTTCTTGCTGTTTGATTTTGTATCGGTTAGGGCATACACAAAATTTGTATACTCTTCAATAAGGAAAGAAATAACTTCCATAACGTCGCCTTTATCTTCCTCTTTTTCTGCGTCTGCATTTGCATAATCAATCATTAATTGATGTGCTTCTAATTCAGTAAGTTCACCATGTTTAGTAATCAATCCTGCAACCCAGAATAAATCAACGTATGTGAACATCTTTTTATCTAACTCGCCAAAATTCATTCCTCTTGCTTCAAGCCATTTAATCGCTTCACGAGTTAAGCAAAAAGTATATTCCTTTCCTTTAATTTCGATAGTACATGTATTCATTTATTTATCTCCCTTTTAAAAACTAATTTGCTGTTAATAATGTAGTAATTTCACTTGCTGTTTTGATTGCTGGTGATACTGATGGAACTGTATGTAAAGTAGCCTCTACTACTGAACCAACAGATACCTCATTAATCCAAGTTTGACATTGTCCCTTATAAGTGAATCCTGAACCATCTTGGTATTTAACCAATAATTCTTGTTCAGAACCATCACATATAGCACTAATAGCAGTATAATTTGCTTCGGTATAATTGTAAGTGTAATCCATATCACCATTATCTGGTCTATCTGGAATATAAGTTTTAGTTGGACTCTTTAAAGTAGTTGTTTCTAAAGTTCCACCTGCTTGTCCACTTGCTGGAACACTTTTAATTTCAATTAACTCTGCATAATTACCGTTCTTTTTAGCATATAATGTGATGCCTACATCACTTTGTGCAGTAATTCCGTTCATTAATTACCTTTCTTAATTTATAGGATAAATAACTAACTTATCCTTAAATTTCGTATCTACTTTGCACCTAGATTGAACTAGGTTTCTATAAACTGATGTATCAGCGTTTGGTATATCTAAAGAAACGTTGACACTCATTCTATAAACATCTTTAAAAAATGTTTCTATATGTCTTGTTATTTCATCGGCAATAGTAGCACTTGCTAAATCACCATCTTGTATAGCATATACATTTATTTCAAGACCAAAGTTAAATATTTCATCACCATATTTTAAAGTGGTAAAATAACTGTCTCTTGGTAATTGCTTAACAATCACTTTCGGAAATTTTTTATTTTCAACTTCCTTTTTATAAATGCTAGGTTCATATATTGATGTTCCTAATAAATATGTTTTTAGTTCTTGATAAATTTTATCGTATAACCCTTGTATTCCGTCAATCATCAATACATATCTCCTATTGTCCTAGTGACTGAAACTTGAATTGTTTTTGGAAGTTTCTTTTGAGTTTCTAACAACGCTTGATAGAAAATATGTTTAGCAGTGAGACCATGAGTAATACCCTCATATCCTTTACTATCATTATGAAAATACCAGCCTTTTTCGCCTTTTCCACTTTTATTTACAGTATATGCAAAGGCATCTGCCCAGTCGTCCTGAGTTCCTTTTATACCCGTACCAAACTCATGAAAAATTATAACTATATCAGTTGTTGATATTTTTCCATTTTCAACATCGCATTGTATATTACCTATATGAGATGATAGATTATTTTCTTTCATCTTTTTACATATGAAGTCATAACACTCTTGCGTGGCTTCCTTTATTCCTTTTTCAACACCAGTTTTATATCTTTGTTTATAAAGTGTAACTTGTTTTGCTAAGTTACCAAAACTGTCTTTACTTAGTGTTACATTTAGTTGTGTTTTTGCCATTTACTTTAGGCTTTTCCTCTTTAGGTTTAGACTCAGTCTTTTTGATTTTGATTGTTTTATAACCAAGTTTTAAAAAACTATCTAAATCACCTTTAGGAACTTTAACTTTCGTAACTCCATTAGTTATTTCTATCATTTTCCTATCAGCCTTTCAAAATATATTGCTATTGCTCTATTTTGGTTTCTTGGCGGATATAAACGATAATTAGCGTTTGCTCCGTTTTTTATCTCGCCTTCTGGTGTAACATCATCTAAATATGCTACATCATTTTCATGAAATATACCTTTATACCTTATTGGGATTATGGCTTTCTGTATCATACTCGCCTTTTCTCCAAATTCCATAAGTTCAACTTCTGATAAGGTGGGTTGAACATTAAATTCATACTTAATTGGCTTATCATAGGTTATAACCATGTTTCCATAGTCATCTTCAACTTCGCCTAGTTTAGAGGCTATATAAATCGTTTTATTCCATCTCATCGTGGTACATCTGCTTTTGGTGTCAATTCATTTAATAATGACTTTGATATTAAACCATCAGCCTTTGTATAAGATAAACCATTTTCAGAATATGATATATATCCTTCTTGTCCCATTGAATTATAAAGTTCAATAGCACATCTCGTTTGCCAATTTGTATATCTGTCAGGTAATTCGGTTATTTCTTTATTAAATGGATAAAGAGTGTCTAATGCGATATATTTAGCATCTATTAATTTTGACTTGAATAGGTCATCTTTAGATGTATCATTAATATCCTCTAGAATCTCCAATCTCATTTTTTGTAATTGTTGTTCTTCTGTCATTAAACACTTTTCTCCAATTCGTTTTTATCTCTATTATCCTTTTGTTTTAATTTGTACAATCGGAATAAATTTATGGTTGAAGTATTTTTTATTTTCGCCCTCTTTACCGTTATTAACTAAAGCCCAGTTTGCTCCGTTTGCTAAATCAGTATCTTCTGGTGATAAAAGATTTGCGTTTGTAAATGAGATTCCCATTGGTGCGAATAATTTTCTTTGTTTAGAAATTAATTCAGTTTGCCCACCGTTTTTCTTTTCATCACGTACCATTGCATATGCTTTATAAACACCACAATCTGTATATTCTATAGCACCTTTACCCAAAGCATAAGTTGTATAAACACCTGTTGTTTCATCAACTGGCATATTGTCATCTATGATTACTAATCTACCATTTAAAGTAGCGATTTCTAAATCTCTTGTGATACCATCTTTGTCGGTATATTTTAAATATTCTAAAAGTTGTAAATTTTCAAGGTTAGTAGCAACATCAGAGTGCATAATAATCATTTTAATTAATTTCTTATTTTGTCCTAACGCTTGGTTAGTCGCTGAATTTAAAGTTGTTACTTCAAATTTGCCATCAACTTCATAAGTGTGTTTTGTAGCAAATTCTGGAGCAACTGTGTCGTCCATTGCAAAGATTCCTTTTAAGATAGCAATTATAGTATCTTGGTCAATATCTTCCCAATATCCTGCAACTTGTTCTGCAACGTTATCCATAAAGTCTTTCCCAGTAATATCTGCTGAAAAGTCTTTTTCAACCCAACCTTTTGCTCTACCTACAACAATTTTACCTTGAGTAAAAGTATCAGTGCTATCACAAACAATGTCTGTTTTACCATCATAATTTAACGCTTTACCACCAATTAATCCAGTCATTGGTTCTACTATATAGTTACCACCTACTTGGTCTGGTAATCTAGTTGCTAATTCTTGATTTGGTGCTAAAACACCACTTTTTAAAAGTTCGTTAGTTCTATGCTTAGGTACTCTTTTTACATATTTTTGAAATACTTCTCCATTAAATGTTTTCTCATCAAACATTCTTGGCATTAAAATCTCCTATTATTGACTTAGTTCTGCGTATAATTCTGGGTTTTCATTAGCAAAAGCCATTTCTTCAGAATACGTCATATTGTCTAAGTCTTCTTTTGTTATTCTCTCTTCTTCTCCAGCCCCTGAATTAGGAGTTGGTGTGTTGTTTAATAATTTTGTTGTTGTTTCTTTTTCAACTGTTTCTTTTTGTTTGGCTAAAATGCCTACAAAACTATTTGCTTTTCTAATTGATTCATTTTGGTCTGCTCCAATTAAATCTGCAACGATTCCTTTATACTCTTCTCCGTAATTATCTTCACTAATACCATTTTCGGCTAAGATTTTAGATATAGCAGTTTCGCTCTCTAACTTTGCGATTTGTGCTTCACGTTTTTCGAGTTCTTTGATTTTTGCTTCTTGTAATTCTTCAGCAGATAAGTGCTGTTTTTGCAATTCATCAAATTGTGTTTTTAAATCTGTTTTTTCCGTTTCAACGTTTTGAAGTCTTATTGATAAATCATTGTATTTATCTTTAGGGACTGTAAATAGTGGTATTACTTTCGCGATAGCATCCACTCTATCCTTAACATCTACAATAGTTTCATCATTTAATATTTCTTCAATTCTGTCTTTCATTAAAACCTTTCTATGCTTAACTACGAGTTTATTGACGTTCGTGGGTCAAATAAGCATTTGCATTTATACTCAGCATATAGAGTTGACTATTTATTCGGTCTATTTTAATAGCGTTACCTATTAAAGTAGATATGGTCTAGCGTAAAGGATTTGAACCTCTAGTCCCTGCATCCCAAATGCAGTGTCATACCAAGTTAGACCAACGCTAGATATGGCATGTCGACTTAGACTCGAACTAAGACTAACGGTTTTGGAGACCGATGTGCTACCAATTACACTATCAACATATATAACCCTCTAGGCTTGTGCCTGTTGGGTATTATTTTCATCTTGTTTGTTATTTACATCATTTTCATCAGTTTTACCAAATTGATTTTCTGTAAAATTTTCTTTTGAAGAAGTAGCATTCCACCAACTATCTCCAAAAAAATCTTTACTCTCTTCAACCACAGCATTAGCATCACTAAATAATCCAACTGCACTAAATGCTGATTTTGGTGATACTTTTGCATTCATTAAATTAACTAATGATTGTGTTTTAACAAGTAAGTTATCTGATTTATTACGTTCAAATTTTGCCTCAACTTCCTCTGGTTCTAAAGAAGTAATCTCACAATTAGGATTCTTCTTACAAATACTTAAAACTAATTCAAGCATTTGAAATTCTCCATCTTTAAACATTAATTCATCTTGATCTGCACGAAGGTCAGCCATAGTCCAACCATCACCTAGTTGTCTTGCTTCACCAGTGTCACCACCGCTTGTTTTAGTTGAAGGTATAGGAATACCAATTATATTAAGCATGTTACTAAGTGTTCTTGAATAGAAAATATTTGTATTGGAATGGTCTAAATTATTTATTAACAACTTGACATCAGCAGGAGTTGTTGGGTTTTCCGTTTTAACCTTAACTGCTCCCAAATCCATTAATTCTTTAAATGTTTTAGCATCAATGTCGTTATTAACAAATACTACTAACGCTTGAATTGCTTGTTCTAATCCGTCCATATCGCCTGAGGCTATCTTATTTAAAGCATTTCTCATTGACATAGATACTTCAACGATTCCTAAACGAGATTTATTTAAGTGGTATTCAATAATTGGAATCTTACCTAAAATGTGTGGTATTGGATTTCCAATATCTTCTACACGACCTAATGAAAAAGTAAATTCATAATATTCAGTTTCTGTATAAAGACTACCTCTATAAGCCCACGCATTATTTTCTTTATAAGCATAATAGGTAACGCCAAATAAAGGTTTATTTCCAGTAGCCCTTTCATAAACAATGAATGTATTTTTACTGTTTAAATTAGTAATTTCAAAAGGTACTTTTTTGTTTTTACTAGGAAGTACTAATCTATGTGCAATTCCGTTATTATAAAGGCTTTCTGCCAAATCTACATCTTTACGATGCTTTCTGTTAAAAGTCATATATTTATTTAAAACAGATATTTCATCACTTACTGTTTCACCAACCTGTACATATTTAACTGGTTTACTAAATACATAACTTTTCTTAAATTCAGTCATAAAGAAAGCGTAGTTTTCAACCACAACATTATTAATTTCTGGTCTTACTATATTTTCTTTTAAAAGAATTTCTTGTATTCCTGTATATTCATCTTCTAAATACTGAATATCTGCTTTATTAGATAAATGTAAAGGAAATACTTTATTTAAAATTTCAGTAATGACTTCTTTATTTAAATCATTTTGCGTATATGAAGCATATAAAACTTTTCTGCCATGACAATATCTTCTTTTCATTAAAACTCCATCATTACCCTATTTTTAACCAAATAAAAATGGGAACATAAACTCTACAATTAAATTGCAGTGCTTATGCTCCCACCAAAGCAAGATAAATATGAATTTTCACATCTATCTCACCAGTTATACCATACAAAAGTTCGCTTGTCAAGGGCTGGATGTACCTTTTTAGCAACTTTTTTCATTTTTTTATTTAAATGCCATACTCTCTTCTATTTATAGGTATAGGTTTACTATAATTTCCTTTACCTATAATTATTTCACTAGCCATCATTGAAGAAGCATCTGGTGCGTCATCGTGTTTAGATGGATAATCAAATGAATATTCGTTTAGGTTCTTCATATATCTACCATAATCACTATTAGGTAAGTATTTATTTTTCTTTTTAAATTTAATTCTACTTCTAACGATACCCCTATTATCTTTGATACGTTGTTCCTTGTTAACTGTATTATATTTTTCTCTAATTACACAATTGAAGTATCCACGTTCATGAAGTTTCATTTCTATTAGTGGTTTTAATGAAGTATCTGTGTTGTTTTCTATAACAAAATCTACAACATCATGTTCAATAATTTTATCTACAATTTCATCATATAAATCTGTCATAGGTTTTTGTTTAAAGATACAATCTATCATATAATAAAAATCATTATCACCATGTTTATGAATAGGCATAGCAACATTATCTTTACCCTTTCTGGCAGGGTCTAATACTGCATAACTACCGTTTGAATATGCAGGACTACCATCTTCATGCAAAGGGAGTTCTTCAAAATGAAGTAATAATTCATCTGCAAATTCACGCCCTGTTGGTGCGATTGGATTCTGTTGATATACACAACTGAATAAAAACTCATCGGTTGTCTTTTTTATTTGTTCTGCTTTTGTCTGAGGATAAACAATAGGACAAGTTGTCTTATTATTTTCATCCAACATAGGAACACGTATAACTACTGTAGAACTATCTTCACTTATCCATGTGTATTTGAATTTAGGGTGTGGTTTTAAAGGTGATACTGCTTCTCTATCGTCTATTATTCTATTTAATATATCTTCTGGGGACCATTGTGTCCCTACAAACACATAAGTAACAGGGTCTTCTGTACGTCTATTAAACCATTCTGTATTCCAACTATCATACAGTTGCTGGTGTATTGTAACATTATTGGCTTCTTGTGCACCTTTAGTCATATCATCAAAAACTTCAGCAAACGAAGCACGTTCTCCTGTTGTTGAACCAAAACGAGTACGAGCAATATGATTAGATTTAGCGACTTGTGCATTCTTTATTTTCCAGTCCGATTCTCTTTCAACATCAAAAGGCTTTCCATTATATAAACTAAATGAAGGAAATATTTCAGCAAACTTAGGGTCACTTATATATGATTTTATAGTACGGCTAAATCCAAGTACTAATTCATCAGAATATGATAAACGAAGAACAGAATTACTTGTATTCATTCCGATTCCCCACGCCGAATATAAATTCGCTATATATGATTTACCCATTGATGGAGCGAATGAGGCTACAATATATTCCAAATTAGGATTAAATGCTGATTCATCTAATGCCCATACATATGAACCTAAAACATCTCGCCTATTAGCATATACCTTTTTAGGCATATCCCATTCCATATAATCAATAAAGCATTCAAAATCACGTCTAGCACAAAAAGCATATAATCTTTTATACAAGTCAAAGAAGTCACCCATTAAATTAACTGATGACTTTTCGACTGTTTTTTCTAACACTGGAATAATTTTGTTTTTTCCAAACAAACACGCTTTACGAGGTTCTTCTATAAACCACGATTCTAAAACTTGTAAAGACATGTTTGCTACATCTAATTTATCTGTCTCAGCATATTTACCTTGCTTTGATTTTAATATTTCAACAATATCTTTTAATGCTGATTCATATTTGTTTTCTTGCTTTGGCTTTTTTATATTGATTTTTTCACCGATTTTATAAGCCATTTATTATTTTTCCTTTAGTTGTTCTCTTAATTTTTTATTTTCCAATTCAAGTTGTTTAATATATTTTCTATCTGCTTTTTTCATTTCGTTTAATATTTTATTATTATTCATTTGAATATCTAAACTTTTTCTTAATTCTTTTTTTGTTGGATTCTTTTTATTTAAAAACATTAATCTCCTATTTCTTAAAACAATTTCCTATAATATTAGCCACAATCGCTATTGCCAATCCCATCAAATACGTGAATTGGAAATCTATCCCAAAAGCAAAAACAATTAAACTTCCGGCTAGCCAGAATATTAATCCTTCAAGACAAATACATAATGCAAATATGATTAATCCAATAATTATTCCTATAATTATTCCTATAATTGCTAATACATCTTTACTCATTATTTTGTTTCCTTTTCTTCTTATAATTAATATAAGTTCCTTTTTCTTTACCTACCCATTTCTTTGAAGGAAAGTGTAGTCTTTTAAAATTTATTAATTTAAATTCTGCTTGTTCTTTTTTATATCCAGTTTTTTCTTTAACTGCTAATTCCAATTTTTTTAATTTTCGTTCTACTGGAGATAACATATCAATAGGCATATCTTTATTCATTCACTACCTTTTCATTTGTTAATTCATATTCCACTATTTCATATTTATCAGAACTTAATCTATTACAAGTCATCGCACATTTTGCAAATCTAATAATCGCATAAAATTTAGGTGTGCTATTTCGCCATGAGCATGGCTTAATTAATTCACCTGTTTCTTTGTTCCTTATCGCATAAATTTTCATTGTCTAATTTTCTCCTTAAATTCTTCTAATACTTTCGCTCCATTGTAAGTTTTAGGCTGTTCTACCATATTTACTAATGTATCATAAGGCAGACCTAAAGCGACTTCTACCTTAACAAGCCATCTAGGGGTTATTTGATGATAACCATTAAGATAGTTAGTTATATTTTGTGGCATAGTGCGTTCCCTTAATCCAGCCTGTTCTTCTACAATATTAATTTGTTCGCAAAGTTGCCTTCTGGACCAACCTTTCTTTTTTAACAATATATCTATATATTCGTTAACTGAAATCATCTTCTATTTCTTTCATATGACCAATTTTCTTTTGATAATTATTAATTTCTATATATCTATCACAATATGGGCAATAGACATATTCTGTAACTATGTAATTATCATAACCATCAGCCATATCAGCAATGGTACATATTTGTATATATTCTACATGAATATCATCAGATTCATATGTAAATTCTTCGCCACATTTACAATACACTCTATTTTCAATATACATAGGCATTTAAAACTCCCATTCAATATTTCTATATTTAGTGTTTCTAAAATCTTCATATAAAGACTTAGTAACCCTTTTACCCTTTAAACACAAATAAGGATTCATTGTGTAATAGCAACTCTTTCCTTCTTTATGTTTATGAATAACATCTTTTTCAATAAGTTCCTCTATTATCCTACCACCACTTCTTCTTTTTTTTCTAAGAATTCCTGCAAGGTGTTTCGACCTTATTCTGCGACCATTGCTAAACCTTAATATTCCTGTTTGAAAATCTACATATTGAAATAAAGAAAATAATTCACTTCCATATTCATAAAGTTCATTACAAGCAATAGGATTCAATTTAATAAATTTTATTTTTATTGGAACTGTATCTTCTAAATATTCAATAGAAGCAGAACGAACTACCCTATCACCTGTTTTAACTTTCACTAAATTTTCGTTTTCATTTATTTCTTCAATGACTGTGCCATCTTCGGCTACTAAATATTTCATTTACCACTTCTTATAAAAAATATTCTTTCAGGTTTAGGGTCACCATCTTTTTTATATGGATTGTCACCAACTACTAGCCAAAAATAAGGATAATCGCCACATAATTTAATAATTTCTTCTAATGATATTTTAGTACTTCTATACCAGCCATTGGTTTGTTTAAATAAAGGCAAATGTTCACTTTTAATCATTATTAATCACCTTTATAATATTTCTAAACTTTCATAAATTATATATGAAATGTCTTCTCCATTATATTGTTTTAATTCAGGAAATTTCTTAATGTCTGATTTTGGTATATTAGTGCCAAATGTCCTATATTCTCTAGCAAATGAAGTGTTGTGTTTATTTAACTCAAGTTTCAATTTATTTTCTATATAGTGGCTAACCTCATTATCAAGATTTACAGGCTCATATTTATAATTTTTAGGAATAAGTTCTTTTGATTGTTCAATAACCTTGTCGCTCATAAATTCTACAAAATCTTTAGAATAATTAAAACTGTTTCTTTTAACTTTTACCATAACTTTTCCTTTTAAATCATCATATATTAAATAACTTTTATCTGTTTTGGAATATAACAAATCTCGTAGTCTAATAATATGATGATATTGTTTAGGATCAAATCCCCATTTTTCAAATTCTTCTGTCTTACTAGGATATTCATGCGTCAATGCTTTTCTTTTTTCATACATAGCACCTAAAATACTTTTTTTATTTGGTCTTATTTGTTTGAATAATTCCTTGATATATTTATCACCGATACTATATTCAGTATCCATTGCTTCAATATAACTAAAATTACCTTTTTTTATCACACTATAAAATGTAATTAAATCTTTAACATCTATTGTTCCATTTTCACATTCAATAGTTTTGCTAGTCACTTTTCTAAATATAATATCGTGTAATGATGGTAATACAATTGCCTTACAGTCAATATCACTTAATTTGTCAGCAACATTATAATTTTGACTACCATATAAACCTATATAAATTACATTGTATCCTTTTTCTTCCAAGATTCTTTTACGGTTAGAAAGTTCTTTAAAAATGTTATCCCTCATTTTTTTCCTATCACTATTTCGCTTCTAATAAAGGTAAACTTGCTTCTGTTGGAATATAAATTGTGGATTTTTCTTGACCAGCCATAGTCTTAACCCATAAATATTTAACATATTCATCAGTAAGTTTTCCGCCTTCAATTTCCATTGCTTCAGCCATACCTTTGGCTCTTTCAACTTCTGCTTTTGCGTTTAATTTTTCGGCTTCTAAATTTGCTTTTGCCTCTTCTATTTGGACCTGTTTACTATACTCTGCTTCTTTTAATTGTGCTTCTCCCTTTAATTGATTTTTCCATACATTATATTTAGGAAATCCCCACATACCTAATGCTATAACGCCTACTATTATTCCAAACATAGCAAACATTCCTATACCAAACATTAAATTATCTTTCATTTTTTATTCTCCTTTTAATATTTCTAACAATTCTTCACCCCAAATAGTTTTATTAAACTTTCCATTTATTATTTGGTTAAAAATAACTAAAAAATTAATATAATCTATTGCATCATTTATTCTTTGTTGTAAATCTTCCTTTTCTTTATTACATTTTTCTATAAAATCTAATTCAGTTGATATAAAGTTGCCTGTTATATTTAATATGTTTTCTTTATCCATTACTACCTACCTTATCTTTCCAATATTTTGCACAACTACTGTCTAGTTTCATTTCATCAAACGGCATTGTGCCGCATTGATAATCTTTATAAAAATCATACATAAAACTTATTATTAAATATAAAAATGATATTACTATTGTTATTACTAAAACTATTCCTAATCTTTCTTTACTCATGCTTGCTCTCCTTTAATAAATAATTTACTGCTTTTCTTATTTCCTCTATCGTTTTATTTCTAACTTGTAAATCATCTAATACAAATTTTTTGAATTCATAATCATCACACAATTCTTTAGATGGAAGATAATATTCTCCATTTATTTCTATTTTTTCTATTTCCTTTGGTTTTTCTTCTATTATTTCTATGTTTTTATCAAACATTCCATAATCTGCAAACTGTTCTAATAAAGTTACTTCTTTGATATAAGATATGAATTGAACGTCATCGTAATAATATATATAGCCATTATACTTAACCTTATCAGGCTGTTTACCTTCTTTTATTAATGTTAATAATTCATAATAACTAATCATTTTTTACCTCCACAATATCGCTTTCTGGACAATACCAGATACGACCATCTGCTTCTTGAATATGAACTGTCATACTTCTTCCAGTTGGTTTAAAATGTTTTATAACTTTCCCACAATGCCCATCATAAGTTTTTACATATTTTCCTATTAACATTATTTATTCACCCCTTACTTTGTCTAATATTTCTTGATAAACACATATTGCACGATTAACTTTTGCTTTTTCAACTAATTTTGTATTTTCATTTTCGTATAAGAATTTTTGTACTTTCTTTTCATTCTCTATTTGTTCTTCTAAATACTTTATTAGTTCTTCTTTTTCTTCGGTTAATTGTGTATTTTCTAGCAAAATATGATTATATGCTCTACTTCTTACTCTGAATTTTTCTTCTGAATGATAAAGTTCTTCTAATAATGGAACATAGTATTTATCATAAAATTCTTCCATATTTTCACAGTTGTCATATAATTCTTCTTTTGAATTAATATATTTATTCATCACTACCTCCTAAAACTTTATCTATTATTTGTAAAATATCTTCATTTGTCTTAATACAAAAATCTTCATTTCCATAAATCCATTTATTACACATTTCTCTTATATCAATTAGTGCTTGCTTTAGTTCTTCTTTTTCTTTGCTTAATCTTATAGCCTCTCTTTTGAAATAAAGATGTTCATCAAGTAAATAAGCATAATCAAGGACTTTATCTAATTGTTCTTTATCAAGTCTTTCTAATTCATTAATAGTTTCTTTATTCATCTAACCACCCTAATTCTTCTACTTGTTTATTTATGGCTTTAAATAATTCTAATGTTATAAAACACTCATCACACTCAAATCCATTTTTATAAAATACTAAATCATTAATTCTGCAACAACCATCACTACAATATTGTGTATAACTTATTATTGAATTAAAACGTGGTTCTTTATCTTGAATATATCCTAACTCTTTAAGCATCTCTTTTGCAGTCATAATTACCACTCCTATTCTTTTGGCATTTCATAAGTATTTAATAATTTTAGTGATTTTTCTTTAGCATCTTTTGGCACATCATTTAATGCTTGTAAAAATATTTCAGGCATAAAGGTTGCGAAAGTTTTTTGATATTTTACATTATCTATTTCATCTAATACTTCTAATGCTCTTTCTTTGGATTTATAGGTTGCAACACATCTATAACCTATATTCACATCACCAAAATGTACTTCATTATCACCATAAAGTTCAATATACTGTGGTTTACATAACATTCGTTTATCTTGACTTCTAATCCATAAATCCATATATTAATCCTCTACTTTCTCTACTAAATCTGCTTTTATTAGGTCATCAATTACTTTTTTAAATGTTTCATATGAATATTGTATATTTTCAAAATCTAAATCTAATTGTTCTAAATCATTACACCAACATGACATATTTTCTAAATTAAATTCAATCTTTCTTGTTTCTTTATCTAATTTAATTGAAGAAAAATATCTACAATTTCCACTATTTCCATTAGGATAATACAACAACAACGTTAGATAAGTATTAGTTTGTTTAAACCCAAATTTCTCAATTTCTTTCAAATCTACATTATCTTTAATCTTCAACATGTTCTAATAATCCTTCCTTTGTCCAAATATGAATTATATCTAAATCACAACTACTAAAACCAGCATGATAAGGACCTATACAATTTTCATTCCAAGTATCTATTTCTAATGCACATATAGAAAAATATCTATCCTCGTTGGTAATAACATCTTTTCGTTTTTCTAAATCATAATCTTCTACCATTTTTTGCAATGTATCATTATCTTTTATTTTTAACATACTATTCCACCACCTTATATTCCATTTGTGCAAATTGTTCTTTTGTAACTATTGATTTGATATCTTTGTCTTGTATTCCAAAATACCAACCATCTGCTATTGTATATTGAATAAATATATTACAATC
>JAAWSW010000101.1 GCA_022801735.1 Bacilli bacterium | reverse complement strand
CATTTTCTTTAACAGCATGAAGTGTTTTTAAAATGAAATCTATCAGTTCTATATTCTGTCAACCTTTTTCCTAAATCATATGAAAACTTAATTGCATGGCTATTATCTATGACTTTTAATAAATCACCATTATTACCATATTTAAATTGATATATATTATCCATTCTGTTAATTTTTTTGATTCTGTCAAACTCGTCATAATCATAACCAATAGCATGATTGTTACCATATATAGATGATAATAAATTGCCATTATTATCTTCGTAATTATTTGTTAACAATGTTATGTCATTATTGATTCTAAGTGTTTTATTATTCATAAAATCATCATAGGTAAAATTATATTCCTTTGTTCCAAATTTTATTTTATCTAATAAATTATAATCATTATAAGTATAAATTACTTGTCTATCATCATTAACTTTAATAGATAATAATCTATGTTTATCATCATATTGATAAACTGATGTCTGATTTTTGGAATTAGTTGTACTACGTGTCAAGCCAGTCACACTATCTATATCGTAAGTAAGTTTATTAAGATTTGTATCAGTTACACTTTTGATAAATCTACCGTCCTCTGTAAATTCATAATTTGTTTCCATAAAATGTTGTTCATCATTTGGCTCAAAATAAAATTCAAAAGCAGGATTATCATATACATAGGCAGTTGCTATTAATTCATTATTATTATTTTTAATATATTCAGATGTTTCTTTTAATTGAATCGAATAACTACCATTAGAATTTTCTAGTAAAGTAAATAATGAATTATCACCATTAAATGGAGATAATATTAATTTATTGTTTTGAACTGTAAAATATTTATTTGGTACAATGGAATGACTAATTTTATAATAATCTTCAACCTTTTCTAACTTCCATAAATCGTGACACTGACAGTTATCTTTTAATTGAATTGAGTTTACTATATTTCTTAAATATAAACTAGTTCCTTTATTTCTAATTTTATATAAATCATCTGTGATTGTATTAGTGATTCCTTTTTTATTTATTCTACTCAATGTACAATTATCCCTTGAATCATATTTCATTTCATTGCAAATACCCATTTCAGAAATATTTCTAAGCAATCTACCCTGTATATCATTGTCATATTCATACATTAGTTTTTTACCTTTTGGATTTATTGATTTAACTAATTGATTATTAACATCATACACAAAATTATTAGTTTCTTTATTTGTACCTATTACAGAAGTTAAATTACCTTTTATATCATAATCATATCCGCTTGAACCAACGCTTTTAAATAAGGATAAATTTGTAATATATAATTCATTAGCATCACCTGATTGCCCAAAATCAATTACAAAACCATCATATGCTGACTCAGTAGTATAAGAGGCAGAAAAATATTGCCATTCATCTTCACTTGGATTTAAATGGTTTATTGGTACACAATGCTGAGTATGCCAATCATCTGGGTCAGTATAGACTGCACGAAGCCATACAGCACTACCATTAAGTGGTCCATCATTGGCTGGAATAATTCCTTTATTCTTATACCAGAATGAAATATTGTATTCATCACCTGCTTGACCACTAACTTTAAATTCTTTTGATATATACGTGTCATATTCAGGATCCATATTTATTTTTAATGCTTTACTTTTGCCGTCTGATAAAGTAACCACTTCAAAGTGACTCATATCGTTGTCATTACTATCATAATTTAAATCACCAAGACCCATTCTAAAATCAGAATTTTCTATATAGTTAAAATGATTAGCAACTTCTCCTTCCTCTAATTGAACGTTGTCGATATAGGTAACTCCAGGAGCGAGCATTTCAAAATTAATACATAAATCACTAATAGCATCTTTGGGATAAAACATTGTAACATCATAACGATTAAAATCTTCATCAATGTTAATTATTTCTCCTTCTTTTTCTACCGCTACACCATCTTCATTAGTATAACTTAATTTGAATTTCAAAGGGTTATTATTTTTAACAAATGCACTAAATGTATAATTATTCCCCTTATCAACAGTTATAGTTTGAAAAACTTTACCTGTTTCACTAGTGTTAACGATTTTTAAACTTTTTGATCCACTATATGAACACTCATTAGAAATTGAAAGTACAACATTTTCAGTTGAAGAAAAAAGAATGGTATCACTCTCAAAACTAGTATTTTTTAAGAAATTATTAACATGCTTTACAGGGATTTTATTTGAAATTAATTTATTCTTATATTCTTCCCACTCACCATAATTATAATCAGTTCCATATGCATTAGAAATATCATCTTTGCTTTTTAAATTGCTAGCACTAACGGGGTTGGCATAATCATTATAACTAATTACAGTTGCTCTATCCTTATTATCAATTATCGTTGTTGATTTGTGTCCATATTCTAATTTGAATGAAGCACCCTTATGATTGTTCATTCCATATTCAACGACAGATTTTAATCTATAAGGTTTTTGATCATAATACTCATAACATACACTAGTTCCATCTATATCGATAACCTTACTAATTAAAT
>JAAWSW010000100.1 GCA_022801735.1 Bacilli bacterium | reverse complement strand
TCTTTATATCTTTTAATAATGGACGCAGTAGAGTCGTCCAGGAACACCATCCGCCACACGCACTACAAACCATTAAATTTATCAGAATTTGCACATTCTCCAAATCCAGCATATGGGACAGTTTTAGCTGTATTAGGATTTTTAGTTTTTGCAATTTTTGCATATGGTGGATTAGAAGCAGTTGGAGGTCTAGTTGATCAAACTGAAAATGCTAATAAAACTTTTCCAAAGGGAATTAAAATATCAGCAATTGTTATTGGTGTAGGATACTCTTTAGCTATATTAATGGTTGGTTTATTTACAAATTGGCAAGAAGTTCTTTCAAATCCTGATGTAAGAATGGCAAATGTATCATATGTTGTTATTAAAAATTTAGGTATTAAACTTGGAGAAGTATTTGGATTATCTCCTCATGGTGTTGAAATAATGGGGACATGGTTTGCTAGATATATAGGACTAGCAATGTTCTTAGCATTACTTGGTGCATTCTTTACATTAATTTATTCACATAATTTTTTACAATTTTCACATATTTTGTTGATTACTTTTAATAAAAGGACTATAATTAAATTAGAAGGAGGATTTTATAATGAAAAGATTTTTAATTTTAGGAAGCATATTTTTAGGGACAGCAATGCTTACTGGTTGTGGAGGAACAGAACAACTTAGTTGTACAAAAGAAGATGATGCAGCAACAGGAAAAACAATCACAAAAATGGATGCAACATTTGAAGGAAATAAAACTACTACAGTTGATATGACAGTTACAATGGAATTAAAAGATCAATACAAAAATTATAAAGATCAAATGGTAAAAGCTTTAGAAACACAATTTCAATCTTACCAAGATAAAGAAGGTGTAGAAGTAAAAACTTCATCTAAAGATTCAAGTGTTAGTGTTGACGTTAAAGTAGATACAACAAAAATGAAAGAAGCAGATGCTAAAAACTTATTTGGTTTTAGTACAACTACAAAACAATCAAAAGCATCAGCACAAAAAGAATTAGAAAAACAAGGATTTACTTGTAAATAATAAAAAGATTAATGTTTATCATTAATCTTTTTTCATAAAAAAAATCAAATTAATTCATTTGATTTACTTTTTTAGTTAGTCTTGACTTTTCACGGGCACATTTATTTTTAGCCACTACATTAGCCCCAGTTGCTTTATCGATTCTCTTAATTGCAACCTTTAAAGCATCTTCAGCTTTGCTTTTGTCTTTAGCTACAACTGCTCTTTCAACATTTTTAATAGCAGTTTTCATGCTCGCAAGATAATTGTTGTTACGGATATTCTTTTTAGCATTAACTAAAACTCTTTTTTTCGCATTTTTCATATTGGCCATAATTTCACCTCCAAGCCACTCGTAAATTCATTTTAACAAAAATTTGCTAAAAAAGCAATAAAAATAAGATTTTTTGGTAAAAATAGTTAATGGGTGATAAAATGAGTCATGAAATAGATTTAAATAAATATGAAGTACATACCGATTTAGCCATCGAACAAATTGAACCACAAACAACTTCCAGAGTAATAGATGATATCAAAATAACTGATATTTCATTAGATAAAAAAGCAGGTGAAGAAATCGGAAAAAGACCAGGAAGATATATAACAATAGAATTTCCTGATATTACAGATTATGACAATAGTCAAAAAATAAAAACACTTTTAACAGAAGAACTAAAAAAAATGTTAAAAGTAATAAAAATAAATGATAATAGTACATGTTTAGTTATTGGACTTGGAAACGAAAAAGTCGCACCTGATGCAGTTGGACCAGAAGTTATTTCCAAAACAATAGTAACCAATCATTTATATGTTTATGGACAGTTGGAAGAAGGATTTAGAAGAGTATGGGCAATATCTCCAGGCGTTATGGGAGAAACAGGAATAGAAACTAGCGATTTAATAAAAGGTATAGTAGATACTGTAAAACCAGATTTTGTTATAACTGTAGACGCACTAGCCAGTAGTTCAATCGAAAGAGTAAATAAAACTATCCAAATGACAAATGCAGGAATAAATCCTGGAAGTGGAGTAGGAAACAAAAGAAAAGAAATAAGCGAAGATACAATCGGTGTACCAGTAATTGCTATAGGAATTCCAACAGTAGTAGATGCTGCTTCAATAGTAAGTGATACCATTAATTATATGTATAAACATTTCGCTTATAATAAAGAAAACATCAATAACCCTGCTCAGAAACTAAAATTTGGAGTAAATTACTTAAAAAAAGATGTCAATCTTTTAGACAATGATAAAAAGAACTTATTTGGAATAGTGGGATCACTAAAAGATAATGAAATAAAATCCTTAATATACGAAATATTAAATCCAATAGGATATAATTTAATGGTAACCCCAAAAGAAGAAGATTTTATAGTTGAAAAAATATCAGATGTAATTAGTGGGGGGATAAATAGTTCGTTACATAAAAACGTGGATAATTAACACGTTTTTTTGTGGGAAAATATAAAAAAGGGATTTTTTGCAATTTAAATGGTTAAATCATTGACAAAGTAGGGGGGGGGGGGGGTATAATGGTAGAA
>JAAWSW010000099.1 GCA_022801735.1 Bacilli bacterium | reverse complement strand
TTATTTTTTTGAAATTCCTTATAGGTATTCTTTACCCTCATATATATCCTACTGCGCTGGCCTACCCAATTCCTTCTTTTTTCTTGTAATTTACCAAATTCCCTTTTTGGCACTTTTTTTATTACAGATTTGGCATTTTGGTATAAAAAATATAATACATTCCAACCACTAATAAAAAAATATCATATTACATATAATCTAATATGATAAAAATAAAAGGAAATTTATTTATAAAATCTACAATCATATTAATAATTGGTGGTTTCATAACAAAAATTGTCAGCATGTTCATTAAAATAATTTTAGCCCGTTTAATTGGCACTGAAGGCATGGGAATTTATATGCTAATATCTCCCACTTTCACCTTACTAATGGCAATAGCAAGCTTAGGGTTTCCTGTAGCCATTAGTAAATTAGTTGCTGAGGACACTAAAAATAATAAAAATTTAGTCTTTTCAATTTTACCAATATCACTCACCATAAACATAGTAATACTACTATTATTATTTCTATTTGGTAACTATATAAGCAATAACCTTTTAAACGAACCAAGAAGTTATTATGCCCTTATATGTATAGGTTTTGTTTTACCATTTATTAGTATTTCTAGCATCCTAAGAGGATACTTTTTTGGCAAACAAAATATGGTTCCTCATGTCATTTCAAACGTCACAGAAGATGTAATAAGATTAATTGCATTACTAGTTGGAATACCAATCTTTATTAAATTTGGAATAGAATTTGCAGTAGCATTTGTTGTTTTAACTAACGTTATTAGTGAATTAACTTCTATACTAGTTCTATTCTTCTTTTTACCAAAAAACTTTAAAATATCAAAAAAAGATTTGACACCAGACAAAAGTAATATCAAAGAAGTATTCGGAATCGGAATACCCACAACGATGAGTAGAATAATAGGCTCTATTGGCTTCTTCCTAGAACCCATTATCCTTACCTATTGCCTTATAAAATGCGGATACAGCAATAACTTCATAGTCAACGAATATGGAATTATCAATGGTTTTATTATGCCTTTAATATTACTACCATCATTCTTTACAATGGCTATAAGTCAAGCATTAATCCCAAACATCAGTAAAGCATATAGTATAGGATTATATAAAAACAGTTATAAAAAAGTAAAACTAGCAATCTTTATTTCATTATTAATCGGTATTCCTGCAACAATTATCTTTGAAATAGTTCCTGAAATACCAATGCAATTCATTTACAATACTAAAGAAGGAATAGAATACATAAAAATTCTAGCCCCTATTTGTTTATTTCACTATATCCAAGCCCCTTTAACTGCCGCCTTACAAGCAATGGGAAAAGCCAAAGAAGCCATGAATGGAACATTGATAGGGACAATAATTAGAACAATCAGTTTATTCATATTCTGCAATATGCATATCGGTTTATGGGGACTAGTTTGGAGTAGTGCACTCAATATGATAGTTGTTACCATTCATCAATATATTCATGTTAGAAAAGCATTAAAAAAATAGCCTAAAGACTATTTTTGTGAATAATTAATATAAATTTTGGCCGCCTTCCCTTCTGGCTCTATATCTTCATTTTTAGGATTATAAGAAACTGTAACAATTAAAGTTGTACTTTCTCCCGCATTTAACACGTCACCGACTTCAACACCAGAAGTTTCATATAAAATTGCATCTGTTTCTTGATTTTCAGGAGTAACACTAATTGTATCCAATTTAGCATCTAAAGTACCTTTATTACTAATTGTAAATTCATAACTAATAGAATCTGAAGGCTTTGGTAAAAGAACATTAAAAGAAGCACTTAAATCATTATAGGAAACTCTAGAAATCTCTTTAGCACTACCTCTAACTTCGGTTTTAATTACCTTAGTAAAAGAAATATTCCATTTAGCATTATTATTAGGATTTGATGGTTCAATATTTCCAAAAATTCCACCATTAGAATTATCCTTGGAACCATTATCCTTATTTTCAGTATTATTAGATATATTATCTTTATCATCAGAATCAGAATTGTTATCCCCTGGTTTAACAATATCTGTAATTTTATGTACTATTTTAATAGCCATATTATAAGCAAGTGGCTGGGCAAATACCGCATATAGAGTAACAATAAATACTGTACATATTACTAATAAAGTAGTTTTTATTCTTTTGTTTCTAATCCTTTTTTGATCTCTTTTCATGTCTTTCCCTCTTTACTATAATTAAAATAAGTATACCATAAGAAATAACCTTTTTCAAGTAATGAAAATCATATTTTTGTCTATCAAGAATAAATTTAACTAGGAGGTATTTATGAAATACTTAAAAAAATTACTAAAAGCCTTTTTATTTACAATTGGTAGTATGTTAATACTAACATTTATATTCACCTGCCTAAATTATTTTGGAATTATTAGTAACAAAATAATGATGGTATTCAAAGTAATTATTCCAATATTTTCTCTTGCTTTAGGTGGATTTATTTTAGGAAAAGACGCTAATAAAAGAGGATATCTAGAAGGCTTGAAATTAGGATTAATAATTACAATTTTAATATTAATAGGAAATTTAATATT
>JAAWSW010000098.1 GCA_022801735.1 Bacilli bacterium | reverse complement strand
TGATGGACTCGAACCATCGACCGTCCGGTTATGAGCCGGATGCTCTAACCAACTGAGCTAAGGGTCCATTACATCTGACTTTTATATAATATCATATTACAATATTTTATGCAATAATAAAATTAAAATTATTATAAAATTTATAATAATTTTGTTAGAGCATCCTTAGGGACAAATAAAAACACTTAGAGTATAATTAAAATCTAAGTGCTTATTTTTGTATCATATTTAATAGATTTATTTTAAACAAATCTTTATCTGAATGTTGTTTTGATACCATAACGCCTTTATATGTAACTAATTCTGATTGATGTCCTTCTGTGAAAATATCTTCTGGACTTAAAGTGATAATCGTAATTATTTTAGTTTCGGAATTTACTTTATAATGAAGTTTAGCGTCACCGTGAACTTTTGAAAATAAAGCATCTGTTGGTAGTATAACTTCGTAATAGTCTTGTCCCTCTTCTGTTTTTGTTTTTTCTCCTACTAATGAACCTGCTTTAAGTGCTGGATAATATTCGAAATATAATTTTTTATATGCTAGCATGTTGTATTTTTTTAATGCGCTTTCTAACTTTTTAAATTCGTTCTCATTTTCATATTCGAAAACATATTTTTCTACCATAAGTTGCTCGCCTCCGTCTATTTTCCTACTATATCAATAATAACATAATAGAAAAATAAATGTCAAACGAAATATGATGTTTTTTATGTGGTTTACAAAAAAATACACCTTATGGTGTATTATCTTGTTTCCCCTGTTTTTATATATCCTTTTTTTGTTAATTCTGTATTATCACAACTATCCCATTTATAGTCAGTGGTTCCACTTACATATTTACGGTCACGATAACGGTAATATGTTTGCATTTTATAAACTGCTTTTTGTTCATATTTGTCAGTAGTTTTTATACAATACTTTGGCGATGTATATCTTCCTGCGTTATCATATTGGCTTGAACATTCATATACTACTGCTCCATTACTATATGTAATTTTCTTTGGATTTGATTTACTTGTAGTAGTTCCTGTTTTCACTGTTGTAGTACCAGTTTGTACTTTTTCAGTTTTGGTTTGAACATCTCTAGTATTTGTTTTATTTATTTTATTTGGTGTCCAATTTGACCAATGACTATAGTTTGTATAATATCCACCACTTGTTTTTACAAATTTACATTCATTTGCAGTTGGTTGTGGTTCCTTTGAATCTTCTGTTTCAGTTAATTTTTTTTTTTCGCAAACTCCATCTGCACAGTAATCGTATAAACCTATATAACTTACTATATACGCTTCTTTATCTGAACAAACTAAGTTTACTTTCATTTTATAATCTTCTTTATTTTTTGTGATTTCCACATATGATTCTT
Organism: Bacilli bacterium; assembly: GCA_022801735.1. Lineage (GTDB taxonomy): Bacteria > Bacillota_I > Bacilli_A > RF39 > UBA660 > Coprosoma. The sequence goes on along the minus strand of JAAWSW010000098.1, from coordinate 1,336 downwards.
TTGTATTACATTTTTTTCCTTTACTATCAGTAAATTCAATTAATAGATTTTCATCAAGCATTTCTTTTAATGTAAGTTTTGCTGTATCACCATTTTTTTGTGGTAATCTAGAACCTGTATAATAAGATAATGCTGCATTTTTCATAGTATTTACATTATTATTAAATACTTGCTCTGTACTTGTTCCTAATTTTTGATTAATTAAGTTACTTACATAGTCTTTTGTTGGAAAAAGCCATATAATTATAAATGTTAATATAAGTATTAATAGTATTTTTAATATGATACCTTTAAATTTAAAAGTACTTTGATTCTCCTCATACATAGTAAAATCCCCCTTTAACAGGGCATATATTAACATAAAATAATATTATTGTCAAATTGTTTTTTCTTTATTTTTAACATTCCCCGGTTGTTACTGATGAGATATTACTTCCAGCAAATAAATTTTGGATATGTTCGCTAGGAACTACCCAATTAGGTCCTACTTTTACTTTAGTTAATTTTTCCATATTCATAAGCATTTCTTTCATATTTGTTACATTTTTTGTATTGAATGAACACAAATTCAATTCGGTTAAGTCTGTTCTGTTAAACATATGAAACATATTTGTTACTTTACTTGTATCAAATTTACTTAAATCTAAAGTTTTTAATGGTTGTCCACTAAACATATCTCCCATATCAGTAACATTATTTGTGTAAAAGTTATTACCAAAGGTTATTTCTGTTAGTTTATGATTACCAAATGTTTTAAGGTCGTCATTCCAAGAACTAAACATAGCATACATTGTAGTTACGTTTTTTGTATTAATAGTACTTAAATCTAAAGATGGCATATTATTTCCACCAGCAAACATATACATCATTGAAGTTGTATTTTCTGTATTAAAGTTACCATCAAAACTTACTCTCCATAGTGATTGAAAATTGTAAAATAGAAAGTTACTGTTTTCATTAGCAATTACTCCATCTTTAGCACCTATAAATAAATCATAGTAGCCTTCAGTATTATTTTTGACAACCCATGCTATAACTCCACCATCTTTTTTTTCTGATACATCCCAACTATCTACAGCGTGTTCTGGAACCTCTGTTGTTTTTCTAAAATTTGCTGTAACGATTTTAGATCTATAATAGTCAGAATGGAAATCTTCATTGCTTTGTCTAGTATAACTTTTTATAGTTCGTGATTTTTCTACGATGTTTCCTTTTGCGCTTATATTTAAGTTCGTTTGAAAGGCGGCATAGCCTGCTGACATTATACATAATAAAACTACTGTTGATGCCAAAATTATTTTCCTTTGTTTCTTTCTTTTTCTTCTTCTCATATACT
>JAAWSW010000005.1 GCA_022801735.1 Bacilli bacterium | reverse complement strand
CCTAAGGAAATTAAAAGTATATTTAAGGAGGTGAAACAATGACTAAGAAGATTTCAATTTTAGCAGTATTAGTTTTGACTGTAATTTTATCTACTGGTTCAGTAGCAGGTACTTATGCTAAATATACATCAAGTAACGACTTTACAGACCAAGCAAGAGTTGCTAAATGGGGATTCTCATTTGGTGGAGATACTGCAGTAACTATGGATTTATTCCAAGACAGTTATGATGGAACAGTAACTTCAAGTAATACTGATAGAGTAATTGCTCCAGGTACTGCATATCAATATACATTCAAATTAACTAATGAAACTACAGGAAAAGTTACTCCAGAAGTTAAATATAGTATTAAATTTGAAGACAATTCTGAAATTGATAGTACATTAGATGGTAAATTAGTATTTAGTTTAGATGGTACAACTTACAAATCACTTACTGATGTAATTGCTGAATTAAACACTAAATATACTGCTGTTAATGCAAATACAGAATTTGGAAATGAAACTTTATACTGGAAATGGGCTTTCGATGGTGATGATGAAGAAGACACAGAATTAGGAAATGCTGCTACTCCAGCATGGGCTAAAATCAACTTAACAATCACAGCTGAACAAATCGATTAATCATTATTTCAGTTTAAATATAAGGAAGTTTTTAACTTCCTACTAAGCCTATTAACATTAGTAGGTTTAGTAGGAAGCTAAACATATACCCAAGAGGGGAGGGGAATTATGGTAAAAGAAGAAAAAAACTCAAACGATTCAAGTAAAAGAAAAATAATAATAAAAATTATAATTATTCTTATAATAATATTTCTTTTATTAACAAGTTGTACAGTAATAAAACATTTTGGTCACATAGGTAAAATAAATAAAGAAGATGAAATCGATATACATGATAATATAAATGACTTTAAAATAAATCAAAATGATAACTTAAAATTTGATTTAATCGATTATAAAAAAGGAATAATAATTTATCTTGAAGATGGAGACTATAAATTAAGTTATACCGCAAAAGGTTTCAAACCAAAAAAATATAGTTGTAAAACATCAAATTCAAAAATTGCTACATGCGAAGTAAAAGACGGATATGTTTTAATAAAACCAAAACAACGAGGTCATTTTACCCTAACCCTTTCATCAAAGGCCAACGGTTATAAATATATAGCCAAAACAAAAGTTGAAGTAAAAAATGGAAGTAGTAAGCCTTCTTACATAACTACTCCAAATAAAAAAACAAATAAGCCTCACAAAAATAATAAACCAACAACTACTAACAAAGTAAAACCATCAGATAAAGACACTTCTGATATAAAAAAATCTAGTGATGCAAGATTAAGTAGTTTAAAAGTAGATAATGGGAAATATAAAATAGCCCCTACTTTCAATCCAGATATTACAGAATACGTAGTAGTAGTTCCAATAGGGACCAAAAGTGTTAATTTAAGTGGAACAACAGTATCCGATAAAGCACAAATTTTATCAGGCTTAGGTAACATAAACTTACCAAATAATAGTACAGAAATACAAATTAAAGTTAAAGCGGAAGATGGTAAAGAAAAAACCTATACTGTAAAAATAAATAAAAAGAACAATATAGATTCATTATCGACAGATGCCCTATTAAAATCATTAGGACTAGGTGGATATGCTCCAACTCCACTATTTAAACCAGAAATTTTTAAATATACAGTAACAGTACCAAATGAAGTAACAAGTTTAAATATAGATGCATTAGCAAACTATAGTGGTTCTTTAGTAACAATAACAGGCAATAACAACTTTAAAGTAGGCAACAACCTTGTAACCATTAAAGTAACCGCCGAAAGTGGCGATACTAATACATACTTAATAGCCGTAAATAGATTAGCGCCTGATAAAAAACAAACTAATGCAAATTTAGCAAGTTTAGAAGTCAAAGATTATAAGATTAGACCAGCATTTGATAAAAACACCTATAATTATACATTAAACAGTAATATTCCAAATAATATAGAAGACCTAATAGTAGAAGCACTCCCAGAAGATCCAAACTCAAAAGTAACTATTATAGGTAATACAAATTTAAAAGAAGGAACAAATACAATTACAGTACTTGTAACTTCAAAAGACGGTGTTAAAAAGTCTTACAACATAACAGTAAACAAAGAAACTACTGAAAATATAAAAGACTTTTATATAACATCAAGTAGAAATTATAAAGTTGGATATAGGGCAGATAGTCCTAATAATTATAAAAATATTATTATTAATAGTAATATTCTAGATGGCGTAATAACAGATGCTAATATTACAAAATCTATATCTTCTAATGGAGATACCAAACTTACTATTACTGATGGACAGTCCTATATCATATTAGAAGGACCATTTGATCTAGATTATAATAATTTAGAAAGTGGAACAACTTCATATGCAATTAAAGTATCCTACAACTCACTAAAAGATGGCAAAATCAAAGTTTCAGGATATCGAAAAGGCTTAAGTGATGCTAACAAAGTCGATTCATATGAGATTCACTTTGATATTGAGCCACTATATTACGTGACATTATACGCTAATAATATAGATGGGAAACAAGGATTCTTTAATTCATTCGCTGATAAATATGAACTAAGTTACTTCGCTAATGAAGTGTTAGATTTATCACCATATAATGAAGCATATATACTAACAGATCAAACAAACTGTAAATCATATAAATTTATTGGCTATGATGCAGATAATTCTAAAACAAGTAATCCAATATATAAATTAGAGTTAGATGCCAATAACAACAAAATTATCAATCCAAAAATCACAGTTAAAAACGATCTTGATTTATATGCCATATATGACATAAACGATACTTCAGTAGACTATCAGACATCAAGTAAGTTATATCTTACAGATGTGGATATATTTGTTCTAGATGATAATACAAAACACTTTATCTATCCAGGAACATTAGGTTCATATATTATGCGAATAAAAAATACAACCAATGGTCCAATTACCCTTAACAAATTAAACATTGAAGAAGATACCATTTGTTCTTCTGAAAACAATTGTTTAAATATGGGGTATATCATCAAAAGATATAATAATCCTAATTATTTATACTACAGTCCAAATGGACAACAAACCAATGAATATTGGATATTAAATAAAGAAGCAAATGCTACCAAAAAAGCAAATGTGGATGGATCATATCATTTTAGTCAAACATTGGACCTAAATTCCATAAGACTTGAAAAAGGTGAAGAAACAGAAATTTCATTATTATGGAAATGGGTAGATTCAACAGGTGACACAGAAATAGGAAATTATGTAATAAAAAACAATGATATTTATACATTAACTATTTCATACGACTTTGACAAAATAGATAAGATGTGTGAGAAATAATATGAAACAATTAAAAAAGATAATTAGGGTTATTATCGCTACAATAATTATATTAGTTGTAGCAATGAATGTTTATAATTTTATAAACATTAAAATATTAAATAAAGATTTATCAACAATCTTTGGTTATCAGACACTTGAAGTCGTGTCTGGCTCAATGGAACCTACGATTCATGTAGGTGAGTTAATAGTTATTGATACCAACGAAAAAAACTATAAAGAAAAAGATATTGTAACATTTTATGATATCAATGGTGCGTTTGTAACCCATAGAATAGAATCAATAAATCAAAACCAAATAATTACAAAAGGTGATAATAATGATTCTAAAGATGACCCAATAAATAGAGATAAAATAGTTGGAAAATACATATTCAAAATACCTTACCTAGGTGAAATATTATCATGCATTGGCCAACCATTAATGCTTATCTTTATTCTAATAATTGGAATACTTTATAGTTATTTAATTAGTTTAGAAGAACAAAGAGAAAAAAAGAAAACAAAAAGACAAAAAATAAAAGAACAAAAACAACTGCAAAAAGCGCTTAGAAGAAAACAAAAAATTAAAGAAAAATTAGAAAAGAAACAAGATAAAAAAGATTATGCAGAATTTAAGAAAATGAAAGAGGAGCAAAGAAAACAAAAGGAACAAGAAGAATTCCAAGAATTTAAAAAATTAAAAGAAGAACAAAGAAGACAAGAAGTCAAAAAGCGCTTAGAAGAAAATGCTCCCAAACAAAAAGTAGTTGGTATGACTAATACAAATAAAAAAAGAAAACAACAAAAATCATATAATCAAAAAAAATATAAAAATAAAAAAAGAAAATACCAAAATTACAATAACTATAAGAATAAAAAAAATAGAAATAATTATAAAAAAATAAACAACCAAAAAAGATAAAGAAAGGAAGATATATTATGGGTAAATTACTACATAGTAAAACATTCAGAGGAAATCTAATTAAATGGCTTATATTATATGTTTTAGCCCTGTTAATAGTAACAGGCGTAGTAACATACTCAAAATATATTTCCTCTATGGCAACTAATGATAGTGCTAGACCAGCACAATTTAACGTCAAAATAACCAAAGGAGATATTTGCTCTACAACATCACCAAATTTATGTAATTTAACAAGTTATAAACCATATGATAGGCTTGAATATAAATTTACAGTAAATACTGAAAAAGTAGAAGTTGCAACCGATTTAATATTAAATATAATCGTTAATAACGATTTTGAAATAATTAGTTTAAATGATGTTACTATTCCAGAAAATATAGGAAGTAATAAATTTAACACAACAATGAGTGATAACACCGAACTATCACTTGAAAATAACCTATTTACTTTAATAAGTGAAGTAGGACCAACAAAAAACAACAATAAAGAATATAAATTAAAATTAAAATTTAAAAATAATTCTTATAAAGTTGAACATAATTACCAAGAAATAGTCAATGTAGGCTATTCAGCAATTCAAAAAAAATAAAATAGAAAGTGGGGTTTTGGATGAAATTAAATATTAAAAAATTTATTATTATTCCAATTATAATGCTTTGTGTATTTGCAATTGTAGATTTACCAAAATCTCACGCAAAATACATTAAAACAGGAGATTTCTCCTATGATATTCATTTAAAAAGTATTGAATTAAGTAATAATGATAATTTATCTATAAAATTAGATAGTTCTTCTACATATTTAGATGCTATATATAATATTTCTTTCAAAAGAAATCAAATAATGTACGAAGATCCAAACAAAGAAAAATCTGATACAAAAGATACATACAAAATTACTTTAAAAGACAATCAAAATAAATGTTCAATCATAAAAGGATCGCTAAGATCACCAAATGGACATAATTCAGAAAATAATGTATGGTACACATCATTAAATTCAGATGATACCATATCATTTCAAGCAAAATGTACAGTTGTAGATAACCCAGATGTTGCTAACGATAAAGAATACATTCACTTAGATTTAAAAGTAGAAGAAACAATACAAAATTATCAAGGTAACGATGATACAACCTTTACATATTTTGAAAATCAAAACGCTTTAAAATTATCAGATTACTATACTGATGATAGAGTCCCACCTGTAGAAGAAAAAATGACACTTTATCAAAAGGCCATAAAATCATTAAGACAGACTTATGAAGGCAAAGTTAGTAATGAATCATTAACCATATTAACACAATACTTTAATACAATGTTTGTAGATTATCCTGCTTCAACCACTTTAGACATAAAAGATGATGTATTTAGAGAAAAAGCAAAAGGATTAAAAGGCTTTGCCTTTAATGAAAATAACGGTACTCCAAGTTATATCTTTGGGATTAATTTCTTAGGATATGCTTATACTTGGGATAGAGACTATCACACAACAGAAAAATCGCATTATCAATTTGCCTTTTCTGTTGCTAACCCAGTAGATAGGAACAATATCTTTATAGAGTATCTTAATCAATATGGTACTGATAAATTAAAAGCCAATGGTGGAATCAATAAAATTATGAATTATATTAATTCATATACTGGCAAAATTAATGCAGCATTTAATGGAAACATAGTTGAGATTAGACCAGAGGTCGTAGATGCTAATAACAATCTCATAATATTACATTTCTATGATTCAATAATCACATCAATAGATAACAAATTCACCAGTATTGATGAAGCAAAAATGATTGATAATTCAGAAACAAATTACTTAACCGCTTGGAATAACTTTCTTCGTAGTTTAGTAGTATACCCTGCAGTTACTGCAGACAGCAATGAAATATTTAAACAAATACGTAATACCTTTATCGATGTGGATAATCCAGGACCAATTGGTACAAGTTTACTAACAAACGTTGGAAAGAGCACCTTTACCGAATTTTCTGATTATCACATAGTACAAGGTAAGAGTAAAAACGTAATGATAAATATTTACTCTGATGCTAAAAATCCAAATTATACATATTTCAGAGTGTTAGATATAACACCAGGAAATAAAATAACACTTGCTTATCCTCAGGCTACAAAAGGAGACCTAAGCAAGCAAATAGAAGCAATTAATAACATTAATAATATAAATAACGCACCACAAATAAGTGGCTTTGGAAGTGTAGTGGCTACTATTACAGATGCTAGTGGTGTAAGTCATACAATATATGAGGTTAATAATGTTACTTATGACTTCTCAACAGTAAATGGAATAGATTATATAACATTTACTGCACCATGATATTAATTATGTTCAAAGAAAAGGCCTTTCTTATGAATATGAATTAGATATCAAAAAACTAAATTAATTTAGTAAAAAGTATATACAAAAAAACAAGCAGTTTATTAAAGTAATACTCATAGTGAAAAAAGGATCCATCACATGATTATAGTAAATATAAAAGTGCACACATATTTACTTTTAATAAAAATGCTAATTGAAAAACACGAAATAAAATCGTGTTTTTTATTATATTAACGCTTTATAAAATCTTTTAGTTCAAAAAAGTTTTATTTTACACTTTTAGACTATTCCAAAGTAAAAAAACAAATTTTTCATTGTCTTTTCATAAAAAGCCCTTTATATTTAATATAGAAGGGTGTTAGTATGAATAGTAAAATATTAAAAAACAGTTTAATAATAATTCCTATAGTGTGTATGACTTTTGTTTTAAGCATACCAGTTTTTAAATGCCTAGACACCATCACAACAACGCAAACAGGAATACATACATTAAACCCAAATCAAGAAATAGTATATGACTATATAGAACAAAAAACATTTGGTATAGATGTATCTAAATATCAGGGGAATATTGACTGGGCCAAAGTAAAACAAAGCGGTGTTGAATTTGCTATGATAAGGGTTGGATTCAGAGGCTATGAAGATGGAAAAATCTATATAGATGATTACTTTGAAAAAAATATAAAAGGTGCAATTAATAATGATATACAAGTAGGAATTTATTTCTATTCATCAGCAAAAAACGAAAAAGAAGCCAAGGAAGAAGCCAAATGGGTTGTAGACAAAATAAAACCATATAAAGAATATATAAGTTACCCAGTTGCGTTTGACTTAGAAGACTTTAACAAATATAGATTAAAAGACATTAATAATACCAAATTATCTAAAAACGCAGAAGCCTTCCTAAAGTATATAGAAGAGAATAATTATACGCCTATGATTTATAGTTGTAATCTTCCATTTAAACATATATGGAACAAAAAAATAAAAGAAAAATATAAAATATGGCTTGCCCAGTATGATAACAACATAGATTTAAGATATGATATGATACAATATACAAGTAAAGGAAAAGTCGATGGCATAAAAGGGAATGTTGATTTAAACTACGCAAACTTTAAATTTATAAAAAGAATAGTAGACACAAATGATCCAAATGAAAAGGTAATCAAAAGTATCAAAATTACACAAACAAACGATTATGTAATAACAACAACATTTGCTAATTTTAGAAAAGCCCCTACCTTTGAATTAAATAATACTCTAACAGAATCAATTACACCAAACACAAAATTAAAAAGATTAGGTATCACTGATACTGATTGGTCTAAAGTAGAATATAATGGTCAAATAGGGTATGTTTATAATTATTATTTAAAGAAGATATAAAATCTTATCAAAATAGAATAAAAAGTAATACAACCACATGCATTACTTTTTATTTTGTCTTCCTACAATATAATCAATAGAAGTTTTATAAAAGTTAGCCAAAACAATTAAAAGTTCAACAGGAATATCCCTTTTACCCGTTTCGTATAAACTATATTGTTGCCTTGTAATCTTAAGAAGATTTGCGATGTCCTGTTGAAAAAGATCACTATCTTCACGTAAGTCTTTTAATCTTTTAAAATACATGAAACCACCTCTATATCAATTTTCTCACGCATTTAATTAAATGCATTGACATGCATTCATTTGAATGCTAATATATTAATAAGGTGAGTCTTTGATGAGAAGGATTAGAAAAAAAAAAAAAACAAAGAAAAATAATAATAGTATCATTAGTCAGTTTACTGTGCATAATGACCGCAGGCTATGCAGCGTTTCAAACAAATCTAAATATAGCGGCTAAGGGTAATATTATGATAAAAGGAATAAGACCAATAGAGTTGAAACAATATATTGTAAATACAGGTGATGGTTTATATGTAGATACCACAGAAGTAGGAAGATATATTTATAAAGGTTCTAATCCAAATAATTACATAACATTCAATGAAGAAAGTTGGCGAATTTTAAGTTTAGATGAAAAAGGGAATCTTAAAATTGTAAGAAGCGAATATTTAAATGGGATTGCATGGGATGAGTATAATACAAGAAACAATACCACAAGTACATATTGTAGTAACACAACTTACCCAACTTGTAACGCATGGGCAGCCACATCTAACTTAGTAGGAACACCAAGTACCTTTACCTTATATGCCCCAAATGGCGGAGCAACAGGGGCCACATCCATGTTTTCAGGAACAGTTAGAGTGGACGCAAGTTTAAATACATATTTAAATAATGATTATTATAATAGTCTTAATGAAACCGCAAAAAAAGCAATAGAACTTCATATTTTTGCTGTAGGAACACCAGGTAATTCAACAGATACAGAAACCTTAGCAACCGATATTGCACAAGAACAACTATACCAGTGGAAAGGGAAAGTCGGATTAATAAACATAACAGAAATATTAAGAACTAGTACTGGTAATTCCTGTAATACATTAAAAGCCTCACATTGTAGTAATAATACTACTGGAACTTGTAAAAATAATAATTGGCTTTGGACAGGAAATGAATTTACTATAAGTCCATATCCTAATGATGATCGTTATCTTGTTTGGAATGCTGGGGATGGAGGTTGTATTTATACAGGTAGTACAGAAGCAAAATATCAATCACGCCCAGCCGTATATTTAAAATCGGATATTTATTTAAAAGGAATAGGAACTAAAGATAATCCATTCACAATCAATTTTTAATAAAAATATAACTACTAATGAAAATTTGGTAGTTTTTCTTTATGCAAAAATATGTCGAAAATGCAAAAAAAGTTCTAAAAAAGCCTTGCTTTTCATATACTTTTCATGTATAATTTTGAATGTGTGGCTGCGATGATGTGTGAGGTTGCCGAGACGCTAGGTTAAGTTGTTAGTGATTTAAATAGCAAACCCGGGTTTTTACACGGAGCAAGTCTATACTGAAGATATAGGCGAGAGGAGGATACAATATGTCTAAGGCTAAAGTTCGTATCAGACTTAAAGCGTTTGAACACAAGAATTTAGATAAAGCTTGTGCAAAAATCGTTGAGACTGTAAAAAGAACTGGTGGAGAAGTAAGTGGACCAATCCCACTACCAACCGAAGTTGAAAAAATAACAATTTTAAGAGCTGTTCACAAATACAAAGATTCACGTGAACAATTCGAAAAAAGAACACACAAAAGACTTATTGATATCAATAACCCAAGTAAGGAAACAGTAGATGCGTTATCACATCTAGATATTCCAAGTGGCGTTGATATTCAAATTAAATTATAGGAGGAATGAAAAATGAAAGGAATCTTAGGTCGTAAAATTGGAATGACAGAAGTATTCGATCAAGATGGAAAATTAACACCAGTAACTGTTGTTGAAGTAACACCTAACGTAGTTACTCAAATCAAAACAAAAGCAAACGATGGTTATGACGCTATCCAACTTGGTTTCGATACTAAAAGAGAAAAGTTAGCGACAAAAGCTTCAATTGGACACACCAATAAAGCAAACACTACACCTAAGCGCTTCTTTAAAGAAATTAGAGGTGTTAATGTTGAAGACTACACTTTAGGACAAGAAATCACTGCTGATATCTTTACTAGAGGTGAGGTAATCGACGTAACTGGAACTACAAAAGGAAAAGGGTTCCAAGGAGTTATTAAAAGACATGGTCAACACAGAGGGCCTATGGGACATGGTTCACATTATCATAGAAGACCAGGTTCAATGGGAACAATGAGACCAATGCGTGTATTTAAAGGTAAAAAATTACCAGGTCATATGGGAACGTTAACTGTAACAATTCAAAACTTAGAAGTTGTTGCTGTTGATGTTGAAAATAATGTAATTTTAGTTAAAGGTAATATACCAGGTCCTAAAAAAGGGTTGGTTATTATCAGAAGTGCTGTTAAAAACCCTAATAAAGTAAATGAAAGACCTGAATTAATTTCATGGGTTAAAGAAGAACCTAAAGTAGAAGGAACTAATGTAGAGACTACTGAAACAGTAGAAGAAACAGAAGTAACTACTGAAGAAATACCTGCAAATGCCGCAGAGACTACTGAGGAAGAAAAGTAGGAGGTAAATCATGAAAAATTCTGTATTAAATATTAAGGGTGAAAAAGTAGGAGACATCACTTTAAACGAAACTGTATGGGGAATTACTCCAAACGATGCAGTATTATATGATGCAATTACATTAGCAAGAAATTCTCAAAGACAAGGTACACACCAAACAAAAACACGTAGTGAAGTAAGTGGAGGCGGAAGAAAGCCTTGGAGACAAAAAGGTACTGGTCATGCTAGACAAGGAAGTACAAGATCTCCACAATGGACAGGTGGCGGAATCGTATTCGGACCACATCCAAGAAAATATAACAAAAAGATGAATAAGAAAGAAAGAGTACTTGCTCTTAAATCAGCTTTATCTTATAAAGTTATAGATAAAGAAATTATTGTATTAGACAATTTGAATATCGACACAAATAAAACAAAAGATATGCTTAATATATTAGAAGCAATCAAAGCAGAAAAAAATATTTTAATCGTAGTAAAAGAACTTACAGACAATGTAATCTTAAGTTCACGTAACATACCAAATGTAGTATTACTTAAACAAGATGAAATTAGTACATTAGATATAATTGCTTCAGACTGTTTAGTAATCACAGAAGATGCGGTTAAAGCAATAGAGGAGGTGCTTGCATAATGGATTATAGAGACGTTATAAAAGCTCCAATCGTAACAGAAAAAAGTGCTGAATTAGCACAACAAAACGTTATTACATTCAGTGTAGACGTAAAAGCAAACAAAACACAAATCAAACAAGCTGTTGAAAAAATATTCGACGTAAAAGTTGATAGTGTTAATACCATTAACGTAAAACCTAAGAAAAAAAGAGTTGGACGTTATGCTGGTAAAACAAATAGAGTAAAAAAAGCAATTGTTAAATTAAAAGAAGGAAGTTCAATCGAACTTAACTAGACTTAAGGGAGGAAATATATGGCGATCAAAACATATAAACCAACGACTAATGGTAGACGTGGAATGACAACTCTTCAAAATGAAGAGATTACAAAAAAAACTCCAGAAAAATCATTAGTTGTTACAATAAAAAAACAAGGTGGTCGTAATAACCAAGGTAAAATCACAGTTAGACACCATGGTGGCGGTGCTAAGAGAAAATATCGTATCATTGATTTCAAAAGAAATAAAGATGGTATCGTAGGAACAGTAGCATCTATTGAATACGATCCAAATAGAAGTGCTAACATTGCTTTAATAAATTATGCTGATGGAGAAAAAAGATACATTATCGCTCCAAAAGACTTAAAAGTTGGAATGAAAATTGAAAGTGGAGAAAATGCTGATATCAAAGTTGGTAACTGCTTACCACTTAAGAACATTCCAGAAGGAACTATGGTTCACAATATTGAAATGAAACCTGGCAAAGGCGGCCAAATGGCAAGAAGTGCTGGAGCAAGCGTTCAAATCTTAGGACGTGAAGGTGACTATACATTATTACGTTTAACAAGTGGCGAAGTTAGAAAAGTATTATCTGTTTGCCGCGCAACAATCGGAGAAGTTGGAAATGCTGATTACGAATTAGTTAATATCGGAAAAGCAGGTAGAAAAAGACATATGGGGGTTAGACCTACAGTTCGTGGATCAGTTATGAACCCTAATGATCACCCACACGGAGGAGGAGAAGGTGGAGCACCTATCGGTCGTAAATCACCAGTTACTCCATGGGGTAAACCAGCTCTTGGATATAAAACACGTAATAAAAAGAAAGCGTCAAACAAACTAATTGTTCGTCGTCGTAAAAAATAAGAAAGGATTGATTAAAGATGGCTAGAAGTTTGAAAAAAGGTCCTTATGTCTTTGATAGACTATTAAAAAGGGTTGAAGAATTAAACGAATCTGGAAAAAAAGAAGTAATTAAAACTTGGTCACGCCGTTCTACAATTTTTCCTCAATTTATTGGACACACATTTGCCGTTCATAATGGTAAAGATTTCATTCCTGTTTATGTAACAGAAGATATGGTAGGACATAAATTAGGAGAATTTGCCGCAACACGCAAATTTGGTGGACACGGTGACGACAAAAAGAAAAAGTAAAATAAACCGGAAAGGATGATATAAATGGAAGCTAAAGCAATCGCAAAAGGTGTAAGAATCGCACCTAGAAAAGCTCGTTTAGTTATCGATTTAATTCGCGGTAAGGGCGTAGCTGAAGCTGATGCAATATTAGAAAACCTTAATAATAAAGCTTCAACATTAATTCGTAAGGTTTTAGTATCAGCAGTAGCAAATGCTGAAAACAATTTAGAATTAAATAAAGAAAACCTTTATGTTAAAGAAGCATATATAAACGAAGGTAGAACTATGAAAAGAGGTAGAGCTGGTGCTAAAGGAAGACCAGATCCTATCTTAAAAAGAACAAGTCACATTACAGTAGTTGTAAGTGAGAAAAATTAAGCAAAGGAGGTAAACTGATGGGTCAAAAAGTTAGTCCAGTCGGACTTAGAATCGGAATCAATAAAGGTTGGGAATCAAACTGGTATGCAGAAGGTAAAGATTTCGCTAAAAACCTAAATAGTGATTATAAAATCCGTAAATTTTTAGAAAAGAAATTAAAAGACGCAGCAGTTTCAAGTATTCTTATAGAAAGAACCGCTGATAAAACAGAAGTTATCATCAACACTGCTAAACCAGGTGTTGTAATTGGACACGGCGGAGATGAAATTGAAAAACTAAAAAAAGAATTATCTAAGATTGTTAAAGAAGAAATTCACATTTCAATCAAAGAAATTAAAAATCCTAATATGGTAGCGGCACTAGTTGCTGAAAATATTGCTCATCAAATCGAAAATCGTGTATCATTTAGAGTTGCTCAAAAGAAAGCAATTAGAAATGTAATGAAATCAGGAGCAAAAGGAATTAAAACTTTAGTATCAGGACGTTTAAATGGTGTAGAAATCGCAAGAAGCGAAGGATATACTGAAGGAACAATCCCACTTCATACTTTAAGAGCAGACGTAGATTATTCTGCTAAAGAAGCTGATACAACTTATGGTAAAATCGGTGTAAAAGTATGGATTTACAAAGGGGAAATCCTTCCTGAAAAGAAAAACAAGGGAGGTAATAACGATGGCAGTAATTCCAAAAAGAACTAAATATCGTCGTCCACACCGTCTAAGATACGATGGTGTAGCAAAAGGAAATACTAAAGTTAACTTTGGAGAGTATGGTTTACAAGCACAAGAAGGCGCTTGGATTACACAAAGACAAATCGAAGCTGCCCGTGTAGCCATGACTCGTTACATGAAACGTGGAGGAAAAGTTTGGATAAATATTTTCCCACACTTATCATTAACTAAAAAACCTCTTGAAACACGTCAAGGTAAAGGTAAAGGTGCTCCAGAAGCATGGGTTGCTGTAGTTAAAAAAGGTAAAGTTATGTTCGAAGTAGCTGGCGTTAGTGAAGAAGTTGCTAGAGAAGCATTACGTTTAGCAATGCACAAACTTCCAATTAAATGTAAATTTGTAAAAAGAGAAAGTGGTGACGTAAATGAAAAGTAATGAACTAAGAGAACTTAGCGATGAAGAACTAAAAGCAAAAATCGCTGAATGTAAAGAAGAATTATTTAACTTACGTTTCAGTAAAGCCACAGGTAGTCTTGAAAAACCAGCTAGAATAAACGAACTTAGAAAGGCCGTTGCACGTATGAAAACAATTTTACGTGAACGTGAGTTACAAGACTAGGAGGAAACTATGGAAAATAGAAAACAAGAATTAATTGGAAAAGTTACAAGTGCTGGTAACGATAAAACTATCACAGTATTAGTAGAAACATATAGAAAAGATAAACTTTACGGAAAAAGAGCAAAATACTCTAAAAAATATGCTGCACATGACGAAAAAAATGAAGCAAAAATCGGAGATACCGTAAAAATTAGAGAAACTAGACCACTATCAAAAACTAAACATTTCCGTTTAGTAGAAATAGTAGAAAAAGCAGTTATCTTATAACTAATAGATGAAGGAGGAAAGTTAAATGGTTCAATCAGAAACTCGTTTAAAAGTTGCTGACAACTCAGGTGCTCGTGAACTATTAGTAATAGGAGTAATGGGTGGAAGCAAAGTAAAAACTGGAAACATCGGAGATATCGTTGTTGGAACAGTAAAAAAAGCAACACCTAACGGAACTATTGGCAAAGGAAAAGTTGTCAAAGCAGTTATCGTTAGAACAAAACAAGGTCTAAGAAGAAACGATGGTTCATATATCAAATTTGATGATAATGCTTGTATTATTATTAAAGACGATAAAACACCAGTTGGAACTCGTGTATTCGGACCAGTCGCAAGAGAACTTCGCGACAAAGATTTTATGAAAATAGTATCACTTGCTAAAGAAGTACTATAATCGTTTGGAGGAATAATATGAAATTAAAACAAGGAGATAAAGTAGTTGTCATTGCTGGAAAAGACAAAGGCAAAGAAGGCAAAATTATAAAAACCCTTAAAGCTGACGACAAAGTCATCGTTGAAGGTGTTAATATCGCCCATAAGCATGTTAAACCAAACGGTGGAGAAGCAGGACAAATTATCGAAATCGAAAGACCTATTCATATGTCTAACGTTATGATAATTGATCCTAAAAGCAAAAAAGGAACAAGAATAGGACACACTACTAATAAAGATGGTAAAAAGATTAGAGTGTCAAGAAAATCAAATGAAAAACTTGACTAAACCTGAAAGGAGGGTATTATAATGAACCGCCTACAAGAAAAATATAGTAAAGAAATCGTACCTAGTTTAAGAGAAAAATATGGTTATGAAAATGTAATGCAATTACCTAAATTAGATAAAATTGTTATAAATATGGGTGTTGGTGATGCCACTAGCAATTCAAAATTATTAGACGCAGCAGTAGCAGACTTAATGGCAATAACTGGACAAAAACCTGTAGTAACAAAAGCTAAAAAAGCAATCGCTGGATTCAAGGTTAGAGAAGGTCAACCAATCGGTTGTAAAGTAACTTTAAGAGGCGAAAACATGTATAACTTTTTAGACAAACTAATTAGTATTACATTACCACGTGTAAGAGACTTTAGAGGTATTAATCCAAAAGCCTTTGATGGAAGAGGAAACTATACTTTAGGTCTTACAGAACAATTAATTTTCTCAGAAATAGAATATGATAACGTTGTTAAGGTTCGCGGAATGGATATCGTGTTCGTTACAACTGCTAATACTAATGAAGAAGCATTAGATTTACTAAAAGGTTTCGGCATGCCATTTAAAAAATAACAAATTAGGAGGAATTTATGGCTAGAAAAAGTATGATAGTAAAAGCTAACAAAAAACCTAAATATAAAGTACGTGAATATACAAGATGCCAAATTTGTGGTAGACCACATTCAGTACTAAGAAAATATGGAATTTGCCGTATTTGTTTTAGAGAGTTAGCGTATAAAGGACAGATACCAGGAGTTAGAAAATCAAGTTGGTAATCTGTAAGAGTGAAGGGAGGATATAAATGGTAACAGATCCAATCGCAGATATGCTTACAAGAATACGTAATGCTAATCAAATGCGATATACAGAGGTTGAAGTACCCGCTTCAAAAATCAAAGAAGAAATCGCTAGAATTTTAAAAGAAGAAGGTTACATTAGTGCCTATAATATAAAAGAAAATAGCGTACAAAACACTATCGTTTTAAATCTTAAATATGGAGATAAAAAAGAACGTGTAATCACAGGTTTAAAGAGAATATCAAAACCAGGATTAAGAGTTTATGCAAAAGCAGACGAAGTGCCACAAGTATTAAACGGTTTAGGAATTGCTATCGTGTCAACATCAAAAGGTTTAATGACAGGTAAAGATGCAAAAGCCCAAGGTCTAGGTGGCGAAGTATTAGCTTACATTTGGTAGAAAGTGAGGAAAGTAAAATGAGTAGAATTGGAAACAGAGTACTTTCATTACCTGAAAACGTTACAGTTACTACCGATGGTAATATTGTTACAGTTAAAGGTCCAAAAGGAGAACTTTCTACTGAAATAAACAAAAATATTACTGTAAAAGTAGAAGGAAATGAATTAACAGTTGAAAGAAAATCAGATGAATTCAAAAATTTCCACGGAACAGCCAATGCAAATATTAATAATATGATTATTGGTGTAACAGAAGGTTTTGAAAAAGGATTAGAAATAGTAGGAGTTGGATATCGTTTCTCATTAAGTGGAAGTGAATTAGAAGTTAAAGCCGGATATTCACATCCAGTAAAAGTAAAAATTCCAGAAGGAATTACTGTAGATTGTCCAAGTAATACTGAAATCACAGTTAAAGGAATCGACAAAGCATTAGTTGGTGAATTTGCTGCAAACATAAGAAAAATCAGAAAACCAGAACCATATAAAGGAAAAGGTATTCGTTATAAAGATGAACACATTATCCGTAAAGTTGGTAAAAAAGCTGCTTAATAATATAAAGTAAAGGAGAAGATATTATGATAAAAAAAGAAAATCGTAATCAAGTTCGTAAGGCTAGACACGATAGAGTTAGAAGCAAAGTATCAGGTACTGCAGAAACTCCAAGATTAAACGTGTTTAGATCTAATAGCAATATCTTCGCTCAAATCATTGATGATGCTGAGGGTAAAACTTTAGTAAGTGCTTCTTCAATTGATAAAGAATTGAAACTAGAACATGGTGGAAATGTAGAAGCAGCTACCAAAGTCGGAGAATTAATTGCTAAAAGAGCAAAACAAGCAAAAATAACAAAAGTAGTATTCGATAGAGGCGGATACTTATATCACGGTCGTGTAAAAGCATTAGCAGATGCTGCTCGCGAAAACGGATTAGAATTCTAAAGGAGGGAAAATAGTGGAAACTAGAAGAAGAGAACCTCGTCCAAAATTATATGACGAAGAAGTTATAAATATTGGCCGTGTTACAAAAGTAACAAAAGGTGGTCGTCAATTACGTTTCGCTGCTACTGTAGTCGTTGGAGACAGAAAAGGTAAAGTAGGAATCGGTTCAGGAAAAGCTGCTGAAGTACCAGATGCTATTAAAAAAGCCGTTGCTGCTGCAACTAAAAACGTAACTCGAGTAGCAATAGTAGATGAACATACTATCCCACATGAAGCAATCGGTATTAGAGGAGCAAGTAAAGTAATGCTTAAACCTGCTTCAAAAGGTACCGGAGTAAAAGCAGGAGGACCAGTTAGAGCAGTCCTAGAACTTGCTGGAGTTAAAGATATCTTATCTAAATCATTAGGTTCAAATACAAAAGTAAATATGGCATATGCAACATTAGATGCACTTAAGAAACAAAAAACAGTTGAGCAAATTGCTAAACTAAGAGGTAAGAAAGTAGAGGAAATCTTATAATGAAATTACATACAGTAAAACCAAATCCATATGCAACAAAAACTAGAAAAAGAGTAGGCCGTGGACCAGGAAGCGGAACAGGAAAAACTGCTGGCCGTGGAGAAAACGGACAAAACTCAAGATCTGGTGGAGGAGTAAGAATTGGATTTGAAGGTGGTCAAACACCATTATTCAGAAGATTACCAAAAAGAGGTTTCTCAAATGCTAGATTTAAAAAAGTATATGCAGTTATGAACTTAGATGATTTAAATAAATTCGAAGATGGAGCAGAAGTTACTCCAGAAATCTTAAAAGATATGGGATTAGTAAAAAATATGTTAGATGGAGTTAAAATCCTAGGCGATGGAAAATTAGAGAAAAAATTAACAGTAAAAGCTCATAAATTTTCAAAAACAGCCAAAGAAGAAATAGAAAAATTAGGTGGAAAAGCAGAGGTGATCTAATTGTTTAAAATATTTAAACAAATTTTCAACCCAGCCAATAAAGACTTAAGGAAGAAAATATGGTATACTTTAGCCTGCCTATTTCTATTTAAAATCGGAACAGCAATAGTTGTTCCAGGTGTAGATAACGAAAACTTAAATGTTGGATTTTTACAATTATTAGATATGATGGGTGGAGGTGCAATGCAAAACTTCTCAATCTTCGCATTAGGAGTAATGCCTTACATCACTGCATCAATCGTTATGCAATTATTACAAATGGATATAATACCTTATTTCACCGAACTTGCAAAACAAGGTCAAACAGGTAGAAATAAGATAAATCAAATAACTAGAATACTAGGAATCATTTTAGCATTCGTTCAAGGTTATATGTTCTCATTTGCCTTTATGCCAAATGGAGAAGTAATGGATTATTTAGAAGTTTCATTAGTATTAACCGCAGGAACAGCATTCCTACTTTGGGTTGGTGATAGAATCACTACTAAAGGACTTGGAAATGGTATCTCAATGATTATCATGGCAGGTATTCTTGCATCAACACCTTATATGTTCACAGAAGCATGGGGAGCATTAGTTGATACAACAACTACTCAAAGCACATTCTTAGGTGTAATAACATTTATATTATTTGTCCTAGTATATGTTGCTGTAATATTAGGAGTATTATATGTACAACTTGCAGAAAGAAGAATACCAGTACAATATGCTAATAAAACTAATAGTGCAAAAAATGCTAAACAAACTTATATGCCATTTAAAATAAATTCAGCAGGAGTAATTCCAGTTATCTTCGCATCAGCATTGATTTCAGTGCCAGCCCTAATCGCTCAGGTTGCAAAAAATGATGCATGGATGGCATTTGTAAACAAATGGCTTAGTCTTTCATCAGTAACTGGGTTTATCTTATTTATTATATTCATCATTTTATTCTCATATTTCTATACGTTTATTACAATTAAACCAAAAGAATTATCAGAAAATTTACAAAAAAATGGTGGATATATTCCAGGAGTTAGACCAGGGGAAGAAACTGAAGAATATGTTACAAGAGTAATAAATAGAATAACTATTGTTGGTTCATTATTTTTAGCCCTTATAGCAGGACTTCCATATATATTTGGAGCGATTTCAACATTACCAACCAATGTATCACTAGGTGGTACTGGATTAATCATCGTTGTTGGTGTTGTATTAGAATGTTATAAACAATTAGAAAACGGGTTAATCAGCAGAAGTTATAAAAGTAGAAGGAGCCATTAATGAATATAACATTAATCGCTCCCCCTGCCGCAGGGAAAGGAACCCAGGCAAAAAAAATAAGTAAAGAGTATAATATACCTCATATATCTACAGGTGATTTATTAAGAAATGTTCATGATGAAAAGTTGAATGGTAAATTAAAAACAGGAACCTTCATCGATGACCAAGCAATCACCAATTTATTAAAAGAAAGATTAATAAAAAAAGATTGTGAGAATGGTTATGTTTTAGATGGATATCCAAGAAATTTAAAACAAGCCTTAATATATGAAGACTTATTAAATGAATTAAACAAAAAAATGGGACCAGTTTTTGTCATCCAAATTGATAAAGATGAAGCTATCAAAAGAATGGTAGGAAGAAGGTCCTGCCCAAATTGTGGCGCTGTATATAATGAACTTATGGAAAATATAAAACCAAAACAAAGCGGAATATGTGATAATTGTGCATCTACTTTAATCAAAAGAGAAGATGATACAGAAGAAACATTCCAAAAACGTTTTAAAACATATGAAGAACTTACAATGCCACTAATAGAATACTATGAAGGAAAAGGAAATATCCATTATATTAAAAGTGGATCAACGCCGGAAGAAACCTTCAAGCAAATTAAACAAGTAATAGGAGGTCTTTATGATAACCATTAAGTCTCCAAGAGAAATAGAACTTTTAAGAATTGCTGGTGAAATAACAGGTAGTACACATAATTATTTAAAACCTTTCATTAAACCAGGAGTTACAACAAAAGAACTAGATAAATTAGCCGAAGATTATATAAGGGAAAGAGGCGCAACCCCTTCCTTTAAAGGATATGACGGTTTTCCAGGAACAATATGTGCATCAATTAACGAAGAAGTTGTACATGGAATTCCTAGTAACAGAAAACTAAAAGAAGGCGATATTATTTCCATCGATATTGGAGCATGTTACAAAGGATACCATGGTGATTCTGCTTGGACATATCCAGTTGGAAAAATATCAAAAGAAAAAGAGCATTTATTAAAGCATACTGAAGAATCACTATTTCAAGGACTATCAGTAATTAAAGATGGCATTAAAGTAGGAGATATCGGTTATGCTGTTAGTAAATATGCAAAAGAACACAAACTAAGTGTTGTAGAAGAATTAGTTGGACATGGTGTTGGAACCAACATTCATGAACAGCCAGATGTTCCAAACTTTGGAAAACAAAATACTGGACCAGTTCTAAAAGAAGGAATGGTCATTGCAGTAGAACCAATGCTTAATTTAGGAACAAGACATATCTATATTTTGGATGATGACTGGACAATAATCACTGCTGATGATAAACCATCCGCACATTTTGAACACACAGTACTTGTTACAAAAGATGGATATGAAATATTAACCAGGAGGTGATAAAATGGCTAAACCAAGACAAAACAATAAAACAAAAGTCGTACAAGAAAGAAAGCCAAAGCAAGATGTTATCGAGGTAGAAGGATTAGTAACAGAAGTTCTTCCAGGAGGAGAATTCGTAATCACACTTGAAAACAAACATGTTATTAAAGCTCGCGTTTCTGGTAAAATGCGCTTACATCACATTCGTATTTTACAAGGTGACAAAGTAACAGTAGAATTATCACCATATGATTTAACACGCGGGCGAATAACCTATAGAAAATAATAGGAGGTAAAAATTATGAAAGTAAGACCATCAGTGAAAAAAATATGTGATAAATGTAAAGTAATAAAAAGACATGGAAAAATATTTGTAATATGTCAAAATCCAAGACATAAACAAAGACAAGGTTAATAGGAGGTGTTTGAATGGCACGTATAAAAGGTGTAGATGTACCAAATAATAAAAGAATCGAAATCGCTTTAACTTATATCTATGGTATCGGAAGAAGTTTATCAAATAAAATCTTAACAGATGCAAAAATAGATAAAAATAAAAAAGCAGGAGATTTAAATAACGATGAATTAGGGCAAATTCGTGACGAAGTTAATAAATACCTAACAGAAGGTGACTTACGTCGTGAAGTAAGCATGAACATCAAAACAAAAATGGAAATTAATTCTTATGAAGGTACACGTCATAAAAGAGGATTACCAGTAAGAGGACAAAGAACAAGCAGAAATGCACGTACTCGTAAAGGTAAAGCTGTAACAATCGCAAATAAGAAAAAATAATAAACTAGAAGGAGGTTATTATAAATGGCTTATAAAGCAAGAAAACGTAAAGTTAAAAAGAATGTACCAGAAGGTAAAGCATTTATTCATTCAACTTTCAACAACACAATCGTAACACTTACAGATAAAGAAGGAAATGCAATTAGTTGGGCCTCTGCTGGAACATTAGGATTTAAAGGAAGTAAAAAATCAACTCCATTTGCAGCAGGTATGGCAGCAGAAGCAGCAGGAAAAGCGGCTGC
Source organism: Bacilli bacterium (assembly GCA_022801735.1). Taxonomy (GTDB): domain Bacteria; phylum Bacillota_I; class Bacilli_A; order RF39; family UBA660; genus Coprosoma. Next base: position 8,300 of record JAAWSW010000005.1, on the reverse strand, counting down.
TGAAATGGGAATGAAAAAAGTAGAAGTTTTTGCTAAAGGATTAGGTTCTGGACGTGAAACTGCTATTCGTTCATTACAAACAGCTGGATTAGAAATCACTTCAATTTCTGATACCACACCAATCCCACATAACGGATGTCGTCCACCAAAACGACCACGCGGATAAAAGAAGGGAGTCTTATATGAACTTTGAAAAACCAGAATATAAAATAACTGAATATGTAGAAAATAATAACTACGGAAAATTTGAATTAGAACCTTTAGAAAGAGGTTTCGGAATTACATTAGGTAATGCATTAAGAAGAGTAATGTTATCAAGCATGCCAGGAAGTGCTATTGTAGCAGTTAAAATCGATGGTGTTATGCATGAATTCCAAACAATTGATGGAGTAGTTGAAGATGTAACTGCAATAATCTTAAACTTAAAAGGTGTTGTAATAAAAAATAATTCTAATGAAACAAAAGTTGTAAAACTTTCAGTTCATGAAGAAAGAGAAGTGACAGCAGCAGATATCGAATGTGATGCTGATGTTGAAATTATTAACCCTGATAAAGTAATTGCTACACTTGCAAAAGGTGGAAAATTAGATATGGAAATTATTATTGCTAATGGCAGAGGTACTGCTTTAGCACCTGAAAATAAAAAACATATCGAAGATGGAACAATTGGATATATTCCAGTTGATGCATTATATTCACCAATTGAAAGAATCAACTACTATACAGAAAATGCTCGTGTAGGACAAGATGCTTCATATGACAAATTAATCATGGAAGTAGAAACTAATGGCTCTATTAGACCAGAAGAAGCAATGGCTTTAGGTGCAAAAATATTAATTGAACATTTAAATATTGTAACTAACCTAAGCGAAATTGCTGATATGACAGGAATTATGAATGCTAAACAAGAAGATAGTAAACTTAAAAAATTAGAAACTTCAATTGATGATTTAGATTTCTCAGTAAGAGCATATAATTGCCTTAAAAGAGCAAACATCAACACTTTAGGAGATTTAACAGAAAAAACAGAATTAGAAATGATGAAAATACGTAATTTAGGTAAAAAATCTTTAAAAGAAGTTATCGACAAAATTAAAGATATGGGACTTAAATTCCGCGACGAAGATTAATAGTTAGGAGGAAGATTATGGCTTATAGAAAATTAGGACGCGATAATAAACATAGAAGAAGCATGCTTGCTAATCTAGTTAAAGATATTATCAATAATGAAAAAATCGTTACAACAGAAACAAGAGCCAAAGAAGCACGTAAATTTGTTGATAAAATGATTACATACGGTAAAAACGGTTCATTAGTTTCTAGAAGAAAAGCATTAGCGTTCTTACAAAATGATAAAGATACCGTTAAAAAAGTATTTGACGAATTAGCGCCTAAATATGCAGGCAGAAACGGTGGATACACTAGAATATTAAAATTAAATGAACGTAGAGGCGATGACGCTTTAATGGTTCAAATCGAACTTGTAGAAGGAGATGCAAAATAAGCATTTCTTTTTTTAAATTAAAGTATGAAACATTTTCATACTTCTTCTTATACAAAAATAAAATAATATGAAGGGGGAATATATATGAAAGACTATTCAAATATTTCTCCAAAACTATATACTCTAAGTGCTGCGATAGTAGGTTTTTTACTAATAGATGATAGTAACGCAAACGAGCAAAATGCTTTAGGTAACTGGTTAATGCTAGTTGCACAAGTATTATGTACAAATGCATATTTTTTACAATTACAAACTCAGAATAACCAAAATACACAACCTACAGATGAAGAAACAATAATAATGATGCAAAAAATGATAAATGCTTTAACAAAAGAAGTTAATGAGTTAAAAAAACAAATATAAAAATAGCAAGTAATAACTTGCTATCTAGTAAATGAAATTCTTTTTCCAGTATATTCTTTAGAAACTTCTTCCTCATAAGCCTCTGGGTAAGGCTCATAATTATGATAAGTAGTTGCTAGAGCTTCTTGTTCTAATTCATAGAATACTTCTTCAGGTAACACGTCCCCAGCATCTATTCCATGCTCATCATAAATTTTTTCAAATACTTCATCACTATATTTACTATTAGTTGAAAAATAATCATAAGTAGAAGCATCTGCTTCTAACCAAATCATCTCTTCTTCTTCTGGTAAATGTATGGCAATAAAATCTTTACTCATTTTGACTCCCCCAATCTTAAAGTTTACACCTTCATAATATATCAAAAAGAAAAAAATGTCAATAACACTTACAACTGTTTACAAACCTTTAATAAGAATATATAATGAAAGTAAGGTGGTGATACTATGAAAGCACTTATAACAGGAGCAAGTTCAGGACTAGGTGCAGATATGGCTAGAGTATTAGTAGAAGAAGGACATGAAGTAATTTTAGTTGCCAGAAGAAAAACAAAATTAGAAAAGTTAGCAAAAGAATTAGGCGATAAAGCAACTGTAATAATTATGGATGTATCTAGTACTTTTAATTGTATGCAATTATATAATCAAGTGAAAAAAGAGAAAATAGATATATTAATTAATAATGCGGGATTTGGATTGTTTGGAGATTTTGCCAGCACCAATATAGATAAAGAACTAGATATGATAGATTTAAACATAAAAGGAGTTCATACTCTAACAAAATTATTTTTAAAAGACTTCAAAAAACAAGATAAAGGTTATATTTTAAATGTAGCCTCATCAGCAGGATTCATGTCAGGACCATTAATGTCCACTTACTATGCGACAAAAAACTATGTAGTAAGTTTAACTGAAGCAATTCATGAAGAACTAAAAAAAGAAGACAGTAGTGTGGTGGTAAGTGCACTTTGTCCAGGACCAGTAGACACAGAATTCAACAGAGTTGCTGGTGTATCATTTAGTGTTAAACCGATGGAAAGTAATGCAGTTGCAAGATATGCAATAAAAAAAATGTTTGCCGAAAAAACCATTATTGTTCCAAGTTTAAAAATGAAACTGGCTATATTTATGACAAGGTTCTTACCTCGAAAATTAACAACCAAAATAGTTTATAAATTACAAACTAAAAAATTAGATTAGAAAAAGGTGAAATGCATGTTTGATATGCACTATGATTTACTAACACTAATTCTTATGGCTAATAGAACAAAAAAAGATATTAGCCATTTTTTAACCCCATTAAACAAAGAAAATGTAAAGGGCGTAGCAGCCAACTTATATTTTATGTCCAGAGATGAAATGAAAAGAGAATTAGAATATCCTAGTAGAATAAATGTTTTAAAAATGTTTAAAACTGCGAAAAAAGTCTTAGAAGGCTATCAGTTAGATTGTGAATTTATTTACAGTATAGAAGGCTGCGATTATATAAGAGATACAAAAGAATTAGAACGATTATCACAAGCAGGATTAGATTCTATTTTATTAACCTGGAATAACCCTAACAAATATGGTTCAGGTAATATAACTAATCAAGGACTAACATACGAAGGCAGACACTTTATTCACCGTGCAATGGAATTAGGCTTAGGAATAGATTTGTCCCATGCCAATTTACAAACATATAATGATATCATAAACATGATAAGGCATTCACAAAAACCAGTAACATGCTATGCATCACATTCTAATCTTAGATTGCTAAGACATCATCCGAGAAATTTAGACGACACACAAATAAAAGAATTAATAAATGTTGGTGGTAAATTAGGCCTTGTTGCCTACCCTAGGTTTTTAACATTAGAAAAAGATATAACCTTACTAAGAAAAGCATATGCTAAACACATTGTTTGCGCTGTTAATATGTTTGGTCAAGACAACATAATGATTTCAAGTGACAATATGGATTTCACAAAAATTTTCACCTCAGAAGATGATAGTGATCCAGCATTTTATCCATATGAAACTATGAATGAATTAATAAGACAAGACATATCACCATATTTATCAGAGGATGCTATTGAACAAATAATGTATGGAAATGCCCATCAAATATATAAACAATTAAAAAAGAAAAAATAATATAAAAATTACGTTAAAATACGTAGTTTTTATTTGTAAATAAATGTAGTTTATATTATAATAATAAATACGGTGGTGGGGTTTATGGAAAATATAATACAAGTAAGAGGACTTACATTTAAATATGATCAGGAATATGTTTTCAGAGATTTAACATTAGAAATAGAAAAAAATAAATTTACTACTATTCTAGGTGCTAATGGTGTAGGAAAAACAACCTTAACAAAATTATTATCAGGAGAATACAATTCAAATAGGATTATTATTGATGGAATTCACTTAACCATCCATAATTTAAGATATATAAAAACCTTTACATCAGTTATATCAGATGATAGTCAATTAAATGAGCAAAACAAAGTAATAGATGAACTTAATATAACATATGAAAAAGAAGGTCTAGAAGATTTAATGATTCAAATAACTAGATTATTAGGTATTAATAAATTATTAAATAAAAAAATTCAAAAACTAAACGTAGGAGAAAAACAATTAGTACTTTTTGCAAGATCCCTAATTCAAAATCCCAAAATATTAATAATTGATGAAAGCCTAGATAAATTAGACGAAGAAATAAAAGAAAAAATTTTAATGTTTTTAAAAGATATGACAAAACTTCGAAAAATGACAGTTATTTATTTAACAAGTAATAGTAATGATAGTCTTTACAGTGACAACATTATAATAATAGGAGACAAACAAATAATAGCCGCAGGCAAAAAAGAACAAATATATGATAATGAACAAATATTTAAACAAGCAAAACTTAAGTTACCATTTATTATAGAGTTATCAAAAAAATTACAATTTTATAACTTAACAGATAAAACTTATATAAATGCCGAAAAGATGGTGGAAGATTTATGGAAATAAAATTTAACAAAGTAACATACGAAAAAAACAAAACACTTATATTAAATAATTTGAATTTAATATTTAAAGAAAATAAAATTACATCAGTAGTAGGTCCAAATGGTTCTGGAAAAAGTACATTATTAAAACTGTTAATAAAACAAATAAAACCAACAAATGGAGAAATAAGTTATAATCCTAAGTTAATAAAAAACAACATTGGAATAATAACTCAGCATTATGAATTTACATTATCCACAGTAGAAGAAGAACTTGTAGATGCATTATCAAAAAACAAATATAAAACCAAAAATCCAGAAAAAAGAATAAAAGATTCATTAATATTAGTTGGCCTATCTCAAAAGTATTTAAGTAAAAATCCACATCAATTAAGCAAAAGCGAAAAGACAAAATTAACAATTGCCAAAGCCCTTATTTATAATCCGAATTTAATCATAATAGATGAAATTTTATTAGATAACTATAATAAACAAGAACTAATAAAACTATTTAGATTAATGAAACTTAAGTATAACAAAACAATAATAATTTTAACAAAAGATACAGACTTCGCCCATGCAATATCAGATTATGTATATATAATAAACAAAGGAGAAGTTATTACAAAAGGGACAAAATATAAAGTATTTACTAATATAAACTTATTAAAAGAAAATAAAATAAAACCACCCAAAGTAATAGAATTAACTCATTTGATAGAAAACAAAAAAAATGTTAAAATGGAATATAGAGACGATATAAACGATTTAATGAAAGATATATATAGATGCATTAGATAAATTGAAAGGAATAACATTATGAGATATTTTATAACATTTGCTTATGATGGCTCAAGATATAAAGGTTATCAAAAACAACCAAAAACTAAAACCGTTCAAGGCGAAATAGAAAAAGCATTAAAAACCATAAATGGTAATAAAAAAGTTGATATTCATGCATCAGGTAGAACTGATGCAGGTGTACATGCAATAAATCAAAAAGCGCACTTTGACTTAGAAATGAAACATATTACTCCAGAAAAATTAAGAGATGGACTAAACAGTTTATTACCGAAAGATATTTATATTAAAGATATAAATATAGTAGATGATGAATTTCATGCTAGATATAATGTGAAAGCAAAAGAATATGTTTATATAATTAATATGGGAGAATACAATCCTATAGAAAAAGATTATGTATACCAGTATAATAAAAAACTAGACGTAGTTGAAATGGAAAGAGCATTAAAATATTTAGAAGGAAGTCATAACTTTAAATCGTTTACTAAATCAGATGATGAACGTGAAGACTACACAAGAACAATAGTCCAAACTAATTTAATAAGAGATATAAAAAATGTAAATAAAATTACAGTGTCATTTTTAGGAACTGGATTTTTAAGATATCAAGTTAGAAACATGATAGGTACACTTATAGAAATTGGTGAAGGAAAAAGAAAAAGCGAAGATATAATTACAATTTTAAAAGAAGAAGATAGAAGAAAAGCCGGAAAAACCGCTTCACCAGAAGGATTATATCTAAAAGATGTTCTTTATTAGAAACAAAATGTATATAATATACTAAAAGCCCAAAAAAACTATGGTTTTTGTTGACTTTTAGTTTTTTTTTTAGTACAATCATTATTGGTACATTTAATTTATCCCACATAAGTAAGTCCTGGGAAAACTTACTAATGTAAAGGAGAAAGGAAAATATTTATGAAAACATACATGCAAAGAAAAGAAGATGTAGTTAGAGATTGGTATGTTGTTGACGCTGAAGGAGAAACTTTAGGTCGTCTAGCTACAAAAGTTGCCTCTGTATTAAGAGGAAAACATAAACCTACATACACTCCTCATATCGATGGCGGGGACTATGTAATTATTGTAAATGCCGATAAAGTTAAATTAACAGGCAACAAATTAAATGATAAAATTTATTATAACCATAGTAGATATACAGGTGGTTTAAGAGAAAGAACAGCAAAAGAAATGCTAGAAAAATATCCAGTAGAAATGATCGAAAGAGCAGTAAAAGGAATGCTTCCAAAAGGAAGATTAGGAAGACAAATGTATAAAAAATTATTTGTATATGCAGAAGGAAATCATCCACATAGTGCACAACAACCAAAAGCACTAAAGATGGACTAGGAGGGTTTAAATGGCAGAAAAAAGAGAATTTACAGGAACTGGTAGAAGAAAAGCTTCAGTAGCAAGAGTAAAATTAACTACTCCAGGAACTGGAAAAATAACAATTAATGGTAGAGACGTTAGAGAGTTCATGCCATATGAAACTAATGTTATGGATTTAATGCAACCATTAGTTGCTACAAATAATGAAAATACATTTGATATCACTGTTAAAGTTAATGGTGGAGGATTTACTGGTCAAACAGGAGCTATCCGTTTAGGTATAACAAGAGCTTTATTAGAATATGATAAACCAAATGAAGAAAACGAAGATAGTTATAGAAAAATCTTAAAAAGAGCTGGATTTATTACAAGAGATGCAAGAGTTAAGGAAAGAAAGAAACCTGGACTTAAAGGAGCACGTAGAGCACCTCAATTCTCAAAGAGATAGAAATTACATATCAAACAAACATTGGAATTCCTTATATTTCAATGTTTTTTTTGTTTAAGATACCGCAGAAACACCGTTAAACAGTATGTGTAGCCCACAAGTAGCCCACACTTTTATGAAAAAAATGTAATTAATTTAAAAAACAATAATGCAATTAAATTTTAAATTAACACACATATAGATTTTTGTTGACAAATTAAGTAAATTATAGTAATGTAATATGAAATTTTTAAGAAATTTGTGATATACTATTATTAAACTAGAGGAAGTGAGAAAGATGTTAAAAAGGGTGAATGTTTTTAATGCTATTGATATAGCAAATTGGTTTTTATGGAAAAATAAAATTGAACAAATAGAAAATATTACAGAATATGATGAATATGAAGTATATGAAGGGTTGACACATTTAAAATTGCAAAAATTAATTTATTTTGCTCAAGGGCTATTTTTAGCATATACAAAAAAGCCACTATTTAATGAAAAGGTTATGGCTTGGGAACACGGACCAGTTGTAAAAGAAGTTTATAATAATTTCAGTAGATTTAAAAGAAATGAAATTACTATAGATTTAAATAAAAAAGAGTTAGATATTATAGATAAATTAGAAGCAGAAGAAAAAATTTCCACAGTTTTAAATTTTGTTTATGAAAATTTTGGAAAATATACTGCTTGGCAATTAAGAGAAATGACTCATATTAAGGGTGGACCTTGGGAAAAAATCGTGAGCGAAAAAGGTTTAAATAATGAAATACCGCAAAAGTTAATGGGATTATATTTTAACAAGTATGTCGAAGAAGAAAAATAAAAAGAAATTAACAAAGCAAAATGAAGATGATATTCGTCTATATTATTGACATTCT
>JAAWSW010000097.1 GCA_022801735.1 Bacilli bacterium | reverse complement strand
GATACTAGTACCTGTCAAGTACTCACTAAATAAAAAGATAAATTAATTTGAATATTTTAGTCGATACTGTACGGGTGACAAGTATCCTAATTTCTGAGAGTGTAAAATAAAGTGTGTAAGTTAGTAATAAACTACACACTTTTATAGTGTGATAAAATAGAAGAAAGAGGTAAAAGTATGAGAAGTAAAAATAAAAGTAAAAATGAATTAGTACAAGCAATATTAGATGTATATCAACCAGAAACAGCTAAAGATGTACAAGATGCGTTAAAGGATGTATTTGGTCCTATGTTTGAAGCGATGCTACAAGGTGAAATGAATAGTCATCTTGGCTATGAAAATAACGATAAGAGTGAAAAGCTTACCTGTAATAGAAGAAATGGCTATATCACTAAAAATGTGAAAACAAGTATGGGAGAAATGACTGTTGATGTTCCTAGAGACAGAGATGGATCATTTGAACCTCAAATTATCCCAAAACGTACCAAAGATATTTCAGATATTGATAAAAAGGTATTATCTATGTATGCCAAAGGAATGAGCCAAAGAGATATTTCGACTACTATTGAGGATATATATGGTTTCAAAATATCACATGAAACGATATCCCAAATTACTGACTGTGTATTAGATGAATTAAATGAATGGCAATCCAGACCCTTAAAGAAATGTTATCCATTTGTATTTGTGGATTGTATGTATGTTACTATGCGTTATGAATATGAAAGTAAAGAAAGCGCTGTTTATACAATCCTTGGATACGATATAGATGGTCATAAAGACATCCTTGGTATCTGGTTAAATGAGACAGAATCGAAGCATTCTTGGATGCAAATATTTGATGAGATAAAAACTCGTGGTGTTGAAGACATATTCTTTATTTCTATGGATGGAGTCAGTGGTCTTGAGGATGGCGCAAAAGAGATATTTAAAGGTGTTATTGTCCAAAGATGCATTGTACATTTAATTAGAAATTCCTTAAAATATGTACCAAGTAAAGACTATAAAAAGTTCACTGCCAATCTCAAACTAGTTTATGGTGCCCCTAATCTAAAAGCAGCTCAAAGTGAATTTGAAAAATTTAAAACAAACTGGTCTAAATACTCGGGTGCAGTTAATGTATGGGAACGTAACTTCAAGCATGTAGAACAACTTTTTGACTATCCTAGTGCCATAAGGAAAATTATGTATACGACCAATGCTATAGAATCAGTGAATTCATCATTTAGAAAGGTAACAAAAAAAGGAGCCTTTCCTAATGAAAATGCTCTTTTCAAATTATTATACTTACGGGTTACTGAACTTTATAAAAAATGGGACGATTCTACTATTCAGAACTGGTCTATGGTTAGAAACCAATTAGATGCCCATCCACAATTTCAAGACAGATTCCGTAACTATTGTAATTAGGTTCTTTGATATGATTTATATATAATATCCTAACTACTTACACACTTTTCTTGACATACCCTAATTTCTTTTGGATACGTTCGTTGTTATACCAATGAACGTATTTTTCTATTTCTTCTTTTGCTTGTTTTCTTGTTAACTTATGAAATTGACACAACCATTCATGTTTCAACTGCATAAACCAATTTTCAATCGGACAGTTTTCCCAACAATGACCTCGATGTGACATACTCCTAGTAAATCCCATGTTATTTGCTAGTTCTACATATTCATAGGCAAAGTATACTGAACCTTGATCCGTATTTACAATTGCATCTTCCCCTGGTTTTAAACTTCTATAACTTTCTTTAATTAGCTTCATATTGTTGTTATTTGATGTAGAAAATGATACAATTTCATTGTTGAAGTAATCTTTAATAGCTGATAAGTAAAGAGTTCCATCTTTACATTTTATATAGCTTACATCAGATGAATACTTTTGATTTGGTACATCTGACTTAAAGTTACATTCAATTAGGTATTGGGCCTTATTCGTAAGGTTCTTTTCTTTTGCCCTAGAAACAGATAATCCTTTTTTAGAACGTTTTATTGTTTCTAAACCTAGAATATGTTTATATCTCCTAATTAACTTATGGTTTAGAATAATTCCTAATTTATTCTCGATATGTTTTTTTAATCTTATTGTTCCATAAATCCCTTTCATATTTTTATGCTCTTCTGATATCACATTAGCTATTTCATGTTGATAGTTATTAGCGATTGGCCTTCCTATTGTACACCACTTATAATAACTTCTTCTATTGACATTTAAAACTCTACAAATCCTTAATATTGGATATTCTACTTTTAATTTATCAATAATTTGATATTTTTCTATTTGTGTTGCTGCGAGCGGATTTCCATCAGAAGAGCATAAGATTTTTTTAAGATATCAATATCCTCCAGTTCTGTTTGATGTTTTCTTTTACCACGATTATCAATACCAAGTCTTCCTTCATCATATTCTTTATTCCAACGACTTACTGTACCACAACCAGAAATACCATATTTATTGTTTAGATATGATATAGTTGCACCTTTTTTAAATTCCTTTACAATTTTAATTTTTTCTTCTAATGTCCATTTTCTCTGTTTTCCCACGAAAAAACACCTCCTTGATTCCCTCTAAATAAATTTTATCATTCTTTTTATTTAGTGTGAACCTTAAAGGTATTATAATCCGAACTCTACTTTTCTTTTACAATGATTGGTTTTTTTATGAATTCACGATGAATTATTGCTTTTTTCTCTTTAAGTGATAGGAGACTAGCAAAGGCACAAGTGCTTCGAAATTCGATATCCATCATGAGATGATTGGTTTCAGTACAAGCTGTGATCAAAGGAAGGGTAACTTCTTTTTTGAGTTGTTTTAAATATTTTCTTCCTACTTGATTCATTCCTAGGATTCGCAAGTAGGCAGGTTCAAGACATTTACTTGCTTCCTCTTTGGTAAAACTACATAGAATATGACAAAGCATTCGCATAATTTTGTTATAGGTATATCGCTTGGTTTTAACAGCTTTAACGAAGTCATCCAAATTATCATGCTTTAAAATCTCTTTTCGAATTCGTTGATCTAGTCCTTCAT
>JAAWSW010000096.1 GCA_022801735.1 Bacilli bacterium | reverse complement strand
TGACCCACGCCTTAGAAGGGCGTTGCTCTATCCAGCTGAGCTACGGAGACAACTGGCATTTTTTTCAAATGCAAGTTAATTATACTATAATTTTAAATTATTTTCAATACCTTTATAAAAGTTTTTTTCAAAAACTAAAGAATACTTAAGAAATAAGTTTATGTAAACCAGTTCCGTGAGAAGATTTTAAATAAACAGATTTATTATCCATAATACTAGTATCCATCTCAGAAACACTTTTGTAATAAAAGGCATTAAATCCTTTATTAAGCAATATATTATATACAATTTTCATATTAGGACCCACCAAATGAATTTCGTTAAAACAAAATTTATTTTTAACAATATATTTTCCAATTTCTTTATGTATTTTTTTAGACTGGCTGCCAAGTTCTAAAATATCACCTAAAATAACAATTTTATTATCATAAGGTTCTTTATCAAAATATTCAAGTCCACTTATCATAGTTTCATATGAAGCATTATAACAATCATTAATCAAATAATTTTTACCTATTTTTTTCTTTTCCATACGACCAGAAGCACATTCAAATTTATCAATACCTTTAATAATATTCTTAATATCCATATTTAAAAGAAGCCCAATATTAAACGCACAAATAGAATAGTTAATCAAATAGTCTATATTACTATTTATAGTAACTTTATAATTTTTATTATTTACGCTAATTGTATATCTGTTTTTCTTACCATAAATAATATTATTAATATTATCATTGTTAATACTATAATCAATTATAGTAGGACCTTTAACCTTCGCTTTTTTTAGTAAATTATCATCTAAGTTACGTAAAAAATATTCACTTCCCTTAGCAATACTAATTTTTTCCTTAAAAGTATTTTTCAAACGTTTAAAATTACCAATATGGGCTGTTCCAACATTGGTAACCATTGTAATAGTTGGCCTACATATATCCCTCAAAAAAGCAATTTCTCCCATATGATTAGTACCAAGTTCCAATAAAACAACATCCTCATTATTATAATTTACTAAAGTAAGAGGCATACCAATATGATTATTATAATTACCCTTAGTACTTAAAACATTAAACTGCTGTTTTAAAACACTATAAATCATTTCCCTTTGACTAGTTTTCCCAAAACTACCAGTTAAAGCAATAACAGGAACATTTATTTTCGCTCTAGTTTTAGAAGCAAGATCTCCTAAAGCCTTTAAACAATCATTAACTTCAATAATAATCAAATCATTGTTAATTTCTAAAGCCTCTTTAACAATAGTATCATGACCCTTCATCACAAAAAATCCACTAATACCATTTTTAACCCCATTAATAATATAATTATGACCATCAGTATTACCCTTTAGTGGAATAAACATAGTAGAACATTCTATATCATTAGTGTTAATAGAAAAGTGATTAATAACCATATTTTCATCACCATTAATTATTTTAGCGCTTTTAACTTCCAAAATATCTTTTACTAACATAGAATCACCTCAATTAATATTATAATACATAATATGCGATTAAACAAATAAAATAAACCGCTTTAAAAATCAAAGTATTTATTTATAAAGCAAAATATGTTATTATTAATATAGAATGGAGACGATAACCATGAAAATAAAAGATATAATCGCAAGAGAAATATTAGATTCAAGAGGTAATCCAACAGTAGAAGCAACCGTAATATTAGAAAACAATATAGAAGCAACCGCCAGTGTTCCAAGCGGTGCTTCAACAGGTGAAAGAGAGGCCTTAGAACTAAGAGACAATGATAATAGATATATGGGCAAAGGGGTATTAAAAGCCGTTAATAACGTCAATAAAATAATTAAACCTGCATTATTAGGACTAGATGTAAATAATCAAGAATTAATAGACAAAACAATGATAGAATTAGACGGTACACAAACCAAAAGTAATTTAGGAGCCAATGCTATCTTAAGTGTATCTATGGGCACTTTAAAAGCCGCAAGTAAAGCAAATAATCAAGAACTATATGAATATATAGGCAGGGGTAAAAAACTACCAAAACCAATGATGAATATACTAAATGGTGGAATGCACGCTGATAACGGATTAGACTTTCAAGAATTTATGATAATACCAAATGCCAAAAATATCAAAGAAAGAATAAGAATAGGTAGTGAAGTATTTCATAATTTAAAACAAGTACTAAAAGAAGAAGGATATAATACCAATGTAGGTGATGAAGGCGGATTCGCACCTAATTTTAAAACCAACAAAGACGCCTTAGACTCAGTTATAAAAGCCATAATAAGAGCAGGATATATTCCAGGGAAAGATGTAAATCTTGCTTTAGACGTTGCTGCTTCAGAATTTTATCAAAACGGTTACTACAACTTAAAAGGTGAAAATAAAAATCTAACAACAGATGAATTAATAGATTATTATGAAGAACTAACACAAAATTATCCAATTATTTCAATAGAAGATCCAGTAGATCAAAACGACTGGGAAGGATTTACAAAAATAACCGAAAGACTAGGAAACAAAATTCAGTTAGTAGGAGATGACCTATTTGTAACAAACAAAAAATATCTAAAAGAAGGAATTGATAAAAAAGCAGGAAACGCTATTTTATTAAAAGTAAATCAAATAGGAACAATAACAGAAACTCTAGAAACAATAAACTTAGCCAAACAAAATGGATATAATACAATTATATCTCATAGAAGTGGCGAAACAGAAGATACTACAATCGCCGATTTAGCCGTTGGACTTAATTTAGGACAAATAAAAACAGGTTCACTTTCAAGAACTGATAGAGTCTGTAAATATAATAGATTAATTAGAATAGAAGAAAAGATAGGTGACATAAATGAATAATAAAGGGTTTACACTAGTAGAACTACTAGGCGTTATAATTCTTTTATCCTTAATTGCTCTTATTACAATTCCAAGCATTAGTTCATGGATAAAAGAAGGGGAAGAAAAAGCCAATAGTCAAATAAAAGAAAATATAGTACTTGCTTCAAAAAACTGGGCTTTAGATAATAAAAACTTATTACCACAAAATACAAACCAAACATATAAAGTAACATTAAATAATCTTCAAAATGGGGGATATATAGATAAAAATTTAAAATTACCATCAACTGGAAATGAATTAGAAAACATATGCGTAATTATAACAAATACAGGAAAAACTACTAAAGGAATTAATAAATATAAATACGAATATAGTGAAAATTGTTAAACAACACAAAATTCCCAAAATCGAACTAACAAACACTATCAAAATACCAAATTTGTTAAAACAGATTTGGTATTTTAGTATATAAAAAAATACAAATTAAAAAAATAAGTATTTGAAAAATTACAAATATTCCTATATATTACCTTTTTAGTAAAATTTTACTAA
>JAAWSW010000095.1 GCA_022801735.1 Bacilli bacterium | reverse complement strand
ATCGGCTTCATAATTATCTATTTCATAATATTTTATTCCCATTGCAGTCAATAACTGTTTAGCGAGTGGAAACTGAATTTTTAATTCATTTGGGGTTTCTGTTCTTCCATCTTTATAAACATCATATTTTTCATGTCTGAATGTTTTTCCTTTATCAAAGGCCACTATCATGTATTCGGGTTTTTCTTCATTAACTATTTTATTTATCATGTTGGTGAAACCAAAAAGGGCATTAGTTGGAAATCCTTTACTGTTGTTCATAAAATTACCGTTATAGGCTGTTGCGTAATAACTCCTAAATAGTAAGTTATTTCCATCGACTAGAATTATTTTTTTCATTTTTATCACCTATATTTATTTTAACACATATAACTATTTATTTAAACATTTATAAGGTTATAAGTTAACACAAATAATATGCTTAAACTTTTTCTAATTCATAAGTTGTGGTAAAAATTCTTTTATCCGTGCAGTACTTTAAAACATATCCATTAATATCTTTACAAATTATTATTCCAACTGTTTTATCATTAAATGGTTCTTTTATGTTTTCATCCACATAGTTTGTATATTTCTTGATTTGACCTATATGTTGTGCCTTGAATCCAGTCACCTTAATTTCAATTACTACAAAACAGTTAAACTTATAATTAAAAAGTAAGAAATCTATCGAATGGTAATTATCGCCAATTTTTATTTTTACTTCATGGCCTATATATGAAAATCCTTCTCCAAGTTCTTTTAAAAAATTATCCATATTTTCCAAAATTAAATTATGAAGAACAATCTCTGTTACTTTATCAGGTATGTTTTTAGTTTTAATTAATATTGGTTCTTTTATTAAAGTGTTTATTTTAGGTTCTTCGAGTTCTTCTTTGTATCCAATTCTATCATATTCATTGGATTTTACTTTTACTCTTAATTTATTTCTTGATAAACATAATTGTTCAGTAATGTTAATATAATATTTTATTTCATTTATATTATTCAATGGTAACAATTCTATATAATGACTCCATGTTAATTGGTGCGCTAGTGGCGCACCTTTTTGAATGAGCAAATAAAATTGCCTCATTCTTTTCAATGTAGTGACATCATATCCCTTTCCAAGTTCTCTAGTTAACTTTTCAGAGTATTCTTTTATTAACTTATTTCCATACTTTGCTCTTTCTTCTCCGCCCTGTGCTTGTACCAATAATCTTCCTACTTCATAATAACTATTTAAATCACTTTTATTTTTTGAATAATCCTTAGCCTTTTTATATATTTCATTTTTTAACAAAGTAGTTTTTATTTCGTTATAATAGTTCAATTTATACCGCCTTTCTAAAAAAATTATTTCCCCTTATTTGTAATATACGATTTTTGTATACCAAATTCCTGCTCGGAAAACAAAAAAACTGCACTTTTGTGCAATTTCTTAGAAAAAAATATAGTATTTATATTAGGTAGTAGGACATGTCGCATGTGTTTCATATGAGTTAGTAGGTTTATTCCCACATACTGTTCCAGAGTTTCTAGTATATGTACAATAATTAGTAATAAATATACCGCCAGTTTCTCCTGTTGCAATATTATTTCTAATCGTATTACCATTAAAGATAAATTTAACAGGTATATCCTTATCGCCTCGACATGTTAATCCTGCATAATTAGGCGCCTTATTGTCAGAAATCGTAGTTCCGTTGGCAACAACCGAAACTCTATCTATTCTAATTCCTCCAGCATTACCTGTAGCAGTATTATTTTTAATTTGACTATTATTAATATTCAAGGTTAATCCTGCAGTCACACCACTAGTATTTATTCCTCCACCATACACTGCTTTATTTCCATTAACGATTATATTTTCAAAAAGAGCCTCTTTAAAACTTGTAATATGCATTCCTCCTGCGTACTCAGTAGCAGTATTATTAGAAATATTACTAGAACTTATTTTTATAACGGAATTTGAAAATTCCAAACCTCCTCCACTATATGCTGTATTATTAGATATAGTTGAATTTTTTATATACAAACCTGTACATTCATAATTTGTATTACATAAAAATTTTATTCCTCCTCCTGGTTGTTTTGCCTTATTATTTGAAATATTTGAATTTTCACTAATATCAAGATGCTTTTGAGAAAATATTCCGCCGCCTGTTAAATCAGCACTATTATCAGAAAAGTTAACTGAAATAAGATTAATTTCATTTCCTATTGTATACATTCCTCCACCAGCACCAGTGGTGGTATTATGTGAAACTTCAGATGATTTAATTTGTACATTTGAATTAGCAGTTATTCCTCCACCATTTGATTTAGAAGTATTGTATGAAATAGTACTATCGTTAATATTTATTAAAGAATTTGCATAAATTCCTCCACCATAATCTGATTGATTATTTAATACTTTTGAATTACTTATATTTAATATGCCATGATTTGCACATATTCCACCACCTAATGTATCACTTGAAGGATTTTCTTCATTTGCGTAAATAAGTTGATTATTACCATTTTTTATTATTGTATTATCATTTATATTTAAAATAGCTTCATTATTATTTAAAACTAATAGGGCGCTTTTTGCTTCTATATTATTGCCATCAATTATTATATTATTTAATGTAAGATTACCAGCAGTTTGGTATATTATGCTTTCTGTTAAATTATTATTCCTAATAATACTATGCTCTACACCATAACTAGTTAATGTGATATTTTTATTCTCGCTAAAGTTTAAGGTCTCTGTTTGTGTTATATCGTCCATTATATATATTGTTCCTTCTTCTTTAGTTTCTTCGTATGCTTTTTTTACTGTTTTATATGGGTTTGTTTTTGAACCTATTCCTGTTTCATCATTTCCACTATTTGATACATATAGGTTTGGATTGGTTATTTCTATTCCGCCTACTATAGCCTGTATATACTCTAGTGTTATGTTTATTTCGGCACTTCCTATTTCTGGGGTTCCATTGAAATCTGGATTATATTCGATTTTTACTATTATTTCGGTGCTTTCTCCTTTATATAGTTTATCGTTTTTATTTACTCCACTATATGTAAATTTTATGGCTTCATTGGTTGTTTCTTTGGCGTTTATGTTATTTAAGATGGCATCTATGGTTCCTTTGTTTTCTACGGTTATTATATATTCTATACTATCTCCTTTTTGATAGAGATTGGCTTCTACACTGGCTGTTAATTCATTCCATGTTGGTTGTTTTGCTTGTTCAGCGTCTCCTGTTATTGTTCCTGCTTTTACATTTGTTATTCTTATATCCCAATTGCTTGATACTTTACTTGTTCCTTTTATGTCTAGGTTTGTTTGGAAGGCTGCGTATCCTACTGTCATTAGGATTAGTATTCCTATTAGGCTTATTATTACT
>JAAWSW010000094.1 GCA_022801735.1 Bacilli bacterium | reverse complement strand
ACCGAGTCAAGAAAAATACCACTTTTGATTCAAAAAAACGTAAATGGATGTAAAATCAAACAAAAAAAACGTTATCAACTTTCAATAACGTTTTTTCTTACTCTAAACTTCTGATATATACAAACTATAATAAACAATAATAAACCCAATATACTAATAATTTTACCAACACTAAACAGAGGTGCTTGATATTCTATTTCAATATTATGATATCCCTTAGAAATTTTAAAACCTATAAATGCTTTATTCACAAGTTCATATTCAGTATCTTTTCCATCAACCTTAATCTTAAAGCCTTTATCATATGGAATACTCAATTTAAAATATCCATCATTCTTAACATTAATATTACCTTTAATAATATTATCTTTAGCCTCTTTAACAACAAAAGGATCAACTTTATCTTTTAAATTAGAAATATGTTCATAATCTAAAGTAAATAATTGAATATCATCAATAATATATTCTCCCTTAGAAAAATTTATTTTAATATTATCAATACCACTATCACTGGATAATAAATAATCAAAATTTTTATTATTGTTATAATACTTCCATTCCTTACAAGTAAGTTTATTTTTAATACCATTAATAGTTATAGCCAAATCACCTTTCACACATGATTGTGGTTTAGAAATATGTAATCTAATTAATAAAAGTTTATCTTTAATTTCATCTTTAAGATTAAACTTTATATAATTATTAACATCACCCTTAGTCTTAATATGATAATCATTACCTACCTGTTTAATTTTCAAATTACTAATTTCATAAGAATTCATTAATAAATTATATTTTTTCATATTAGAATGAACACTATTAAAAGGAGCCTTTGAAACTACAATATTATTCATAAGAACATCTAAATTTCCAGGGTATGAAAATTCCTTATACTGTTCCTCACTAATAATAGAATCACTTGCATAACCTACAGGCAAAGTATTTTCATTAACATATAATTTATAATCACCATTTTGCTTTAAAAACTTATAACCCATAGGTGCCTTTTTATCAGTAATTAAATACTTTACCCCCATATAAGATTCAAACATAACATTCTTATTTTCATGAGTCATTACAGAATTGCGATATTTTAAATTGTTGTTAAATTCATGGTAGAAAAACTTATTATAAAATTTATTATAAGTAGAAGAATATAAAGATAAGATATTTTCTCTTGCAGATAAAACCCTATTTATATTTTCATTACCACTTAAATTAGTATAAATACGGTAATAACCACTATCATTAACTTCTATATCCTTTACTAATTCAGCAATTCTCTCATCATTTTGCCTATTGTGTTCTTCAATAGTAATTAATTTATCGCCAGAATTCACCAATAAACATATCGCAAAAGCCAAAATCATAAGTGGAACAAAAATAAATTTATTACCATTTTTATAGTATCTACTAATCAAAAATAGTGTAAATAAACCGTCAATAAAATATAAAATAGTAAAACCTTTATTAGAAAGAAGTATAGTCAAAATTAAAGTAAGTCCAAATACAAATAAAATATCATTAAATTGAATTTTATTATTAAAAACATTATCAATAAACCCTGCAATTGCTAGACAATAAAGCGGTAAAAATGGAATTAAAACTTTACCATCTAAATATAATTTTCCATTTAAAATATAAACAAAAATATTAAGTGTAAATAAACAAATTAAAGATATATTAAAAAACTTAGAAGCCTTCCCCTTTATAATTAAATTTGTAAATAAAGCAATAATTACAATTGCTGTTAACCCAATAGAATATGGACTATAAAGAATATATTCTAAATTAATATGCGGAATAATTAATTTTAAACTGCTTATAGGTACAACCCCATGTCCTCTACCACTAGTTAAAGCATTAAATACTGGAAGTAATAAAACACAAGCCATCATCACTCCAATAATTATTGGAACTGCAAAACGAAACGCTTCTTTGAAAAAAAGTTTAAAATTAATATTATCATTAACCTTCAAAAACAGATATATAGCATACAAACTAATACATAGTATAGCCCCTACGCTATAAAAATAACTAGTCATAATAACTAAGAAAATACTTATAATAAGTAAATAACTTTTACCTTCATTGAAATGTTTATCAACCCCCATAAGTCCTAAAATCAAAAATGGCATATAATTGACAAACATAATATGACGATGCCCATGAAAAATTAATGGGCCCGCACATAAAAATAAACATGAAATAAATAAACAAACAAAAGAACTATAATTGTGATTCTTAAGCCATTTATAAAATAAAATTACACTCACAATCCCGCCAACTATAGACGTAATAGTAATATAATCAAACATTTCTACTCCAGGAAATAAATAAGACAATAAAATTATAGGACTTAAAAAACCATAATAAGCAAAATAAAATATATTTTGTCCACCACCTAAATTAGCAGCAAACTGTGAAAATAAATTATGAGTATCATAAAATAACGTTCTAAAATATTCTGGAATAGCCCAGTGCTGAACACTCCAATCAGTAGCAGAACCATACATATTTTCACCATTAGTAATAAGAAAAACCACTATCAAATATAATAAACTCAAAATAGTAATATTTATATAATCAATTTTAACAAATTTATTTTTCTGCACAAATACCACAACTTCCTACCAATTTGTACTTTTAATCCAATTTTCATAAGGATACATATGACCAAATTTACTATCAATAAAACCCTGGCTCTTATACATATCAAGCATTTTTTTCTTAGATTTTAAAATTTTACTATTGATCATACTATCCTTGTCCAATTTATTAATGTTACTCTTATTATAATATTTACCAAAATAGTATAAAGTATCTTCTTTTCCATAAATATCTGTAACAATTTTACTAGTCATTTTATGATGACTATGACCATATTCGCCATTTGGGTTATGAGTTACCACTAAATCCCAATTTTTATATGACAAAATCTCTTTAATATCTTTTTCTATGCTTTTCTTTTCACTTTTCCAATCACTACGTTTCCCAAATACCTTATCTGGATAACCAAGTGTAATTAATCTATCATTACTATAATTTAAAGCATTGTTAATTTCTCTAACTCTAATTCCATTAGCACCACATGTTACACATACAACTAAATAATCATCATCAAGCAAATGAGCACCACCCCAAATAGTATCATCATCAGGATGTGCAACAAACATAACTTTATTAAAATTATCTAAATCTAATTGTTTTAATTGCTTTTTTATAGGCATTCTATTAGTTGAAAATAAAAATAAAACAATAATTAATAATAGAATAATTATCAAACAAAAAATATAAACTACCTTTTTCATTTTCTCTCTCCTCGACTACTAGTATATCTCTAGTACTTGGTATTGTCAAGTAGTAAAATTTATTTTTTTAAATATTAGTAATCCTTTTCATAATCCCATTTATTCATATAACTACCTCCAACTAAATTTAATTAT
>JAAWSW010000093.1 GCA_022801735.1 Bacilli bacterium | reverse complement strand
GCCATGTACGGCAAGGCATTTTTTTTCGTTATATACAAAATGAGTAGTCCCCTCTAAATTAACTATATTAACAATTTTATTTTCATTATAGTTAATTGTAACTGTTTTATATGGACTAATTATTGAAATTTTATCAGTTTCATATATTATATCAATAGTCTGATTATCAGAGTCTATTATTTTTTGGATTAGATTATCTGAGTTGTATTGAATATTTATAGTGTCACCTTGAACATTTTTTATTTCTTTTAAATATCCTACTTCATTAATTTTGCCAAATATTAGTTGATTGTTATACTTATCTTTTAAAATATATTCAGTTTCATTTATTTCTATTTCCATATTTAAATTATCTTCATCTTTATAAATACCATTTTCTTCATAAAAGTAATGAATAGTGCCATCCTCATCAACATATTGAAGATAATTGGTTTTTCCAATAGTCTCAAACTTAACCGTTTGCCAAAAGTTAAATTTATAACCGTTACCTAATCCAACATTGTTGTTTAAAACCACATCATTAGTATTATAAATAAGATTTAAAGTCCATGGTGTTTTACTATCAATAGTTGAACCAATTTCAAAGGAAGCAAAAAGATTACCATTATATGTATTGTTATATATAATACCATCATTAAATGTTTGTGTTTGATAATTCATATAGCCTTCTAGTCCGTTTTGATTACGATAAATAACCTCCAGAGTTGGTTTGGGATTGTCGCCTATAACGGTATTATTATTTGAATAAAATGCAGGAAGCATTGCGCTATCATATATTTCTTTATGTGCTTTAATCATAACACCATAATTTGGAGTTCCTGTATACCATTTTTTCACTAATGAAGTAACATTTGCCATTATTCCATAAGGTATTATATGGGTTGTCATGACGTTACCTTCCCAGGAATATTCTTCCCAACTTCTTGAACACCAATTTGAACATTCTATTCTTTTATCAAATTTATCATTCATAGAATTCCAGTTAGCGCCACTCTCAGTCCAATCAGCAGTTACTCTATGAATGTCCACCAATCTGCGTATTTCGAATGGATTGGTTATAGAATATATTGAATAGGAAGTTAAATTTAAATAAGCTTCATACACCTGACTTCCCGTACCTATTGTAGGAAGTTCAAATTTGACTAATGATCTATTAATGATATCTCTACCATTTACTTTTTCTACCCCTGCTTTTAATATATCTTGTCCATTTCTATTTACATTTGTATCACCTGGAAAAATATATGTATCATACACCTTTCCTCCATCGTATGTTGAAATAGTCGGATCTATAATTACAGGAAATTTAGTATCATTACTTGCTAACCATTTTTCATCTAAAATTAAACTTAACATATAACCTGCATCTAATTTTTTCAATTCATACACAACATTATTGTTCATTATTTTGTTATCATCGAGCATATATGGTGCTTCAATTGTAAATTGGGGTTCTTTATATCTACTCACAGTTATCTCTCCAGTTGTATTGATTGAAAGATCAAAATTAGTATGTAAAATAAAATTAATTGGAGTTGTAATACTTTCTTTATCTTTTATAATTATATTTTCCTTAATTTTAGATGTAGTTATACAATATTCAAAATCAATTCCATCAAAAATGTTTTTATATTTTACTGTCTGATTAAATTTTGAGTTATTATCTATAATTTCTATATTAACTTCATTATTATTTAATAATTCAAAACTTAAATTTCCTTGCGGCAATTCATATCCTAAGAATTTACCTGTACTATTATTATTAAAATATGCATTAAAACTATTGTTTTTTGTCTTATAATAACTACCAACTTTTTCCAAACTATTATCTATTTCTTCATATTTTCCATTTTTCAAAAAATGTATATCATCACTATACATTCTAGCAATAATAGAACCATCTTTTTGAAGGAAATGTTTTTCTCGTTTTCCTCTTTTTGATAAAATTTCTATTCCTGAAATATTATCAAAATAGTCTTTTTTTGTTTCTTTTAATTTATCATTCATAAATTTCACCTCCATAGTTTATTGATTAGATTACTTTAGAAAAAACTAATATCAAGTCAATATAAATAATACATAATGTTATTTTTTATTAATTGTTGTCTTACGATACCCTTTTCCAAATGCACACAGTTAAATATGGTGGCAAATTATTATGCGGTTGATTTCCACCGACTGATCCAGTATATTGAACACCATTAGAAACACCGTCTACCTTTGTTACACCAGTTAGTCCTCCCCAAGACATTGATCCACTACCTCTATGTCTGGTTAAGTCATGATTATGTGCTGGCATTTCATTAATTGTTAATGTATGAGTTGCTTCACCACCTGTTGTTCCTGCTTCATATACATCTCCAGCACTTAATAAAAATGTATCTTTAATTTGTTCCCATACTCCCCCAAATAAGGTTGATGGATTAATTTCATTTGCTGTTATATAAATACTACCTACTGGATATATTGAATCAAATATATTTTGAATATTAATTGTATTTGCTGTAAGACTATTTACTATTAAGTTTCCATCATTATCTAAACTGAATTTATTGTCTTTTGATGTAAGACATTTTATATTTGCATTATCTACTTCTAAATTTAATTTATCTTCTGTCTTTGTAAATGCATCTTTAAAGTATATATCATCTAATGATAAAATTTCTTGATTTGTTTCATTCATGTTATTACCTTCTTTCTTTTGTTTTTATTATTTATATTACTTCAATTATTTTTCTAAAGTTTTTCGTTATAATCAGATGATTGATGGCTAATCAATTCCATAGGATTCTCACCTTCCTATCTTTGTAGGACTGCCTTGCAGAAGTATCATTATACCTACTACACATCATCGCATTATTAAAGCCACTTAATATTTATAACCAAGTATTAATCGCAAGCGTACTTGTTAAAGTGCTTAATGTAATAGAATGTATCTGATTATTTTAAATATTTAATTGTCAAAGATCTTTATTCCACTAAAAAGAGGAATATATGAAAGAGAAAAATTCCCTCTCACTATATTCCTCACTCATTTGAGATTTTTGAAGCCTAAAATTTAAATTTTATAAATTTTTTTAATTTTTGAAGAGAAATATCTATACTATCTTTAACTGCTCTAGGTGAACAATTATCTATATCTGCAATTTCTCTAAGTGTTAGATTATAAAAAAAGTACAAAACTAATCTACGTCTTTGTACTTCTGATAATTTTAATATTCCTAATTTTAATTCATTATATTCGATTTGCTTTAATACTTCTTCTTCGACACTTTTATTTTTATATAGTATTCTATTATATGATATTTCTTCTAGTTCTAAATGTTCTATATGTCTATCATATTTATTCATTTCTGACAAATCTTCTAATTCAAATTTATCTAATGTTTCAAATATATTTTTATTTATTTCTATTATTTGATTTTTATTTAGAGAATCTATAAAAGTTACTTTATAAGTATCATTGTCAACTGACAAGGTATAAGGATTATCCTTATATTTTCTTCTTTTTGGTCTTTTTTGCACTTTATT
>JAAWSW010000092.1 GCA_022801735.1 Bacilli bacterium | reverse complement strand
ATTTTTCAAAAAAAAGCAAGTTTTTCCCTCTATTTTCGGGACTTTAATTAAATAAATTCTATTTTTATCTTTTCGGGAACTTTCCTCTTAATTTAACGAGTGAAGTTATGACTTATACACAAATTGACACAAAAAAAGAATCATTAATAGATTCTTCATAAATATGATAATACATTATACCTTTCATATAATCACCATTTAAATCATAACAAACACTTTATAAATTTTTTGTCAAAAAAAGAACTACTCGTTCCCTTTTTTCTCTTCAATAGTTTTGGACTTAACTTTAGATAAATCTGTAGCCACTGATGATGTAACTGTCCTAGTTTCTCCTGCTTTCATAGGATCTCCAATATAACCAAGTAAAACAATTACAGAATTACCATCTTTATCTTTTAAATTAACATTAACTTGTTCAATATCAATTTCACTTTGGGTTGGATTAGTAACATCCATTGATAAAGTATATTGATCACCATCTTTAATCAAAGTAGTATTACTAAAATTCAAATTACCAAAAGTTTCATCTTTAATAATACCTTGCTCAGTAATAGCCTCTTTACTCTCTTTTTTCACTTTCTTTTCAGTTCCTTTGTTATTATTAATCATAACCACTGACACTACAGTAACCACAAGAACTGCAACTATAGCCAATAAAACAAATATCACTTTTTTATTCTTTAAAATATCCTTCTTATTCATAAACATTCTCCTCTACAATAATATTATAAATGATTTAAAATCTTTTTTCAATATAAAAGAAACTAATTACTAGTTTCTTCTAATGATGCTACCTCTAACTTTTTATCATTATGAATCAAAGTTATAGAACCACTTTTTTGATAGCCTAAATCTTCTTTATATTCAATATCAAAATTAATTACATAAGCATCACTATCAGTTTCATTACCATATTTAAATTCACTGTTAGTTCCTTTTTCAACAGAGACTTTTGTTACAATTGGTAAACTTTGATTACGGCTACCGTATAAATCACTTTCAACATTTTTATAAATTGAAGATGATGCCAATTTTTCAAAATCACTACGGAAATCCTTATAAACAAATTGAACTCCACCAATATCATTTTTAGTCGATTTATTATCTAAATTGAAGAAATCTGCAACAAATAATTTAACAACTAAATCAGCATATTGACTTTCATCAATATCGTCAGCCTCTAAGACTTCCTTTAATTCTTTAAATAAACTTTTATAATACTTAGTAGCATTACTTTTTAAAGTATAATCATACCCTTCAATTTTATCAACACTTTCTACTTTAATCGTATTATCACTACTATTATCTTTTCCTAAAAAGAAACACAAACCGATAATAAGCGCAACCACAATAACTAAAATTAAAGCAAAAATTGATATCTTTTTCTTACTTATTTTTCTCTTAGCCATTTTTATTCTCCTTTAATACTTTTTTACTTTCCTTTGTTTTTTTAATTAAATCATGAACAATAATATTATTAGATACATTAACCTCTGCTTCAGCACGTTTAGTATAATTATCAATATAATCAGAACTAATCACCGCATTTTGGTCTAATAAAACACCTTCATCATTTTGACTATCATAATACATTTTATTAGTTACCCAATTTCCATTAGGGAAAACTACAAAATGATCATCATTACTAAACATATCATGTCCTAAAGCATAAGGACTACTAATACCAAGCATATTACCTAAAGTTGGAAGAATATCATACATTCCCATAACATCAGTAATTTCTTTCTTTTCTTGATTATCTTTAGTCCAAATAATAAATGGAACTTTACGATTTAATTCATAATCATATTTGGTATATTCCTTATAATTTGGATCATCACTATTGTATTTAGAATCAGTCTCTGGATTATAATTATAATAACGATTATATTCACTACGTTTTATTTTAGCATCATGGTCACCATAAATAACTAAAACAGTATTATCTAAAAGACCTGCTTCATCAAGTTCATTAACAAATTCACCCAAAGCCTCATCCGCATAATGTGCAGTTGTAAAATAATTACCCAAAGTAGTATCTTTTAAATAATCATTAACAACTTCCTCTTTTTCACCAGTTTCTTCATTAGTCTTTGTATATTTATAAGTTAAATCTAAATCTGTTATATCTTCTAAACCAGTAAACGGCGTATGGTTAGTAAGCATTAATAATACTCCATACCAATTATCATGTTTTTCATTAATTTTACTAATCTTTTCAGTAGACTGTTTAAAGAAAGATTTATCATTAAGTCCAAGACCAATTATATCTTCATCATTAATTTCATAATCTGTTGTATAATTATAAAATTTATCATACCCAAGTTGTTTATGTACAACTTCACGGTTCCAGAAATTACCTTTATTAGCATGCATACTAAATGTATAATAACCTTTTTCTTTTAACAGTATAGGTGTTGAAACATATTCCCTATCCCAATAACTAACAAATACTGTACCATTACTTGCAGGAAGCAAAGAAGTGTTAAAAGTAAATTCACTATCACTACTAGTTCCTACACTTTCCTGTGCATAAAAATTAGAAAAATATAAACCTTCAGATGCCAAACGTTTCAAATTAGGGGTAAGATCCTTACCATTTATCTTTGTATCAAGTAAAAAGTTTTGAATACTTTCTGCATGAATTACAATTACATTTTTTCCCTTATATTTATTAGTATATTTATTTTCCTTCTTTTCATTAGAATATTCATCATAATACTCTCTAAATTCTTTTGCCGCTTTATCATAACCAAATAATGGACTAATTTGTGGTTTTAAACTAGCCACCAAATCATTAGATTGATATATATATATACCAAATTTCATAACAACATATTCACGATTCCATTGTTTATAAAGCCTACTAATATCAGTACCAGTAACTGTAGACATAAAGAAACCTAAAGAAATCGCACTAACTAATAAAGTCTTTAAGAAAATAATACGTGATTTCTTCTTTGTATTTGCATAATCATAATAACTAGTATTTTTTAATTTTAAATTAACAATTATTAAAATAATAGGTCCCAAAATATAACTAAAATCCTTTACTTCAATAATTGTATTCAAAGCATCTCCAACTCCAAATATTTGAACTGAAGTTGCAAGTAAAGAAAATGAAGTAAATGACACATAATTAGAATAATATGCAGAATTAATAAGACATGTAGCCGTAAATATAATTGACCAAACCATTAAATATTTAAACCTATTTTTAGGCTTGAAAAAATAAGCAAATGAGCCAACTAATAATATAACTGCAAAATCTGCTAAAATAGGACTAATAGCAGTATAATTCTTTACTGTAAAAAATCTAAGAAAACAAGCTTCTAAAAGTGTTGTTAAAACAAAAGTAATAAATAAAGCATTATGCTTTACATAATTACGTAATCCTTTTACAAATTTTTTTAACCAATCTTTAGTTCTGTTTCCTATCTTATAAAGTTTATCCTTCATAAATCCACCTCAACTCTTATCATTATATCACGTTTTAAATATAAAAAAAAGTAGTCAACACTAGGATTTTTATATAATTTATTACAGTTTACAGCAGAAAAAAATCGAAACTTATTTTAAAGTTTCAATTTCTTCCTTTGTTAGACCAGTATATTTAATTATTGTATCAGTAGGTATATTATCTTTAAGCATGTTTT
>JAAWSW010000091.1 GCA_022801735.1 Bacilli bacterium | reverse complement strand
CTATAAAGGTATTTCTTACCCTTCTTATATATCCTACTGCATACATCTACCTAATTCCTTCCTCTAGCACAAAAAAAGTTCAAAAAATTGAACTTTTTATATATTCACTAATAATAATTCTCAAAGACTAATACTTTTTACCTACTTTCCTCTTTCCTAGTAAAGAAGCCTTCTTAATCACATCAATTCCATACTTATCCTTAAGTTTATCTACAGCATTATCCAAATCCTTATTTTGTTCAAATTCTTCTGGTACATCAAATAAAGAAGTTTGATAACTAAGTTCTGAAGATAAACCATCTAAAGCAAGTCCTACTAATCTAATAAGATCATCTCTCCACATTTCATCTAATAATTTCCTAGCAGTTTCAAAAATCATAGATGTATTATTAGTTGAATTTTCAAGTTTAATTTGATGAGTATAATTTTTAAAATTAGAGTCTTTTAACTGAACCCTTACTACACTAGCATATCTCCCCTCTTTTCTAAGTTGACTAGTTAAATTTTCTGCTATAGCCTCTAAAATTTCTAACACTTCACTTTTATGAATTAAATTATGATTTAAAGTTGTACTATTACTAAGTCCCTTAGTAACCACTTTATCTCTTTCAATAATTGAATTATCAATTCCATTAGCCACCTCAATTAACTTAAGTGATTGATTTTTAAAATAAGGATATAAAAAATCATATGAACATTTGCTTAAATCATCAATTGTATTAATTCCAAGATTTCTAAGTTTTAATGCCGACTTTTTACCTACAAAAAACAACTCTTCTATTGGTAAAGGCTTCATTTTTTCATCAACCTCAGATTCAAATAAAGTATGAACTTTATTCGGTTTACTAAAATCAGAAGCCATTTTAGCACATAATTTACTATTTGCAATACCAATATTCACAGTAAATCCTAAAGTATTATAAATTTCATCCTTTAACCTATATGCAAATTCTACTTCATCACCATATAAATGCTTAACAGGTCCATAATCTAAAAAACATTCATCAATACTCATTTTTTGAATATCAGGTGTATACTGAGAAATAAGTTCAAACAACTTATCACTCATTTCCTTATACCATTTATAATTAGGCTTATATACCTTTAAACTAGGACATTTCTTTCTTGCCATAAATATAGGTTCCGCAGTTACAACTCCCATCTTCTTAATTGGTGTTGATTTAGCAAGCACTATCCCATGACGTTTATTCTCCTCATCTCCAATAATCGCATAACTATTCCTAATATCAAACTGATAACCTTCTTTTAAAAGTAAAACAGCCGTCCATGATAAAAAAGCATTATTCACATCTATATGCATAATTA
The DNA here is from genome assembly GCA_022801735.1 of Bacilli bacterium. Classification (GTDB taxonomy): domain Bacteria; phylum Bacillota_I; class Bacilli_A; order RF39; family UBA660; genus Coprosoma. Next base: position 2,581 of record JAAWSW010000091.1, on the reverse strand, counting down.
TTCTTTCCATAGACATCACCTAATATAATTATACCACGAACATAAGTTTTTACAAAAAAAAGATTATAGAAATTCTATAACCTTTTAAAAACTATCCAAACCACTATCATTATGAACTAAAATATTTAAATCAGTAACAAAATAATTATGATTATCTTCTACTTCAAAATTATAAACTTTATCAGTCACCTTAGAACTTTGAATATTTTCAACAACTAAAACATTATTATCACAATCTAACATTTTATCACCAATTTTAATTTCAGATGCTAAAACCCACTGTCCATTTACATAACAAGTATGATTAGGGGTTAAAATCATCTCAGTATTATTAATAGTAATAGTAAGTAATTCAGTACACTCATTAATAAATGTTTTCAAAACTTTCTTTACTTCCTTTGATTTAGTTTCCACATTATAACTATATACTAAATCACCACTAGTAACATCTTCTATATTTTTATACCCATTTTCCATTAATACTAATGTTCCTGCTTTAAAACAATAATCTAAATAATGAACAGATCTATTTAATGTTTTTTGAAGGTGTTCATTTTCTTTTTGAAGTTCTTCATTTTCTTTTTGAAGATTTTCAATTTCTTCTTCAAATGCAAGTGTTTCCTTTTTCAAATCTTTACAATATAATTGTGCTGTTAAAACACCAATTGTGCATCCTGCTATTGCTAATACTGCAGTAGTAGGTTCTCCGCTACTTAAAACATAACCTGCTCCAGTTCCAAGAACTGCTCCTGCAGCACCTGAAAATACATGTAATTTTGTAATTCCTTTAGTTTTTTTCATATACCAAAACCTCCATATAAATATTATACAACAAAAAACATAAAAAAAATAGGTATAATACCTATTTAGTTTTCTTACCATCAGATAGTTTTTCAATAACTTGTTCAGAAACTTCAATAACTTTTCCTTTAATAGCATTAGCAGATTTTTCAATTACAGGAGTTCCCTTATCGATTGCATATTCAACTAAATCTTCTGCTTGACTGCGTAAATTATTTGCTTGTTTCTTAGCCTCTGCTAAAACTGTTTCTTTATTTAAATTTTCTAATCCAACTTTTAATTCTTCAATTTTAGCCTCAACTGCTACTTTAACATCTTCAGCATCAATACTTCTTACTTTATTCATTAAATCATCAAACATGCTTTTTAATTCCGCTCTAGTTTCAGCACCTTTTTTAGGAGCAAATAATAGTCCTAAAGCCGCTCCTATGCCTGCACCAGCAATAAACTTCCCTAAACCTTTTTTACTCATCTTTCTTTTCCCTCTTTCTATTTATAATTCCTTCAATACTACTAGCAATAAATGACACAATAGTATCGCTTATTCCAACCATAACATCTGTTGTATTATCTATCATATGAAATACTCCATTTAATTTTGAAGATTTTTCCTGAATATCATCTAAAGTTTTATCAACTTTATCTAAAGTGTTAATTGCTCTAATAACTAAAATGATTAAAACAATAACTAATATTATAAGCGCTATATAGAAAATAGTTCCCATTAAATCTAATAAATTTACCATTACTTATCTCCTTTTTGATACATAGAATCAATCATATCTAATAATTCTGCATCACTAATTTTACGAGGTTCTGTAGTTTTTTCCTCATAAACTGGTTCCTCATCTAAAATTTCTTTTTTACCAAGTTCTTCTTCTAATAAATCAGTAATTTCAGTTTCTGAGTTTTCATCACCATGTCTAGGTTTATCTCCCATTAAATCAGCACTTAAAATAATATCCTCTTCTTCATTAACAATAGGTGTAAGAATTTCTGTAGTTTCAATATTATCTAAAACTTCATCATTATTTTCCTCTGGTTTATCTAACTCATCTTCAAGTAAAACTCTACTATGACCAAATAAAGTAGTTTCAATATCATCTTCTAAAGTACCATAAGCCTTATTTCTGATTTCATCAACAGTAGCCTCTTTAGGATCATAATAACTTCTAGGTCTCTCATTTTTCTTTCTGATATCTTCTTTTTGATAATTTTGATCTAAAATACCATATACTGGAGAAATAATTGGTGTTGGTTTAAACACTTTTTTTTCTTCCCTTGGTGGACTATAAACTTCCTTAACATCTTTTCTATAAGATGATTTCTTTTTAGCATTTTTCTTAGGAACATCCGATTCTATAGTACTAAAATCATCATCATCAAAGAATGGAAATTTATATTCTTCCTTCTTAGGTTCTGGTTCTATAGCAGGCTCTTCCTTTGCTATAACTGGTTCAGTTTCTGGATTACTCCTTCTAACAGGTGAAGGTATTTCTACCTGCATTACCTCTTTTTTTATAGGTTCTTCAATTTCTTCTTCCACTTCTTCAGTAAATAAATTCTTAAACTTGTCCATTAATCCCATAATTAACACCTCTAATCTTCATCGTAGCTAAGAAAGCTATCATTATTATTTTCTTTTTTTGTTGTAAATTCTTCGTACTTATCTTCCTTATTTTTTAGAAAATTGTCATCTAATGATAATTTTATCACATCATGATTGTACTTTATTGTCGATAAAATGTATGAAGCATTCAAAACCGTATTTTCAAATCTC
>JAAWSW010000090.1 GCA_022801735.1 Bacilli bacterium | reverse complement strand
CCCCCCTACTTTGTCAATAGTTGTATAGGATTTAGTACAAAAAAAAGAAGAAGCATTACGCTTCAACTTAATTTTATAAAACTGTTAATATGCAGCAAACTAATAAGATTAGAATAAATGCTACTAAAGCGAACTTCCAAATAAATTTAAACCAATCTTTAAATTTAACATCGAAGTAACTAAGACCAGCAATTAGAAGTACACTTGTTGGGAATATAAACATTCCAACACTGTAAACTGATTGAACTAATAAACCAGCAACACTTAATGCATCTGCATCAAAACCAGTTAAATATACATTCATTCCTGCTAATAAATAGTATAAATCATTATAGAAGAAACTTCCGAATAATGATGCAACACCAGTTACTAACACATTGAATCCATCAGTTAATCCAAATGTTTTAGCAAATAAAGTATCTACTAAAGTACCAGTACCAGCATATGATGCTTGATATAATACTGTTAAGATTACACTTGCTAAAGCAGCATAAATTGCTGTTGGAAGCATTTTCCTAACACCAGCGATAAATCCTTCAACAAATTCATTGAATTTAAGTTTGTAAACCCATGCGATTAATGCAGAAGCAATAACTAATAACATTACAAACTCTGAATTACCCCAGTATCCGATTTGACTAATTCCACTTAATAGGTTTTCAAATATTGGATAATCTCCAATTTTCACACCCATAATAGCAGTATGAATATCATTGAATAATTCAATTTCAAATGCATAATACCAGTTATAAAGTCCAACTAAAGTAACTAACATTAATAAAACAAAAATAATAATTAATGGAAGTGTATTAATACCTTTTTTAGTATTAACTTTCTTAACATCTTTAGTTACGGCTAAACTCTTAGTATTTTTAGTCGTTTTCTTTTTAGTTGTAGTTGTTTTTGATGCCGCCTTTTTAGCAGCAGGTTTTTTAGCAGTAGTTTTCTTAGTTTCAGTTTTAACTGCTTTTTTAGCAGCAGGTTTTGCTACTTTCTTAGGTTCTGCTTTTACCTCTTTTTTAGGTTCAGCAACAACTTTTTTAGCAGTTTTCTTTTCAGCCTTAACACCAAACTTTAATACAAAGAATATTAAAGCAGCAGTAAGAACAACTAATAAAATAACTTTTGTTACAATTTGATTACTCATATCTAATGATAACAGATTTTTTGTATAACCAGATACATTAAATCCATAAGTAGAACAAACAGAACCTAAAAGTAATGCTCCTACTGTAGATACCATTGCAGTAATTTTATCATAGTTCATTGCAAATAATACCATTGCAAATAAAGGAACTAAAACAAATAATGGTAATGTTAAACCTGTAAGAGATGATAAAACAACAAAGAAAATAATTGTAAAGATTAAGAAACCTTTTTCTTTACCATTAAATTTTGCTTTAATGCCATCAACCCATGCAGATAATGCTCCAGTTTTTTCCATAACTCCATAAAATCCACCAATTGCTGCAAATACAACAATATATAAAGCGAATGTAAGAAGTGTTGAAACAGGAACACCAACTAAATCAAACAACCCAACTGGGTCAGTACCATTAGTAGTTAATTTACTACCATCAAAAGTACCAACAGGAATAATCCAACTTAAAACGACAAAAATTAAGAAAGATATTCCAATTGCTTTAAGTAAATTTCTCTTCACTTATCTCTACCTCCCATTGTAATTATACCAAAAAACACTTATAACATAAAGTTTTTTTAGCAAAATTTTACTTTTTATAAAAATTTCACATTTAATTTTATGAATAATTGAGTCTAATTATGAATTTATGTTATACTTTATTTGGTGATTTTATGAACAATTTTCCCTATTCTAATACTAATAAAAGATATCATACATTAGATTATTTTTATAAACAAAAATTTAAAAATAAAGTATGCAAAATAAGCCTAAACGCTGGATTTACTTGCCCAAACCTTGATGGTAAAGTTGGTACTGGTGGCTGTATATATTGTTCCAAAACTGGTAGTGGTGAATATGCTGGTAATAAAAAAGACAACCTAATAAAACAATTTAATGATATAAAACAAATAATGGATAAAAAATGGCCAAACAGTAAGTATATTGGATACTTTCAAGCAAGAACAAACACCTATGCACCTATAGAAATACTAAAAGAAAAATATGAAACAATTTTAAAACTAGAAAATGTTGTTGGACTAAGCATCGCCACAAGACCAGACGCTATAACAAATGAATGTTTAGATTATTTAGAAGAATTAAATAAAAAAACTTTTTTAACAATAGAACTAGGCTTACAAACAATCCATCCACAAACAACACAACTAATAAATAGATGTCACAACCTAAAATGTTTTGAAACAATGGTAAAAGAATTACAAAAAAGAAACATATTTGTAGTTGCCCATATAATAAATGGTCTTCCACATGAAACAAAAGAAATGATGATAGAAACAGTTAAATATCTAAATAAAATAAAAATAGATGGCATTAAAATACACATGCTTAGTATCCTAAAAAATACACAACTTGAAAACTTATATAAAGAAAAACCATCTCACATTCTAACCAAAGAAGAATATGTAACTATCGTTTGTGACCAACTAGAATATCTAAATCCTAAAATAGTTATCCAAAGGCTAACTGGTGATCCTATGGTAGAAGACCTAATAGAACCAAATTGGTTAGTAAAAAAAGTTAGTGTATTAAATGACATAGACAAAGAAATGGCAAAAAGAAATTCATATCAAGGAAAAAACGTAGACTAAATTATCTACGTTTTTATTAACTTGCTGGACAAACAGCATGTGTTTCATATGAATTTGTAGGATTGTTGCCACAAATTATACCTGCTTTTCTTGTGTAGGTTCCCTGCCCCACATTTACACCACCGCCTGTATTATGGGCAGTATTATTTATGATTTGACCTCCATTCATAGTAAATTTGCTTACTTTATTATTATCGCCGTGAACTTCTATACCACCACCATCGCCATCAGTAGCATTTTTCTTTATAACTCCACCATTCATAATTAATTCTCCATTATATACTCTAATTCCTCCGCCTGTATTTGACGCATAATTGTTTGAGATAATTCCATTATTCAAAGTTAAAACTGAATCGTTCAAAACGATTATTCCTCCACCTGAATAATGCCCACCATTTGCATTGATTGCTTTATTTCCATCGATAATTACATTGTCTATTGTAGCGACTACACCATTACTAAGACATATTCCACCACCATGACCATAAGCGGTATTATTTAAAATCTTCACATTTTGCATGATTATATTGTCACTCTTATTTGAAAAAATTGCTCCGCCCTTTCCTCCTGCTTGATTTTTTGAAATTTCTCCACCGTTAATGATTAAAGTACCATAATTATCAATTAGGCCACCATGGTAAATAGCCTTGTTTTCTTTTAATGTTCCAGAATTAATAATGACTTTTCCACCATAACCATTATGAATAGCGCCACCTGAATGTGATTCATTATTGGAAATTATTCCACCATTAATTTCAAGTACTGCGGTCGTATAATCTTCAAATCTAATCGCACCACCATTATAAACATTAGCAATGGCATTTGTTAGTGTCGCATTACTGCCAAGAACTAAATGCGCTTTATCATCTAGACCTATTAATCCATATTCTATATCTAGTTTATTACCATCAACAGTAATGTTTTGTAATGTTATGTTACCATCAGAAATATTAATAAGGTGCATGCTTTTTGTATTATTTCTCAATATTTTATGTATACCATTATCACTAGTAATAGTGATACTTTTATCTTCATTTAGGTTTAATGTTTCTGTTTGTGTTATATCATCCATTATATATATTGTTGAATTATCACTTGCTTCAGTGTATGCTTTGGATAATGTTAAATATGGATTACTCTTACTTCCATTTCCTTTTGTATCATCACCATTACTTGATACATAAAGATTAGGATT
>JAAWSW010000089.1 GCA_022801735.1 Bacilli bacterium | reverse complement strand
TTAGAATATACACAGGCAGAAATGGCAGGAGTGCCAACAATAAATCCTAATCTTTATGTATCAAATAAAGGAAACGATGAAGAAGGAAAAGGAACAAAAGAAAAACCATATTTAACGATATCAAAAGCATATAAAGAAGCAGGAGATAATTCAACAATCTATATAATGGATGATATAACACAAATAGAAACATTAAATTTAAATGAAGACAAAAATATAACTCTTACTAGTTATGGAACAAGACACAGTATTATTAGAGGAGATAATTTAATTAATTATGTTATTCATCAGCAAGCAGGAACACTAAACATTGAAAACATTATTATAGATGGAAATAATATTGAAAGTAAAGATCCTATGATAAGAATAGATAGTGATGCTTATATAGAAATAGGAACATTAATAACAAAAGCCACCAATAATAATCAAGAAGTGGATGAAGGCAGTAGTGCAGGAGCAATACTTATTAAAAATGGGACCTTAATTATTAATGGTGGAGAAATATCATATAATAAATCATACAAAAGAGCAGGCGGAATATATAACTATGATGGACTCCTTATCATGAATAATGGAAACATCTGTAATAATTCCACACCAGGAACATTTGGGCAAGATTGTGGGGGCGGAATAAGTAACGAAGGAACCATTAATATTAAAGGCGGGAATATTTTTAATAATACAGCAGATTATGGTGGAGGAATTCATAATTCAGGAGCAGGGACAGTAAATATAGAAGGAGGAAACATTTATAACAATAAGACTAGAACAGGAGGCGGAATACAAAATCATGGAACTATAAACATGAGTGGAGGAAAAATTTATTCTAATACTTCAACAACATCAGGTGGAGGACTAGATAGTGGCACAGGTGGCTATATAAATATGACAGGTGGCATTATAGAAAATAACACCTCAGGTAATGGAGGTGGAGTAGCCGTTGCAGCCAATGTTAGTACAGGTAAAAGTACAATTATTTTAGATGGTGGAATTATTAGAAATAATAAAGCAACAACCCATGGTGGATTAGCCATATATAATTCTTCTTCATGGGTGGGGACCTACATTTATAAATCAGGAATTGTCTGTGGAAATACCCCCACCAACACTTATGAAACGCATGCAAAATGTCCATAACCATAAAACGATAGAAAATTCTATCGTTTTTATAAATTCATTGATAAAAAAAACTAATATTGATATAATAAATATAGGTGATAACATGATAGAACAAAGAATCGATGAACTTATAAAATTAATCGATAAAGCCAATTATGAATACTATACCTTAGATAAACCAACAATAACTGACCAAGAATATGATAGATACATGCAGGAACTTCAAACGCTAGAAGAAAAACATCCTGAACTAAAAAGAGAAGACTCTCCAACCAGTAGAGTTGGAGGTCAAGTTATTGATGAATTTAAAAAAGTTACTCATGAATTACCAATGCTTTCATTAGGTAATGTTTTTAATGAAGATGATATAATGGCCTTTGATGAACGTATAAAAAAAGTTATTTCCACACCTGAATATGTGGCCGAATTAAAAATTGATGGCTTATCAGTTTCCCTGGTATATAAAAACGGGAAACTAGTTAAAGCCGCTACCAGAGGTGATGGAGTAACTGGAGAAGATATTACTCATAATGCTAGAACCATAAAAAGTATCCCATTAACCCTAACTAAACCAATTGATATAGAAGTTCGTGGAGAAATATATATGAGTAAAGCCTCATTTAATAAACTAAATGAGAATGGTGAGAACTTTGCAAATCCTAGAAATGCCGCAGCAGGTAGTGTTAGACAGTTAGACTCAAAAATTGCTGCTTCAAGGAATTTAGATTGCTTTATTTATCATTTACCAGATCCAGAAGACTATAATATTCATACTCATAATAATGCACTAAAATTTATGAAAGAACTAGGTTTCGTAACAAATCCCAATAACAAAAAAATTAATGATATAAAAGAATTGTTAACCTACATAGATTATTGGACAAAAGAAAGACCAAATTTACCATATGAAATTGATGGTATAGTTATAAAAGTTAATAATTTAGATGATCAACAAAAATTAGGATTTACTGCTAGAAACCCTAAATGGGCAACAGCCTATAAATTCCCAGCAGAAGAAGTATTAACAAAAGTTAAAAATATCATATTTACAGTAGGAAGAACAGGACAAGTAACACCAAGTGCAGATTTAGAACCAGTTAGAGTAATGGGGTCAATTATTTCAAGAGCAACACTTCATAATGAAGATTATGTGACTACTAAAGATATACGCGTAGGAGATATTGTTTCTATCAAAAAAGCAGGAGATGTTATTCCAGAAGTAGTAAAAGTAATAGAAGATAGGCGCGATGGAAGTGAAAAAAAATTTCAAATGACCAAAAGTTGTCCTATATGTCATGAACCCCTTACCAGAAAAGAAGAAGAGGCTGCATATTATTGTTTAAACGACCATTGTCCAGCCAAAAAACAAGAAAAATTAATTCATTATACAAGTAGACATGCAATGAATATAGAAGGTTTCGGCGATAGAATAATAGAAGATTTCTATAATTTAGGCTATTTAAAAAGTTATGAAGATTTTTATACCTTGTATCAGCACAAAGAAGAACTACAAGAATTAGAAGGCTTTGGCTTAAAAAGTATTAACAATCTTTTAGAAGAAATAGAAAATAGTAAAAACAACTCATTAGAACGTTTACTATTTGGTTTATCAATTAGACATGTAGGAACAAAAACCGCAAACATTCTAGCAAAGAACTTTAAAAATATAGATAACATAATAAAAGCAGAATTTGATGATATTAGTGATATAAAAGATATTGGGCCAATTATTGCCAAAAGTGTAAACGAATATTTTCAAAATGAAAATAATTTAAAAATAATCGAAAAACTAAAAGAACATCAAGTAAATATGACTTACTTAAAAACAATTAATACAGAAGAAACCGAGTTTACAGATAAGACATTTGTTTTAACAGGTACTTTAACAAGATTTACAAGAGAAGAAGCCAAAGAAAAAATAGAAATGTTAGGCGGCATTGTGACAACTAGCGTCAGTAAAAAAACCGATGTTGTAATTGCAGGTACAGAAGCAGGCTCAAAATTAAAAAAAGCCAAAGCGTTAAATATTACAGTATGGAAAGAAGAAGAATTTATAAATACATTATCAAAATACTAAGTAGATTTATATCTACTTTTTTCGTTAAATGCATAAATTTGACAAAAACTCAGAAGAAGAATATAATTACTATCATATCTATAAAAAAAGGAGAAAAGAAAATATGGCATCACATGTAAATAGTGAAGAGACTATACAAGAAGAAATAAAAGGAGACAGCATTTTATATTTTCCAAAAGATATTACTACAGAAGAAGGATTAGAAATTATTAGACAGCGTAAGTTTAAATGTGGATATCATTATACAATAGAGGAAGATGGAAGAACAATCGTTAGGGCAATATTTTATAATCATAAAAACGATTTATTAAGTATTAGATTTACAGAAGAACAATTCTATTTACCAGAAGAGTCAAATAGATTATATATAAATAGACAAATACCTTTAGGTCAAAATCAAGTAAAAGCCAAACACTTTCCACCAATAAATCCATTTAAGGAATATTCACATACAAAAAGCGTAATACCAAAAGAAGCTCAGCCAATAGATATTAACAATATAGATAATATTATAGATTATCAATTAAGATTAATTCCTGATAATTATGAGATAGAAATATATAGAAGAAAAAGAATAAAAGAAATTGAACAAACAATAGAAAATTCAAGTAAAAGAGCAGCAGCATTAGAAAATCTAAATCATATTATCCAACTTGCTAATCTTTATAAATTTGAAGAAACCTATAGTGAATTAGATGAAGTATTAAAAGTTCTTTATAAACCATTACTGGAAATCCACAAAAGTGAATTTTACAGTAGAGT
>JAAWSW010000088.1 GCA_022801735.1 Bacilli bacterium | reverse complement strand
AATATTTAAAGGCATTGGATTTAGTTATTAAAAATGTTCATACTAATTTTCCTAATTATAGAAAGAATAAATATTTTTATAAAAGTTTTAAAGGAATATATTTAGTATTATTTAATAAATTTATAGGTAAAATTTTATATTTGTTATTTCATAGAAAGAGGTAGAAAAAATGAATTTGGAAAAGTATAAAAAATTAGACAAGTTAATGTATGCACTTGGAATTTCATTTTTTGCTATACCTCTTTTTATATTTTTACTTGGATGGTATAAATTATATATTTCAATTCCTCTTTGTTTTTTATTTGTTTTTATTGTATTTATTTTCTTTAAGAAACTTAATTATAAAACAGAGGAAGAATATAAACAAATCTTTAATTGGAAGAAGTGGGGGATTGTTCTTGCGTTATTGATTGGGTTTAACTTGCTTTCTGGAATTGGTGGTTATTTTTTTCAAAATTGGGATCATAATGCTAGAAATGCAGTACTTCATGATTTGATTGATTATGACTTTCCAGTTAAATACAATTATGAGGATCAAACAAGTATTGATATTGTGGGTGAGGAAGGTTATTTTAGTTATTATTTTTCATACTGGCTTCCTTCATCTTTAGTTGGGAAGGCTTTTGGATTTGACGCGGCTAATTTATTTTTGTTTATATATCAATTAATTGGACTAATAGTATTTTATTATTTTATTTGCCGCTTATTTTCTAAAATTAAGATTAATTATTTACTTATATTTATGGCTTTTAGTGGCCTAGATATAGTTGGCCAGTATTTAATGAATCCTTCTAAACTTGATTTTACCTCACATATTGATACGTGGTCTATGTATTTTTGTACATCATCTACTATTACTCAATTATTTTGGGTTTTTAATCAAGGTATATCAACTTGGATTATAGTATCTATGCTTTTAAATGAAAAAGGATTTACAAATGTAGGAATATATATGTTATTCATTTTCTTGTTTGCACCTTTTCCAGCAGTTGGTTTATTTATGGTTCTATTGGTATTGTTAGTTTTAGGATTTTACAATTTTAATGGTGAATGTTCTAAAACTAATATACTAGATAATTTTAAAGAACTATTTTCAAAGCAAAATTTATTAGTATTAATAATTGTTTTATTTATTGCTTTATTCTTTTTAATAAATCCAAGTGGACAACCTAAAGGAATTATTTTTTCTAAATATGGTTTTACTTTTGATATTTTAAAGAAATATATTGCGTTTTGGTTACTTGAATTTGGCATTATTGCTTTGTTAATTATGAATAAGAAAAATTTTAAATATATAATTGGTATGTTATTAATATTATCTATAATTCCGTTTTTCTATATTGGTCATGGTCTTGATTTTGTAAACCGTGTTTCTTTACCAGTACTTATGATTTTGGCTTTATTTACAATTGAAAGATTAAATCAGTTTAACTTAAAAAAAGTATCTTGTTATCTTATTATTGTTTATCTTATTTTGTCGTCTATGACTGGTATTTTTGAAATAAATAGGACACTTCAAAATACTTTTAATACTGGCAAATATGATATTGTTAAGAATCGTCATGATAATTGGAAAAGTTATGGTAAGTTAGAGGGAAATGAGGCTAGATTTTTTGCTTCTAATTTTTCTACCAAGTATGATAGGGATAATTTTATTTTTAAATATATTTTGAAATAAGGGTTGTAAATATATTGGTTAGAGGGTGTTTGAATGTTTAAGAAAATATTAAATATTGGATATAATGCTTCATTGCTTTATTTGTTAATGTTTGCTAATGTACTGGTTTTAACATCAGTGTTATATCTTGTTAAAATACCAATTAGTGTATTTCATTTGCCAATTGGTTTATTGATTGCAATGATTGAACTATATTTTATAAAAAAAGATAATTTAAGAACTTTATTAGTTTCATCAATTGCATTTGTTATTGTTTTTATTTCTTCATGTTTGGTTTGTGGCCATATATATGATGATTCTGCCGATGGTAATGGTTATCATAAATTTGCTATTGGGTTACTTAAAAATGGATGGAATCCTATATATGATTCACAGGAGAAATTTATTGAAAAACTTGATTTACATTCTGATGCTAATATATGGGTGGAGCATTATCCAAAGGCAACATGGATATATGGTGCCAATGTTTATAAATTAACTGATAATATTGAGTGTGCTAAAACATTTAATTTATTAATTTTAATCGTTGTGTTTTTTATAATTGCTTATTTAATAAATAAATTTTATGATAAGAAATTTTCAGCGCTTTTAATTGCATTATCTTGCTGTTTGTTTCCAGTATTGTATGAACAAATTTTTTGTTTATATCTTGATGGTTTTATGGGAATGATTTTGTTTTTATTAGTAATCTATTTTTGGTTATTTATTAAAGATGATAAAAATAAGGAGTATTTAATAATTATTTGTTCCTTGCTTATAATCGTTATTAATATTAAATTTACTGGTTTATTTTATGCTGGAATCTTTTGCGGTGGTTATTTTGTTTATTATGCTATTATGAAAATAAAAAATAAGGATTATAATTCTTTATTAAAAACTTTAGTTTCTTTTATTGTGGTTGGTTTAGTTGCTATATTTATAGTAGGTAGCAATTCTTATGTTAAAAACACTTTTGTTAAGCATAATCCTTTATATCCTATCATTGGTGAGGATAAGGTGGACATAATTACACCACAACAACCACAAATGTTTGAAAATAAAATGCCAATTGAAAAGAATTTTTATTCAATATTTAGTTATACTGCCAATTATGCTACTGCATTTAATCCGGGTACGCCAGAATTGAAAATTCCTTTTACTGCTGATAAGGGTCTTGAGTTGAGCCGAATAACTGAAGATACAAGAATTGGTGGTTTTGGTATTTACTTTAGTGGAATTTTTATTATTTCGTTTATGGTGATTTTAGTATATTTGATTTGTTTGTTTAGGAAAAAAGAATGGGATAAATTATTGTTCATTGGTATTCCTTTTGGAATCACTTTACTACTAATGTGCTTTTTTGGTGAAAGTTGGTGGGCAAGATATTCTCCACAAACTTATTTTATAGTTGTTATGGCGATATTTGCGCTACTGTTATCTAAAAGAAAAGAATTATATATATTTGGTTTAATTGTTTTATTACTTAATTGTTATAATACTTTGCTTATTGTTAATCATATGGTGAATGCTAAAATCCCCGTTAGTGGACAAATTAGAATGAATTTAGAAAAGGTTAGAAATAAATCTATAAATTTAGAGATGATTGGATACTCAGGTGTATTATTTAATTTGAAAGATTATAGTATTCATTATAATGTGAAAGATAAACTAGAAAATAAAGAAGTTCTTTATGTTGGTAAAAACTATTATGAGATAGTGGATAAGCATGAATAATTATAAAATGTATTTTTTGTTTACTTTTTATATTCTACATGATACACTGGTTATATAGTTGTACATATTTATTTAATTTATAGTTAGGTGGTTTAGTTATGATAAAGAAAATGTTAAATATTGGATATAATGCTTCATTGCTTTTTCTTTTAATGTTTGCTAATGTACTGGTTTTAACATCAGTGTTGTATTTTGTTAAAATACCTATTAGTGTATTTCATTTGCCGATTAGTTTAATAATTGCAGTTATTGAGTTGTTTTTAATAAGAAAGGAAAGCATTAAAAATATTTTGTTTTCTACATTATTATTTATTTTAGTTTTTGCTTGTGGCATCGGAATTTCTGGGCATATTTATGATGCTTCATATGATGGAAATTCATATCATAAAGAGGCTGTTGGTGCTTTAGAAAGTGGTTGGAATCCAATATATGATGATGCTGAAAGTTTTTCTAAAGATAATGATATAAATATTCAGTTTTTTACTTGGTTAGATCATTATCCTAAAACCACTTGGATATATGGTGCTAGTGTATATAAATTGACTGGTAATATTGAAACTGCTAAAAGTTTTAATTTCTTAATTTTATTTGTAGTATTTTTTAT
>JAAWSW010000087.1 GCA_022801735.1 Bacilli bacterium | reverse complement strand
AGTGAAGATATAACTCTTTATGCAATATACAAAAAAGAACTAACAGTAACTTATACCAAAGGAGCCAATATAAGTTCAATAAGTAAAGAGAGTGATAAATGTTATATATATAACAATAATACAGCCTGTGAAATAACCTTACCAAGTATAACTGCCAAAGGATATAGAATATTAGGATGGTATAATGGAAACACTAAAATAGGAGATAGTAATAGTAAATATAATATAACAGGAAATATAACATTGAATTCTAAAGTAATAGATGATATAAAACCAAGTACCCCAACCATAACTAATGCAAGTAATGGAAAGTGGAGTAGTAATGATGTAACAGTAAAAATAACAAGTATAGATGAAGGAAGTGGAATAGACCACTATGAATGGTATGAGAATGGAGCATGGACAAATAGAGCCATAACAACAACTAATGGAGTAGGAACAATAATATATACAGTAAACAGAAATGAAACAATAAGATTTAGAGCCATAGATAAAGTAGGGAATGTATCATCAGAAGCAAGTACAACAGTAAAGATAGACAAAAACAATCCAACACTAAGTATCGCAACAAGTAAAACAACAAAAAGCATAACCGTAGTAGCCACCGCTTCAGCCTATTCTGGAATAACAAAATATGAATTTAGCAATAATGGAGGAAGCAGTTGGGTAAATGGAGGAACAAATAAGACATATACATTTAATGGATTAAAAAATAATACAGCGTATAACATAAGAGCAAGAGTAACAAGTGGAGTATCCAAACAAACAACCTCAGCAACAACGTCAGTCACCACAAATAATATAGCAGTACCAACATATAAAGAAACACAAGCCGCAGGAAAAAGCACCGTAACCATAACTTATCCATCAGGATGCGGGACAACATATACATGTACATACACTAAAAGTGGTGGGAGTGCAGTAACTGTCAAAAGTACAACAGCAACAGTAACATTTACAGCCGCAGGAAGTGTAACTGGAAAAGTAAGTGATGGAACAAATACAGTAAGCAGTAGTTATACACCAACAATAAAATATGGAGTATCGCCAGGGACAGTAAGAGGTGGTAGTATAACATTATCAAAAACATTAGCGACCCATTCAGATACAGTTACATTTACCACATCCCCAAGTAGTGGATTTACATATCAAGGAGCAACAGTAGTATGTAATAATTCAACAAGTCAAACATTGAATAGTAGTACTAAATCATTCAAAGTTACAAATACAGGATGTACCCAAGCAACAGTTTATCCAACCTGGAAGAAAAATGATTTAAAAATGTTAAACAATGAAACTCCTACTCAAGTTAATAATCCAATTAATTGGAGTGGAAATCTGTTTGACGGGTACAAAATGTCTGTAACATTAACACAAAAATACTATGTATATTTTGATTCAGCATCTTCTAATAATGCTAGAGCCCAAGTGACTTCAGTGGGAACAGTTGATTTAACAGATTATAAAACATTTAGGGCATTAGCATCATGTTGGAGTGGTATTAGAGCAGTTACAGCATTTGCAGGAGTAACTAAAAATAGATCAGATTGGCTTCATGGGGTTACAACTAAAGTGCAATTTTCTATTCCCCAGCAAACAGGTAATGGTGCAGATGTAAACATTAATAATTTAACTGGTAACTATTATTTGGCCTTCCAAATATTAACAAACGATCAATCAACTAATTGCTATTTTTCTACTGCAGAATTATGGGGGAAAACATATAATTATACAAATAGAAGTTAAAATCATTTGCCATAAGAATAAAAATTTTATATAATTATGTGTGAGAGGTGAGAACATTGAATATAGACATTACCAAATTACGTTCTGGAATAGAGGATTATATCACAATAAATGAAACATATACATTTTCAAAAAAAGAATTAAAAAACAGTGGGATATTAGAACTAAATAATATAAAAATAAATGGTGAAATTACAAAAAATAGTATAGATGATTATAATATTAATATAATAGTAGAAGGAATAATGGTTTTGCCATGTTCTGTAACTTTAAAACCAGTTAATTATGATTTTAACATTAATATTGAAGGTAATTTAATCGAAATGTTGTCAGAATTTAACGAAAATTACGAAAACAATCAAAAAACTATTGATATTTTTCCAATAATATGGGAAAATATATTAATGGAAATTCCCATTCGAATTGTTAGTGATGACATAAGTGACGTCAAAACTAGAGGAGAAGGTTGGGAACTAATTACCGAAGATAAAAATCCGGTAAATCCTAATTTAGCTAAATTAAAAGATTTATTATAGGAGGTGTTAATCATGGCAGTACCAGCTAGAAAAGTAAGTAATACTAGAGGTAGAAAACGTCGTACACATTATAAAATAGATGAAAAAACTACCATTGCTTGCCCAAAATGTGGGGCTACTATCAAACCACATAGAGTTTGTCCTAAATGTGGCACATATAAAGGAAAAGAAGTTATCGAAACAAAAGAAGCAGCATAATTAAGGCTGTTTTTCTTATAAAAAAATCCACAATAAAGTGGATTTTTAATTGGTATAACGCATATTCTCATTAGAAGTATTAAAGATAAGTCCCATTGCAATCATGTAACTAAGCAAACTAGAACCACCATAACTGATAAAAGGCAAGGTAATTCCGGTAATAGGAAGTAATCCAAAAGTCATGCCAATATTTTGGATTTGTTGATATATAAGCATTCCTGCCACACCAGCAATCATATATTTATTTACTAATTTATTAGTTTTAACAGCCATAGTAATTAATCTAATATCAAAGAAAGTAATTAAACCTAATAATAATACAGATCCAATAAAACCAAAATGACTAGCAAATACAGCAAATATAAAATCAGTTTGGGCTTCGGGGAAATAAATAGGATTGACATTCCATCCATGCCCTAATAAACCAGCAGAACCAATAGCACTTAGACTTTGTTCAAGTTGGAAACCACTTTGGTTTGACCAATCAAGTAGTCTATCAACTCTTAAAAAGAAACTAGTACCAAATATATTAATAAATAAATCTTGACTGATAAAATAAATACCAAGGACTAATAAAACAAAGCCCCCTAAAATTCCAAATATTATTGCAAACCAACGATATCTGATTCCTGATATAAATAACATAATCATAGTAATTAATAAATAAATCATAACTACACCAGTATCAGGTTGCATAAAAGTTAAAATACTAGGAATAAATACAATAATTAAAATCTTTATTAAAAAGAAAAACTCTTCTCGTATACTAGGATTAGGAAAATCTCCGTTAAATTTTGAAATCAAAGATGCAATAGTAATAATTAAAATAATCTTCATAAATTCAGATGGCTGAATAGTTCCAATCCCCTTAATTTCATACCAACATGTTGATTCATTTATAGTAACACCAAAGAAAAATAAACCAATTAAAGAAATAATACCGAGAATATATAATACCCATGATAGCCGATAAATATGAGTATTACCAATCGTCATCACTATATAAGCAAGAATAAATCCACCAATATACCACAAAGATTGTTTTTCCACTAAATTGCCCATATAACTTGGTAAAATACTACTAGCACCATATAAAGTAATAATACTAATAAGAGCAAATATAATAATAGGGATTAAAATAGTTTTATCAACTTTGTACCTCGATATGTTTTTCATAAGTATCACCATTAAATATAATACACTAACTTTAATAAATATACAATTAGTCTTAAAAAAAGTTTAAAAAAAAATAAAAATATAGTATAATGTAATAGGTGATAAAAATGATTTGGCAATACATGATAATAATAATAATTTTAGTGATTATAGCATTAGCAATCGTAAAATCTAAGAAAAAAGATTTTAAATTAGATGCAAATAAATTAGTACAATATTTAGGCGGAAAAGGAAATATCATAAGATATGAAGTTAATAACTCTAGATTTGTAGTAGACTTACATAACATCGATATAGTAAATAAAGAAGCCATACAAAAAATGGGTGCTCAAGGTATTGTAGAAATAGATAATCAGTTAAAAATTATTTTTGGA
>JAAWSW010000086.1 GCA_022801735.1 Bacilli bacterium | reverse complement strand
ACCTTCATTAATGAAGGTTTTAGCATATATTGCGGTTGGAAAGACTATTACATTTAAATCAAGTTTTTTTAATGAATTTATGTACTGATTTATTTGTTCTTGTTCCATATTCATTTTATGGTTTAATGCGATTATTTTTTCCATGGATTCACCTTCGATATTAAATTTATAAATTTACTTTTTAAACTTGATTTTTGTGTATTGATTGCTCTTTGATATACGTCTAATACTTGCTCAGCAAAATATTTTGATGAATGTTTTTCAGCACTTGCTTCTGCTCCTCTTTGTAATAATAATTCTGTTTTTTTATCTTTCATTAGATTTTCAATTGCTTTTTGGCAACCTTCTTCATCTTCAAAGATGTAGCCATTTAAACCATCTATAACTGTATTTCTGAAACTTTCATCATTAATACAAAGGGCTGGAAGTGATGCAGCCATTGCTTCAATAATTGTTAATCCTTGTGTTTCAGATGTAGATGCAGATACAAATGCATTACCTAAGTGGTAATAAACTGGTACATCTTCCCATGCGACTTTTCCTGTGAAAATTATGTTGTTTTCGCAATGTTTTTCTTTTACTAATTTTTCATAATTTTCTTTATCTGGTCCATCACCAATTATTAATAATTTCATGTTTGAATTTTGTTTAATTATTTTCTCTGTTACATTTATTAAAAATGGAATATTTTTTTCTTCGGCTATTCTTCCAACAAATACACAAATAAAATCCTTTTTATTAAATTTATATTGTTTTTTTAGTTCTGCTAATCTTTTAAGATTTATATTAGTTTTAAAGAATCTTTCTACTTCAATTCCTGTAGGTACTATGTGTATATTTCTTTCTACATTATATTTTTCTTTGAATAAATCATAGGCTTTTTTTGTTGGAACTATTAATTCTGTAATTGTTTTATCACAATAGAATTTAGTTAAATATTCAACTAATTTTTTACTTGATTTATCAAAATGTCCTTTGGTTATATAGTGAACATAATCTTCATACATTGTATGATATGTATGAACTATTGGAATATTATATTGTTTGGCAAATATTCTAGCAAAGGTTCCAATTGCAAACTCTGTCTGGGAATGGATAACATCTAACTTCCATTCTTTTATTTTATTTACGGCTTTTATTGGATAAATACCTGTTAATCTTGAATCATATATACCAGTAGGAATTCCTGGAATCTTTAATACTTTTTCTTTTTCATCATATTCATAATGAAAATTTTGAAGATTTGCGGTTACAACATAAACTTCATGGCCTTTTTTTTCTAATGCTTTTTTTAGCATTACTTCACTGGTAACCAAGCCACTAATATATGGTGTATATGTTTCGGTGAAAATACCTATTCGCATGTTATTCCTCCTTTAGGTTTAAAGATATGCCCCCAATTATAATTCCTAAATAATATGTTAAAAGTCTCCATGTTAGCATTATACTTGATAGTTGTGCACCTATAATAAAGACTCCAAAAAATCTTACAAATCCATATTCTATTCCACCACTGCCCCCTGGAAGTGGAACAAAAGATCCCATAATCATAACATAGGCTGTTGCGACTATTACTAACAATGGATTGATATTTATTCCTAGTCCCACAATAAGAGTATATGGAACTAAGTATAGCAAAGTTAAGGCTACTATATTTATTAAAATAATGTTTATAAAATGTAACTTACTTTTCATTAATGTAACAGCACTTTGGTGAAAGGTATTTATTATATTATTACTCCTTGATAAAAATGCGTCTTTATCTTTTATTATTCTAAATGTTGCACCTAATTTTATGGCTAAATTTAGTAAAAATTTATTCCCTTTTTTGTTAAATGCGACTGTAAATAAGACTATTATTACTAATAAATTTATTATATATCCGATAATTACTAGGTGTTTTAATACTGAATCTTCGGGAAAGATTTTAAAGTAATAGTTGGCTAGTATAGCAATTGTCCCTAAAATAATAAGAGCAATTTGATATACTATACAATCTTGAATAATAATATTAGTACTTTCTTCTAATTTTAATCCTTGTTTTTTTAATCTATATATTTGATATGGTTGCCCGCCTAGTGAAAATGGTGTAACAGCATTAAAAAATTGTGTATCTAGTGTTAGTTTTAGACTATATCTAAATGGATATTTTTTGTCTATCTGTTTTGTACATTGATAAATGGCGATTGCTTTTAATAACCAATATAAGATTACTAATAATATACCTACTATTAGCCATAAAGGATTGAAGGAAAATATGTAGTGTATTTTTTCGTAAAAATCGTCTTTTAAAGCAAAAACAAGAACGATTATAGTGACTATGGCAATTATTATACCATTTCTAATATTATTTTTTTTCATTTAATACTTCTAATGCTTTTAATGGTTTTCCTTCAAGTACTTCTAAACTAGCACCACCACCTGTAGATATATGGTCTATTTTGTTTTTATATCCCATACCAATGGCTGCTCTTGTAGTGTCGCCTCCACCAATAATAGTTGTGGCTTTTAAATTTGATATTATTTCTAATAACCCTTTGGTTCCTTTTTCGAATTTTTCATATTCAAAGAAGCCTACTGGACCATTCCAAAAAATAGTTTTACTATCTTCTAAATATTGTCTAAAAACTTTTACTGTTCTTGGTCCAATATCTAATCCCATTTCATCTTCTTTGATTTCATTTATGAATCTTTCATTTACTACATCTGTATTATCAATACCATCACTAGTTATTATATCAATTGGTAAAACAATTTTATCAGAATATTTGTCTAATAGTTCTGTACAATAACCTATTTTATCTGGTTCATTTATTGATTTTCCAACTTCAAAACCTGCTGATTTTAAGAATGTAAATGCCATGGCACCACCTATTAATATATAGTCGGCTTTTTTTACTAGGTTATCGATAACATCTATTTTGTCACTAACTTTAGATCCTCCTAAAATAACTGTGTATGGTTTTTTAGGCTTTTCTATTGCTTTTTTTAAATATTTTAATTCTTTTTCCATTAATAAACCTATACCACAAGGTAAATATTTAGCAATACCAACATTTGATGCATGAGCACGATGAACGGTTCCAAATGCATCATTAATGAATACGTCTCCTAATGAAGCCCAATATTCTGCTAGTTCATCATCATTATTACTTTCTTTTTTATCTTCTAAATCTTCAAATCTAGTATTTTCTAATAAAATAACTGATTTAGATTTCATGTTTTCTATTTTTTCTTCTACTTCTGCCCCTCTTGTTTGGTTAATAAAAGTTACTTTTTTATTTAGTAGTTTACTTAAATATTCAGCGACTGGTTTTAATGTATTTTCTTTTTTATCTTCTTCTGATTTTATTCTGCCTAAATGAGAAAGTAAAATTACTTTTGCGCCTTCTTCAATTGCATATTCTATTGTTGGCAGGCTTTCTACAATACGTGTATCATCTTTGATTTTTCCGTTTTCCATTGGTACATTAAAATCACATCTAATAATCACTTTTTTATTTTTAATATCTAATTTTTTTATATTCTTTAACATAAATATCCTCCCTTTTATTCTTTTATGATGTATATGTACAAGTGATTTGACCACCTGAATTAATGAATCTTATATTTCCATTATCTTCATTTAATGTATTATCATTTGTTGGATTTTTCATAGTCCCTTTCAAATATCCCTCATCTACTAGGGTTACTGCAGATATTGTTAATGTTTTTCCGCTTGTATTTATAAGTGATTTTATATTTTCTTCTTCCGATTTTACTTGAACATAAGTTTCGCATGCAGAACTTATTGTTTTATTAAAATCATCTATTTCTTTTGTCTCTGCGACTTTATTTGATTGTATTAAAACTGGTACTGCTACTAAAATGATAATTCCTAGTAAAATAATAATTCCTAGTAGTTCTATTAATGTAAAACCTTTTTGCATATTATCACCTATTATTATTTTATAACAAATTGTTTTTTATTACAAGAGTAAGGGAAATTTAAAAGAAAAAAAAATGAGATTTTTTCTCATTTTATTCTGTTGTTATTATATATGGATTTGTTTCTGTTCCTTCTCCATCTAAAGAAATATTAGATTTTAGATA
>JAAWSW010000085.1 GCA_022801735.1 Bacilli bacterium | reverse complement strand
ATTTCCTGAAAAAAATATGTTTCTTATTTTTAATTGAGGTTAATAACTATTCATCTTTTAAAAGTTTTTTTGCTTAGAATGCGTCCTATTTTTATTATATGTTACTCCCCTTTTTTTATTAAATAATTGGATAGGGGGAGTGTTAAATTTTTTTATGTATGCTTGCTATAGTATATTTATTATTTTATTTTAAAAGGGGATTTATATATGAATTCTACTAGAAAAAATAGATAGTTTTATTAATACTGAAAATGATAGATATATAGATGTATGTTCAATAATTATGTATTTTTATCATAGGAGTTCTAATGGTATAATTGCTATTAACGATGTTGTTAATAAGATGAATGGTAATTTTGGAGATAATATTATTTGTTGTTAAAAGAATTTTTAATGGGATAGGAAAAAGGTATATATTTCAATAAAGTATCACTCTCCTACTCTTGCGTGTTATGCCTTTTTCTTTCAAAGTGTTAATCTTTGTATTAAAATTATTTTGGTGGACACAGTTTTGGGGTTTTGCTGTTTGTTATTTTCATAAAGTAACTAAGTTTTAACTCATTAGTAAATGACTAATGTACATAAAAAATATACCAATTATAAGAAAACAGATTGTTTTCTTTTTTTCTTTATATTTTAATGCTGTTGGTAGTAGTTTTAATGCACCAATATGAATCATTATACCAGCAATTAATGCTAGTAAAATACCCATTATTGTGTCGTTTATTATAGGGGCTAAAAGTAGATATGCGAGTATTGCTCCAAATGGTTCTGACATTCCTGAAATAAAAGTATATAATAAGGCCTTTTTGCGGCTTTTGGTGGCTTTAAATATAGGAACTGATATGCTGATACCTTCTGGGATGTTATGGAGCGCTATGGCCAATGTTAAGGCTATTCCAAGTTTGATATTTGTTGCTGATGATAAAAAGGTGGCAATACCTTCAGGGATATTATGTAATATTATGGCTATCATTGAAAAAATTCCAACTTTAAAAAGTTTATTATTGTTTTGATTTTCATTTTCTGGTATCAATTTGTCTATCATAAATGAGACAATCATTCCTACTATGATAAATACGAATGTTAAAATAAATGTTTTGTTTTTATTTTCGTTAAATAATAATTCTATTGATTCTGGTATTAGATCAATCACTGATACACATATCATTACTCCTGCTGCAAAACTGAGAGAATATTTTAGTACTACTCCCCTTCTATCTTTGAAAAATATTAATAATGAACCTATCATTGTAGAAATGCCTGCAATAAATGTTAATATAAATGCGATTGTTATGTTAGACATGCTATCACCTTATTAAAATTTATGCTTTTAGTATAAAAAAAGTATAATATTTGATTATATATGTATCTGCTGTAAAGACGTTGATATATGAAAGTTGTTGCTACTGCTAGTTCGTTTTGATATAATTGAAAAGAAGAAATGAGGTTTACTTATATGAAAGAACATAAAGTATTAAAAAATGCAATATTTATTGGTGGAGTTCCGCGTGTTGGTAAAACTACGATTACAGAACTTATTGGAAAAAAGTATGGCTTTTCTGTTCTTCATATGGATGCAATGAAAGAGGCGCTCAAGGCTACTGGAGTGAGGTTCCCTAATTTTGGACATAAGATATCTTGGAAGAATTTTGATGTGTTTTTTGTTTCTACCAGATACCGTGATGAGGTTTTGACAACTGCTGCTATTGGGTATTCTAATAGAATGCTTAATGATGTTGATGGAATTGTTGTTGAAGGAGGTTTATGGCCAGATTTGACAAACTTAGATGAACTAAAAGGTAACCATGATGTTAGAATATTTGAAGCATATATTGTTGATACATCAGATATTGATGAGGCGCTTATTAGGCTTAAGGCAATAAATGAAGCAGATGAATCAAGTTGGCTTCGAAAATATGATGATGAAACTATTTGCAAGTATTGTGAGGTAAATATTGAAAGAAGTAAATATATTGCTGAAACTGCGAAACAGACTAATAAAAGATACTATGACATTGTTAGTTATGGTTATGATATCAAAAAAATGCAAGAACAAATAATGTCTGATATTGATGATTTTTTGCACTAAAAAAGTATGATGAAATATCATACTAATAAAGTTATTAATTCTATTGTTAATCCTACTAATACCCCTATTCCATATATTAAGAAAACTATTTGTAAGTTTTCTTTTATTTTTTTATTGGATTTAAATAGAATTATAAGGGCTACTCCACTATTGGTAAGTAGGCCTGCTATGGCTCCAGCAAATGGGAGTATTCCATTTAAATATAATTCAGTAAGGGCAACACTTGAAGCACAGTTGGGAATGAGACCGATTAAACTAGCAATAAATGGTACAAAAAAATTATTTTTTATAAATAGATTTTTTAAGAAATCATCCCCTAAAATAAACATACATGTATTTAATATAAGGGTTATTATTAAAATGAATATAAGGGTTTTAATTGTATGTTTTAAACTTGATTTTATTATTCCGTGTTTACAATCACAGTGTTCTTCTTCACATATATGATAAGTTATTTGCTCTTTATTTGGTTTTATTATGAAATCGATTATAAATCCAAATATAATTCCTATTAATAATTTTATTCCTAAGAATTGTATTATTATATTTAGGTTAGCCCTTTCAGCAATTAGTATTGGAAGCATTTCATCGCTAGTTGATAAATAAACAGCAATTAATGTTCCTAGAGTAATTATTCTTGTTACATATAAATTAGTGGCAATTACTGAAAAACCACATTGTGGGAAAATTCCTGCAATAGCGCCTACTAATGGACCTAGTTTACCTGCTTTTTCTATTTCTTTTTTACTTTTTTTAGTTAATTTATGTTCGAAGAATTCTATTATTAAGAATGCTATAAAAAGGAATGGTAATAGTTTGATACTGTCTATAATTGCATCTATAATCACATCTTGCATATCTTCCCCTACTTTCTATTTAGTATAAATTGGAGTTATTTTTGAAACTATTAAATGTTTTTATGGTTTCTTCTTTATCTATTTGGGTAAAGTTAATAGTTTTATTTGAATTTAAGTTATTTATTAACTCATATATTTGGTTATCTCTAAAACCAATGTTTTCAGCATCTTCTTTTGTGTTACCATAGTATATGTTTTTAATATTTGCCCAAGCAATTGCGGATAAACACATTGGACATGGAAAACAAGTTGTATAAAGTGTACATTCACTTAAATCATGTGTTTTAAGTATTTTAGCGGCTTTTCTAATAACGTTTATTTCAGCATGAGCAGTTGGATCGTTATTTTCTATAACAGTGTTGTGACTGGCTGCTATTATAGTGTCATTTTTTACTATTACTGCGCCGAAAGGTCCACCGTTTTTAAAGCCTGTGTTTTCGTTTATTTCGGCTTCTTTTATTGCTTCTTGCATATGTTTGTTCATGTTATTCCTACTTTCCGTGTGGGTGATAGTCTTGATAATTTTCTTTTAATTTTTCGTTTGAAATGTGTGTATATATTTGGGTTGATGAGACATCACTATGGCCTAGAAGTTCTTGGATGCTTCTTAAATCTGCTCCATGTTTTAAAAGGTGTGTAGCGAAAGAATGTCTTAATGTGTGCGGAGAAAATTCTGTTTTTATGTTTTGCGTTTTAGCAAGTTCTTTTAGTATTTTAAAGAATGCTTGTCTAGTCATTTTATCTCCCCTACTATTTAGAAATAAATAGTCACATGGTTTCTTTTTTAACATACTACTACGATGATATGTAATGTATTCTTTTAGGGCGTTAATGGCAAATTCTCCTAATGGTATAACTCTTTCTTTTGAACCTTTACCATAAACTCTTACTAGTGCCATGTCTAAATCGATGTCTATTACTTTTAAATTTATTAATTCACTTACTCTGAGTCCACTACTGTACATTAATTCTAACATTGCTTTATTTCGGTAACTATAGTTGTTATTTAATGGTATGTTTAGTAGTTTATCAATTTCTTCTTCGCTTAATATTTTTGGTAGTTCTTTTTTTTGTTTTGGACTACTTATGTTTTCTAGTGGACTTTTATTTATAAATTTTTCTATTAATAAAAATTTATAAAAACTTTTTAGTGTACTTATGGTTCTAGCAATACTTCTGGTATTTTCTTCTTTACTTAAATGTCTAATATATTCTTTTATATCATTATGACTTATATTTTTTAATATTTTTTTGTTTTTAAAATAGTTTTTAAATTTATTTAAATCATTTGTGTATGATATGATAGTGTTTTTACTGTATTTTTTTTCTAATAAAAGATAATTTTTAAAGTCT
>JAAWSW010000084.1 GCA_022801735.1 Bacilli bacterium | reverse complement strand
GTGACAGGGGGTAATTGTTTATTTAATAAAACAATTACATATACATATGATAATTGTGGTAATCTATTATTTAAAAAGGAATACAATCTTAGAACAGATAATTTAATTAATGAGTATTGTTATGAATATAATAATTTGCAATGGGAAGACCAATTAACAAAATTTAATAATCAATTAATAACTTATGATGAAATAGGAAATCCTTTAACTATTGGTGATAATATTTCATTAGAATGGATTAATGGTAAACAATTAAAATCATATACAGATACAAATAACAATATTGCTTATAAATATGATTATACAAATGCTAGAACGGAAAAAGTGGTGAACGGTGTAAAGACCAAATATTATTTAGAGGGAACTAACATAATATTTGAAGAAACTAATAATAATGTGATATACTATATGTATAATGCACTTGGAGGGCTTCTAGGGTTTAAATACAACGACACTCTATACTATTATGTGAAAAACTTCCAAAATGACATAATTGCTATTTTAGATAATACAGGTTCAATTGTGGCTAAGTACAATTATGATAGTTGGGGTAATATCATTTCTGTTACTGATGCTTTTGGAAATGATATAAGCAATGATATGAATCATATAGCCAATATAAACCCATTTAGATATAGAAGTTATTATTTTGACAAAGAAACTAATTTATATTATCTTAATAGTAGATATTATAATCCTTTATGGGGCAGATTTTTAAATGCTGATGATATATTAATTCAAAGTAGTTCTTTAACAGGATATAATTTGTTTGCATATACAAATAATAATCCTATTAACACACTAGATAGTAGTGGTAATATTCCATTACCATTTGTGCTATTGGCAGCAGGTGCATTAGTAGCGATAGGTGTAGGTTTATATAAGAAAAATAAAAAGAGTAGTAATAAGAAAAAAAGTGGTTCATCTGGAACAAAGAAAACTGGTGGAATGTCATCAGGCGGAGGGACAAGATCAAATTCATCCGTTTCTAAAGCAAAACCACAAGCCATGAATATAGGAGCATTAGCATCAATAGCATTACCAGTAGCAGCAGTAGATGGGCCTGCTCCATTTGCAGACATAATTGTTTTAACTGTGTTAGCCATAGGGGCCGTGTTATCTAGTTCTTCTACAGCAGATTTGGATTTAGACGCTGAAGGTTCGTCAAATACTCCTCAGAAAAACGCGAAACCTTGTACTAAAGCAACATGGGGAAATAATGGCAATATTATACGTATTGGTAAAAGATTAACTACTGGAGAATCAGTTCAAGTGGTAGAATCAGGTGGAAATTTAATGTGTGATGACCATGATTCAGCTTATGCAGTAGCCATTGAGTTCCCGGGGTATTATTTGGACAAGAAACATAGAAGTGGTCCAAATTATTATCATCATTATCACCCATATAAAGCTAAAAATCATCCACATATTTGGTTTTATGGTGAAATACCTAAATAAGCATAGGAGGCAATATATATGATAATTACTAATGAAATAAAAGATGAAGTTTACGAAAAGTTAATTAATTATGTTTTTAATAAATGTGATGCTGTAATGTTTGTATCGCATCCATTGGGGTTAACAAAAGATAAAATAAAAATATTGGATGAAAATATAACAGTTTTAAAAGAAAAACTTAAATTATCAAATTATAAAATACGTCATAGTAATCATTGGGTATATTCAGCGGTATATAAAGGACCGGGTGAGGATTTACCCTCAGAGTTAGAACAGCAATTTAATGTAATGTTTTACAAATTAGATGATAAAGTAAAAGAGTATTTATTATCAAACAAAGATTTATATAACTGGCTTAATCCAGAATACCCAGAAGATATTTCTTTTTTTAAAAATGGATATTGTTGGTTACGTTCTGTATCTCATGAGGGAATTTGTGATATATACTGTGAAAATGAGGAAGAATATGAATATTTAAGATCAATTGGAATAAGGTTTAGAGAAAAAGAATTTACACCTACACCAATAGATAAATTGTATTATGAAGATTATGGATTAAAAAATACTAAAACTGATAATAAAGAAATTTCTTTGAAAGAAGCCTGTGGTTTCAATCGTTTATTTGGTGAGGCACAGGGTAATGTGGCAATTTATAAAAATGAAAAAATATATCTAAGTTATATTTATCAAACAAAAGGTCGTCATACTGTAAAATTCAAATTAATTTATAGTAATAGTGATGCCGAACGTGGGATTAGTTTACTTAAGCACCATTTAAAAGGAAATATTATGAATACTAAGGGGGAAATCATTGCTAAAGGTGGTGGTGGAGTATATTCCAATTATGATTTTTTTGAATCAAATTGGAAAGAAAATGAAGAAATTATTGTAAATTTAGAAGATGGTTATATTAAAATAACTAATGGGAAATTTAAAATGTCTAGAGATGTAAGATTTTTTGATCCTACAGATGTTTGGCAAGCCATGAAAGTAGAAAAAATTAGTCCTACAAAGTTACGCTTTTATTGTAATGATACAGTACTTGAAGATGATTTCGATGATTTAATATTTGAAATGGAGATATTGGATTAATAATTAACTATGAGGAATGCTATTTATGTTACAAATAATATTAAACTGTATTATTCCATTCATCTTAACAACAATTCTAGGAATAATAATCAAGGAACTAAAAGATAATAAAAACAATAATAAAGCCATGCAAGAAAGCATGGTTTTATTATTACGTAGTCAAATTACTGGTAAATGTGAAAAATATATTGAATTAGGTTATTTGCCTGATTATGCCAGAAGTTGTATAGCAGACCTATTCAAGCAATATAAAATTTTAGGTGGTAACCACGGAGTAGAAAAACTAGTTGATCTAGTTTTTTCTTTACCACCAATAAAAAAAGGAAGTGATTAATATGGATTTTTTAAATGACTCTATAATTGAAATGATTTTAGCCACTATAACTGGTATAACTTCATTTATAGGAATTAAATTAAAAACTTTATACGAAGAAAAAGTAAGCACAGAAACCAAAAAGAAGATAGTTGCAGATACAGTAAAATATGTCGAACAAATTACCAAAGACATATCAATTACTAGTGAAAATAAAAAACAAAAAGCCAAAGAAAAAGCCCTAGAATGGTTAAAAGAGAAAAAAATAAAAATAAGTGATACAGAATTAGATATTTTAATTGAAAGTTCAGTTAAAAATTTAGAGGACATAATAATATGGTAAAAAAAGGAATAGATATTTCTAAATATCAAAAAGATATAGACTGGCAAAAAGTAAAAAAAAGATGGAATAGAATTTGCTATTATTAGAATAGGTTATGGTAAATATGATAGTCAAAAAGATCCTTATTTTGAAAAAAACTATGAAGATGCAAGAAAAGTTGGTATTCCAGTAGGTGTATATCATTATAGTTATGCTACCACGGTTGATGAAGCAAAATTAGAAGCAGGTGTAGTATTATGCTGGCTTAACAAAAGAAAACTAGATTTACCAGTTTATTTTGATATAGAAGATAAATGTCAATCTTCATTAAGTAAAAAAACATTAACTGATATTTGTAAAGCCTTCTGTAATAGAATAGAAGAAGCCGGTTACTGGGCAGGAATATATGCGAGTAAACACTGGTCTAACAATTTAATTAATGGACTAGAACTAGGTAAAAGATATACATATTGGGTTGCACAATATAATAAAAGATGTACATATAATGGACCATATGATATATGGCAATATTCTAGTTCTGGTAAAGTAAATGGCATTAGTGGTAATGTAGACATGAATTATATGTATCATGATCTAATTAGTGCTGTATCAGGTAAACAAGAAAATAACATAAATAAAAAAAGTTCAAACGAAATTGCTAAAGAAGTACTAGTAGGAAAGTGGGGAAATGGACAAGAAAGAAAAAACAAACTAACAGAAGCAGGTTATAATTATTCAGAAATCCAAGCCATAGTAAATAAATTAACTAACACTCCAAGCAAAGTAAACACAACTTCTCAAACTACATATATAGTAAAAAGAGGTGATACACTTTCTAGCATTGCAAAAAAATACAGTACAACATGGCAAAATATTTATGCTAACAATAAATCTATTATAGGTAATAATCCAAACATAATAAAAGTAGGTCAAAAACTAATAATAAAAAGATAAAGAAATTCAAGGGAAATATCCCATGAATTTCTTTTTTTGTGATATACTTAAATAAATTAAGGAAGTGTTTAAAATGAAATGTAGTAAATGTGGGAATATAGTAAATGAAAATGATTCATTTTGTTCTAATTGTGGAGTTAGTCTAAGTAATTCATCAAATAAATATAGTAGGGCTGCACTAAAGGAAGATGCTAAGAAAAAAATTAGTAAACCCTTAATGTTATTAACATTAATA